>VSPV01000020.1 GCA_009775605.1 Paramuribaculum sp.
TTCGTTAATCATCATCCGATTGGGCGGATAAAATATTCTCTAATTTAATTCAACCAACAGGTATTCTTATTATCTGCGAGAACATTCTCGCCACCAAGACCGTAGCCCTTTCTCTGGGCGCGAACACCGAAGCCGCCAACGGCATCTACACATCCGACACCGTCACCGTCGCCAACATCCCGCCCCGTTTCATACGCCAGACTCCGCTGTGCGAACTGGCCGAGGGAGAATATCCCTTCATGCCCGACAAGTTCCGTATGTCTGTGACGATGAAAGAGCTGGAGCGACAGCTCAAGCCCCTGTTCCGTGAAGCCGGTGAAGTGGTGTTCGCCTCCGACGGCGGAGCCGATGCACAGGCACGCTTCTTCAACATCTGCCGCCACTTCCGTGTCGGATGCCCCCGCAGCAGAATGTGGCTCACGCGCCTCAGCTACGGTGCCATACGCGGCGCCTTCCACTTCCGCGAGTCCGGGCGACACCTGCACCGCCTCGCACAGACCGGCCTTGTGTCGAAAGGCATGGATCTGATGTTCATATACAACATCAACCAGACATTTCTCCATATCGGCCTACCTGAATACGACCTTACCCGTCAGGAGGCAATCGCCCTCGATTATGTGGGCGACCTTACCGGCCGTTTCGACAACTATAACGGTATCCCCGACGGACATTCAATCCGTGTGAATGTCAACGGCGGCGAAGGATTTGAATCCGAAGCCGTCTGGGAGGCCGAGGAAGACGCCCTCGCAGTCGCCGAAGAAATCCCTGTCGGTGAGACGGTATCGGCCACGCTGACGGTTGACGAGACCGACCGCCTCAATATCCGTTTTCACACACTGCTCACGCTCCAGATGGACGCCTTCAACAATCTCGGCTTCATGCCCGCCCAGACTCTCAGGCTGGCACAGAGCCTTTATGACAAGGGGCTTATCTCGTCGCCACTGACACGTTGCTCACATCTGCCCGAAAAGCTCCGTGGACATATCCAGACGGTATTCTCCGACACGCCCGGTTACCGCTGGGGCGAGAACGACGCGACCATCGACAACCACGCGATAATCACCCTCCGCGCCATAGACCGGGAACTGCCCGAAAAGGAGAAGCAGCTCTACTGGCTCATATTCAACCGCATGAAGGCGGTTGTGGAGCAACAGCCGAGCCGCAAGTATGCCACCGTCGAGTTCAAGATAGGCGAAGCCGTGTTCTACCGCCAGTGGGAGATTACCGGAGAGGCGTATGCAGTGACCGAGACGGGCACGTTCCAGACAGGCGTTACAATCGCAGACGCGGCGGTATATCCCTGCGATGCCCCGGTAGCAGAATCCAACGCCCTCACCGATGTGATGTGCGCCCTTACCTCAAAGGCGGAGTATGTCGATGAGATGATGCACACCAACGTGCCGTACACGCTGGAAACCGGCGACTACGGCAGCGCACTGGACAGCCTCATACGCAAGGGACTCGTCACACTCGACGGCGACGATGTGTATCTCTCGCCCGAAGGCCAGTATGTCTATGACGAGTTTGCCGGCCGCGAGTTCGCAGAGATGCTGCTCACATGGCAGTTCGAGGCCAATGATCTCTACCAAGGCGACCAGTCCGGACGCTCGGTAATCGAGGACTTTTCCGGCTCACTGCTGTGTATGATAGAGACAATCAAGCCCGAAGCCGGAGAGTAAAACGCTGCAATCCGCTGTAAATCGCATTTCTATCAAAAATAACCGGCCCAACATAGCCGAAAATCGGATAGAAATCGCTAACTTTGCCACTGAATCGCAGTCATAAATTTTACTTTTGATTGTGGATTTAGTGGTGAGGCAGCGGGAGGGATACCCGCTGCCTTTTTATACTCCCATCCATTCCACCACTAAATCCAAATTACTTATGGAAGTATTATTGATTGAGAAGGAGACTCTCGATTGTATCCTTGACGAGCATGAGCTTCTATGCAATATGGTCATAGTATTGGCAAATCGCTTGCGCCGAAAGGAAACAGCCGACATGATGACTTCTTCCGAGGTCTGCGATTTTCTCCATATAGGCTTGACAACCCTGCAATCCCTCCGCAACGGCGGTAAGATAGGTTATGTCAGAATTGATGACGGAAGCATCAGGTATCCTGTCACCGAAGTTATCCGTTACATGGAGCGTAACGGTATCAATTATAATAGGGGCGCCTATGGGGAATGAGATTATAACCAAATCGGACAGACGTATTATCGCAGCCCGTACACAATCCCAGAACGCATTTGAAGCCGTCGGCATAATCCGCAACAGCCATCATCCTGTATTGGGAGGTATCTGTTTCCTCGATGACAAGGAGGTGGCAGAACGCCTCAAAGTGACGAGGCGCACGGTACAGAACTACCGTGACCGGGGAATACTCTCGTATTATATGATATGCGGCAAATGCCTCTATCCGGAACATGAAATCCAGCAACTGCTTGACGAGAATTTCCATCCGGCATATTACGATTAAACAATTTAAGAGCGACAACTGAGTAAAATCTCGATTGTCGCTCTTTCATTTAGCGCTGGGTCATTTCGTCTTTTTAGGTCGTCCGCGCTTAGGCTGTGGCGGACGCTCAAATGTTGTCGGCTTCTCCGGCAACGGTTTGATGTCAACTTTCAGGCTATCGAACTTGTCTCTCATACGGCCCATATCTTCGGATACTGTCTGGTCAAGCATGGTCGCGTAGATTTGGGTGGTGGCAATGTCTTTATGTCCCAGCATCTTCGATACCGTCTCGATAGGCACATGATTGTTGAGCGACATTGTGGCGAAGGTATGGCGCGCGATATGCGTCGTCAGGTGTTTCTTGATTTCCGCCTTGCTTGCTATCTCATCAAGGTACGAGTTCATACGCTGGTTTGAGATAACCGGTATGACGGTGTCCTTTTCCACAACCCGTGGGTGACAGCGGTATTTCTCCATCAGTCTGCGCGGTATCTCCAGCATCGGGATTACGCTCATTTCATCTGTTTTCTCGCGGGCCTTGCGTATCCACATCTCGCCCTTGTCATCGGTGACAACATGTTCACGCTTGAGGGTGGAAATGTCTGCGAAAGCCAGCCCCGTAAAGCAGCAGAACACGAAAGTGTCACGCACGAGGTCGAGACGGGGCAGTTCGCTGAGGTCAAGCTCTATGATGCGCTGGAGTTCAGCTTCCGTGAGCTTCTCTCGCTTCGGCTTGGTGCGGACATAGCGTTTGCCCACGAATGGATCATCTTCAATCCATTTGTTTGCGATACCGGTGCGTATAACGCTTTTGAGATAGCGGATATAACGGACAGCGGCGTTGTTGGCGCATCCCTTTTTTATGCGCAGGAAATGCTCGAAGTCGTCAACCATTCCGGATGTCAGTTTATTCATCGGAATATCTTTCACATCGTGCTTGTCGATGAGAAATTCCTCCAGATACTTGACGCATCGCTCCCAGCGCAGGCGCGTACCCTCGCAGATGTCACCACGCTCGTTGCGGTCCTTTACCTTCTTGTTGAGTTCGCGGAACGCCTCGCAGAGCATCGTCGGCTTTTGCAGCTTGCCGAGGAATGCCTTTTTCAGAGTGTCGGGATTGACCATCTCATCGCGCATGACGAGCTGGTTGTGTATTTCGCATATCTTGGTACGGATGGTGTCAAGGTAGCGGTTCAGTTCAAGGTCCTTCTTGGTCTTGCCTTTCGACTGACCTTTGGACGCATCCCAGTTGTTGGGAGCTACATACCGGTTGGTATATACCTCCGCACGTTGCCCATTCATCGTTATTCGCAGCAGAATGGGAAATTCGCCCTCTTTGTTGGGGCGGCTTCTCCTGACCATGAAGTTCAGTGAGAAGTAGCTCTCGTTGGATAATTTCATTTGACTTGTGGCTTTAATGGTTAAACTAAAGATACAAATTTTTTCTCGGGTACACAAACTGCACATCCGAAGGACAAATGAAATATCCGGGTTTGCGAGGTGGCAAAACGACCAATTCAACGAATAATGTTGAATTGCCACCTCAAATTGCCACCTTTGCGTAACATTTTTTAACTATACCGGCAGCTAAAAATGGTGGCAACGGTGCTTGTTGTAGGCTTAATAAGCCTGCTTATTCTAAAGTTCAGGATTATTCTTTGCCACCTGTAACCACCTTGCGAGGTGGCAGGCCCCCGACGGCTATATCTCTCGTATATCTTTGAAAAATAATGAAATAGAGTCTTCCGAGGTGGCAAAACAAGGTGCAATTTTTATTGCCACCTTCTTGCACACCCGCAGTTTCAATATTCTGCGCCGATTGGGGATTGGGGCAAAAAGAAAAACCTCTGAAAATCAATGATTTTCAGAGGAATTCGTCGGTCTGATAGACCCTTTAGTGACCCCGGAGAGGCTCGAACTCTCGACCCAATGATTAAGAGTCATTTGCTCTACCAACTGAGCTACGGAGTCAGTTTGCGTCGGCGTGGTTTTCGCTTTAGCGATGCAAAGGTAATGCTATTTTCTGGAACTGCAAGGAAATTTTTAAAAATATTGGAATTATTTTGAGATAATTCTTTGAGAAAAGTCATGAAAATATCTTGGAGATGCCTGAAAGTCCTTCGGGAAGAGGCTTTTGAAGGGTAATTTATGATTGATAGGGTGAGGGTAATTAGCACGAGGGAGCAAAACTGATGTCGCAAAAAAGGGAGGGATGAGGATAGTTTTGGCTCCCTCCCGTATCACTATCTTTTTTCCAGATAGATTTCGGTGGGGAAATGGTCGGAATATCCGTTGAGCCAGCGACCGGATCGGTAGGTGCGGCGAGGGGTGCGGCCGTCGTCGTCGCGCAGGAAGTCAAAGTTGTTTATTCGCGCGCGTTTCAGTTGCAGTTTGCCGTTGTGGGCAGGCAGTAGGGTGCCGCTCACTATTATCTGGTCGAAAAGATTCCAGTTTCCCCGGTAGGCGAGGGTGCCTCTTCCGGCGTCAAGCATTTTCCACCATGGGTTGTAGAAGCCGTGGCGACGAACGTTTTCGGCCCGTTTGTCGGCGCCGAGGGTCACGGCGCATGAGGTGTCGTGAGGGTCGTCGTTGAGGTCGCCCATTATTATTATCCCACGGTCTGGATGGCGGCGCCAAAGAGAGTCGGAAATCTGCCGGCACAGGTTTGCCGCGGCGATGCGGCGCGGTTCGCTTTCCTTTTTGCCGCCGAGGCGCGACGGCCAGTGATTGACGATTATGCTCACCGTATCGGCATCGCCCAGCACGCCCGTCACGCAAAGCTGGTCGCGGGTGCGCAGCTGCGGCTCTGAGGCGATGCGCAGGGTGTGGGTGGAAACATCCAGCGGGGTGAACAGTTCGGGGTTGAACAACAGAGCCACATCAATTCCGCGCTGGTCGGGCGAGTCGTGATGGACTATGCCGAGATTGCTCCTGGCAAGCTCGGGAGAACTTACCAGGTCGGCCACCACATCGCGGTTTTCCACCTCGGCTATTCCTATCACCGCGGGGCCCGCTGGAGTGTCGGCACAGGTCATGGCTGCTATTGCCGAGGCGAGATTCGAGATCTTGGCGCGGTACTTTTCCGTGTCCCATTTGCGGGCTCCGGCGGGTGTGAATTCGAGGTCGTAGCTGCCGTTGGTATTGATGGTGTCAAATAGATTCTCGAGATTGTAAAATGCCACTCCATAGACCGTGGGCGGTTGCGGCGCGGCGACGCTTCGTGTCCGGGGCGGCTTTGCTGCGGAAGTGGCGGCAGATATGAGAATCAGCGCTATGGCTATAAATCGGTTCATGATTTGGAAATATGACATGATTAGGCCGTAAAGTTACTTAATTATTCGTATATTGCGACACCTTATGCTCTTAACCATGAAAAAGCTGATAAAAGTCTACGGGATGTGTGTGGCCGCTCTGGCCATTGTGTGGTCATGCGGAGGCGATGTGCAGCCGCCAACGCTTCACGATACCGATAAAACGTTGATTTCCAAAATGACCGTTGCCGATTTCAAGGCCGCATTCTGGCAGGAAGGCACGGATGATTATTCGCGGGAGATAAAGTCGACCGACGGCCGCAGCATTCTCATAGAAGGAGTGGTGCTCGCCACGGATGTTCCCCGTCCGGGCAGGGTGGTGATAGGTGATTCGTCGGGTGCCTTGACCTTGGAAGTTTCACCGGAAGCGGAAGCGTCGAAGTATGCAGTAGGGCAGAAGGTGGAGCTGTCGCCCGGCGGTCTGATGGCCGGCCGACGTGAAACGGTGTTCATGCTTGGAAAAGGTGGCGCGCTCTCTCCGCTCGGAAGCGCCGAACGCAGCGCTGTGCTCAAGATTATAGGGGAGCCGAATGTCTCGCAGGCTTCAGCCATAGCGATGCCCCTGAGCCATCTGGATGCTGATGACGCGCTGCTTCGCTGGCAGAGCCGCCTGGTGAGGCTGGACTACGTAAGTTTTGACGGACGCGACGGTGACGACTATATTCTGCGCGAGGCCAATGGTGCAACCATCATCATGTCATTGCCTTTTGATGAAGCCTTTGACTGGGATGCTTCGGCCATCGCAGGCATGGGATCCGTTACGGGGATTGTGTCCACGTCGGCTGAAAAGGGTGCGACGGTGTGGCATGTCTATCCCCGCAGCGGTGATGACATCGAGGGCTTCTCTCGTCCCGCTCCAGATGATCCCGACAATCCGGATGCTCCCGATGGCCCAGACACTCCGGAACCGCCGTCCGAACCTGACAACTGCGCCGATTTCTCGACTCTCAACGGTGGCAGTAACGCCACGGGCTATGCCGGGACTTACACGACCGTGCGCGGCTGGACGGCAAAGTATTGCGCCGTGGCGAGCGGTGGCGCGGAGGATTCCCCTTCGCAGAACATTTTCACTTTTATGGGCGATGCCTCCGTGCGTGGCCCGGTGCTCAACGGCCGTATAGGAGGCCTGGGCTCGATTGTGTCGCCGGTGCTTTCAGGGGGTATAAGTCGGCTGGAGTTCAGCTACGGTTTCCCGTTTGAGGAGCGGCGAGCGGGCTTCACGGTCAATATCCGTCAGGACGGTGCCGTGGTGCTCTCCACCTCCGTAACGGTCGACAATATCCAGTCGCGCCACCCCTACGGCTTCTCATGGGACGTGGAGTGCCAGGGCGATTTCGTAATAGAAATCCTCAACAACGGCCTCACGGCCTCATCCGGCGACAAAGACCGCCTCGCGGTGTGGAACCTCTCCTGGACGCCCGCTCCGTGAAGACTCAGGCTTTGTCAGTTGTTTGCTCGATACCGTTGGGAGTACGGATAATGCGTTTCTGGCGTGTGACGCGACGTATTTCCTTGTTAAGGGCAAGAGCCTCCGCGTTTTTATATGGGCGTCCGTGGTCAAGATGTACCACTATCAGTGAGTATCTCATCTGCCGGGGTCGAATCCCCATATTTACCAGTCTTTCTCCGAATTCGCGGTCTTCTCCGCCATACTGCATAAGTTCATTGAATCCGTTGACTGCCAGCATGTCGGCGCGCCAACCCGATGAGTTGCATCCATTCCACGACGCGCGTGCCGGGGTGATTGTGTTCATGAGGGCGGCAAACCACTTGCGATTTAGCAGTTTGGTACATTTGAATGTGATTTTCAATCCTTTCGATCTAAGCCATCGAAGAGAGAACGCTCTACCTGATGCGATGTCGTCGGGTGAGAGGAGCCGGCTTATATCCATAGGGAGTTTGAAGTATCCTCCCGAGAGAAACCGTCCTTGCTGTGCCGCCTGAAGATGGGCTGCTACGAAATCGTTGCGAGGCACGCAGTCCTGATCGGTGAAAATAAGATAGTCGGATGTTGCCGAGGTCAGAGCTCGGTTGAGTATGCGTGTTTTTCTGAATCCCTCGTCCGGATGCCATACATGCTTTATCGGCAACACTGCTTTGTATCTCTCTATGAGCGAGCACGTATCTGGCCCCGAGCCGTCGTCGGCTATTATTATCTCGTCGGCACGTCTCTCTTGGTTCATATACCCTATGAGTGTCTTTTCAAGCCATTCCGGATTGTTGTAGGTCGAGATGATTACTCCTATGGTTTTGGGCGTAACGGACATACGATGTTTTTTGTCGGTGAGATTATGGCAAAGTTATTGTTTTTGGCTATTCTGACAAAAATAATCGCTAAATTTACAGAGCATCAAGCCTCTTGATTTTGTTTATTAAGATAGACTCATAAAGTTGCCATAAATTACAGCATAAAGACATGGACAGCATCAAACCTAAACTGGTAGTGCTCACGGGCGCGGGCATGAGCGCCGAGAGCGGAATCTCAACCTTCCGCGACAGCGGAGGCCTGTGGGACAAATATCCTGTGATGGATGTGGCGAGCGCCGAGGGCTTTGCCCGCAATCCGGCTCTTATCCACAAGTTTTACAACGAACGCCGTCACGAACTCGTGAAGGCGCAGCCCAATGCCGGACATTCCGGCCTCGCTGAGCTTGAGCAGTGGTACGACACCTGGATTATCACCCAGAACGTCGACAACCTGCATGAGCGCGCCGGCAGTACCAAAGTGCTCCATCTCCACGGAGAGCTTATGAAGGTGCGCTCCATGAAGCATCCGGAACGCGTGTACACGCTCACCGAAGAAAACCTCGACACCACCCCGGAAACCCGCGACGAGTATGGCGACGCCGTGCGTCCGCATATCGTCTTTTTCCAGGAGGCCGTCCCTAACATCGAACCCGCCATTGAGCTTGTCGAGCAGGCTGATGTGCTGGTGATAATAGGCACCTCCATGGCCGTTTATCCTGCGGCAGGGCTGGTCCACTATGCCCGGCGCGGTATACCGGTGTATTATATCGACCCGAATCCCGCTCCTGTCCCCGACGGCATAACAGTGCTTCGCACCACTGCCACAGAGGGTGTTAAGGAGCTTGCGCGCATACTCCGTCCCTGAGTTCGAGGGCTATAATCGCAATCCGGGGCCGTTTACATCATTTGCAAATGTAAACGGCTCCGGATTGTGTCTTATTTCACTGCTAATCAGTTGAATGTATGAGTGTAGAAAACTTTATGCAGGTTAATGTCCAAAAAATATTGTTTAGTTATGTAAACTTATGCCCGATTTTAAGTAACTTTGAAGCCTAAAAGTATCGCTAAAGTGAGCACTTCAGAACCAGTCTACCATATTCCGGCGCTTCTGCCCCAAGTAATAGAAGCTCTTGACATAAAGCCAAGTGGCATTTACGTCGACGCAACCTACGGCGGCGGAGGCCATTCGCGTGCCATTGTGGAGCGTCTGGGCCCACAGGGACATCTCTACTCCTTCGACCAGGACGACGAGGCCGTGGCGCGCGCCATGACCGACGACCGGTTTACGATTGTCTACTCCAATTTCCGTTTCCTGCCGAATTTCATGCGCTACTACGGCGTGAAGGGGGTCGACGGCATTCTTGCCGACCTCGGTGTGAGCTTCCATCACTTCGACGATGCATCGCGAGGATTCTCTTTCCGGTTCGATTCGCCGCTCGACATGCGCATGAACCGCCGCTCGAGCATGAGCGCGGCCGAATTTCTTGCCACCGCCACGGAGGAACGCATTGCGACCGTGCTCGGGCTCTACGGTGAGCTGAAGCAGGCGCGCCGGATGGCTGCGGCCATAGTCCGGGAGCGTGAGGCCGGGCGCCCGGTCGACACCGTGGGGCGCTTGACTGACGTAATGAAGCCCTTCATCTCCCCGAAACACGAGAAAAAGGAGATGGCGCAGCTCTTTCAGGCACTCCGCATAGAAGTCAACGGCGAGATGCAGGCTCTCGAGCAGTTCCTTGCCGGATGCCTGCGGGTGCTGAAACCCGGCGGACGCCTGGCGGTGATCACCTATCATTCGCTCGAAGATCGCATGGTGAAGAACTTCATGCGCACCGGCAATGTCGAGGGGCGTGAGGAGCGCGATTTCTTCGGGGCCGTTTCGCGCCCGCTGAAAGCGCTTTCGTCGAAGCCCATCGTGCCTGACGAGGCGGAAATCGAGCGAAATCCCCGCTCGCGTAGCGCCAAACTGCGCGTGGCCTTCAAGCTTCCCGACAACGAATGAAATAACTCTCCATATCCGTTTCAAATCATATCGCAGCAATGCCAAAAACAGAAACCTCACATCGACCCACTCTCGGATTCATCGGCCGCCTTCTCCGCGGACAGGTGATTTCCGGCGATTTCTTCGTCAACAATGCCGTGGCGCTGGGATTCTGTGTGCTGGTGCTCCTGGGCTACATCTCATCCAAATACGAGATGCAGACCCGTATGGAGGCGCTGCGTAAATACACCAACGAGCTGGAAACCGTCAAGGCCGAGCGGGTAAGGGCCCGCAGCCTCTATATGGGCCGCATACGCGAAAGTTCCATGCAGCAGCTCGTCGACTCGCTCCATCTCGGCCTCCACGTCCAGGAGCGGCCCCCTTACGAAATAGAACTTGACTGAATAATTTCTTAACTCTGAAAAATAACCCCGAGTCCCCATGGCAAAAGGAAACAGAAGCAGAATAATCTGGCGCTACATCTTTGTGGTGGGCGTTACCTTGCTCTTTGTAGGCCGCATAGTCTACAAGCTGTGGGATACGACCGTTGTCTCTGCCGACGAATGGAACAACCTCGCCCTCAAGGAACTGTCGAAAGTCGACACCATCGCTCCCCAGCGTGGCAACATCCTGGCGTGCGACGGCTCTGTGCTTGCCACCAACGTGAGGGAATACACCGTGAGAATCGACTTCCGCAGCGAGCGCTTCCTCACCGACACCTTTGTGGCCCGTCTCGATACCATCTCGAAGTGCATGGCCCGAGAATTCGGACGCCGCACAGCCAAGGAGTGGAAAGAATATCTTTCGGGGCCGCTCAAAATAGCCCATAAGGACAGGCCGCGCGCATTCGTGCTGATTGACCGTGTGAGCTATGCCGACTATCTCAAGATACGCACCTTGCCATTCTTCAATTATCCCAACCGCAACTACTGCGGCATAACCCATGATTCGCGGCTTGCCCGTGTGCGTCCCTACGGCGCCATGGCGCGCCGAAGCATAGGCGGTGTGGGCGCCACCCGCGAGTGCAGCGAGGTCCACGGAATCTCCGGTCTGGAGAAGGCGCTCGACTCTCTGCTCTACGGCATTCCCGGTCTGGCAAAGAAAGTGTCGCTCACCAAAGAGATTGTCCCCTGGACCGACGTCCCTGCCGTGCCCGGAGCCAACATCATCACCACAATCGACATCAAGATGCAGGACATCGTGGAAAACGAACTCAACAAGATGCTCGAATACTGCGATGCCGACTGGGGTGTGGCCGTGCTTATGGAGGTGGCCACAGGCAACATCAAGGCCATTTCCAACCTTGAGAAGAATACAAAGACCGGCACCGGCTATATCGAGGCCATGAACCGTGCCGTGCAGGGTTATGAGCCCGGCTCCGTTGTCAAGCCCATATCCATGATGCTGGCTCTTGAGGAGGGCGCGGTGAGCAATCTCGATGAGGTGATATCCACCGGCTCATCGTATGCCTACGCAGGCGGACGGCCTATAACCGACGCCCACGGCGTGGGTTCCATGCGTGTGAGCGAGGTGATAGAGCG
Organism: Paramuribaculum sp.; assembly: GCA_009775605.1. GTDB lineage: Bacteria > Bacteroidota > Bacteroidia > Bacteroidales > Muribaculaceae > Paramuribaculum. The sequence continues at coordinate 11,536 of VSPV01000020.1, forward strand.
TTCGTCGAATATCGGAATGACCAAAATCATCGCCCGCAAGTTCGACTCCGACCCGGGCCGTTTCTATTCGCGCCTGAAAGAGATAGGATTTCTTGAGCCGATGCACACCGGAATAGCCGGAGAATGCATTCCGCGCATTGACTCGCTGCCCGACAACCGCGGCGGCCGCATAGCTCTCTCCCGCCAGTGTTACGGCTATGCCACCAAGATACCCCCGCTGTACACCCTATCCATCTACAATGCCATTGCCAATGGAGGCCGCTACGTGCGTCCGCGTCTGGTGATGGGCACCCGTACGGCCGACAGCGACACCCTCTTCCCCGTGACCTATATCCGCGACCGTATATGCTCCGAGACAAATGCCGCCAAGATGCGCACCATGCTGCGTTCTGTGGTGTGGGGCGACCATGGTACCGGACGCCGTCTGCGCTCCGACAAAGTGGCCATAGCCGGAAAGACCGGCACCGCCTACGTCATTGAGCAGGGCGGCTACAACACATCCAAGAAGCGGTTGGCATTCTGCGGATTCTTTCCTGCCGACAATCCCCGCTTCTCATGCATGGTGCTTGTGCGTCATCCCCGCCAGAATGCATTCGGCGCCGCGTCCACCAGCGGTGAGGTACTCAAGGGGATAGCCGAGAACCTTTACAGCCGCGGAATGCTCGACAACAGTTCCGACTATCTCGCGGATGCCAAAGGAGGCTCCGCTCCTACCATGCATGCCTCGTGCGACGGTTCGCGTGCGACGACCGTTTCCGACCGTCTGGGTCTCTCAGGCAAGATGACGGTGCTGGCCCATCCGGGCGCCCAGAAGGTGAAAGGTGTGCCCGACGTTCACGGCTACGGACTCCGCGACGCCCTGTCGGTGCTTGAGAAATCCGGTTATAATGTGAAATTCAGGGGCGCGGGCTATGTGGCCGGACAGCATCCCAGACCTGGAACCGAAATGAGGCGCGGCAGCATCGTGATGCTTGAGCTCCGCGAATAGACCAATCCGGAAATAAACAAGAATAAACGAATAAAAAAACATCATAATCATGAAGTCACTCTCAGATTTGCTCTCGGCCATAATGCCGCAGGAAGTGATAGGAAGCGAAGAGAAGAAAATAACCTCCCTCGAATGTGATTCCCGCAAGATCAAGCGGGGCTCGCTGTTTGTGGCTGTGCGCGGCTATAATGTCGACGGCCATAAGTTTATTCCTCTGGTCACGCTTGCGGGAGCCGCCGCTATAGTGTGCGAGGAGCTGCCGGAGCGTCTGGAGTCGACGGTGACTTACATCAAGGTGCCCGACTCGGCAGTGGCCCTGGGTCTGCTGGCCTCGCAATGGTGGGGCAATCCCTCGCGCAAGCTTAAGCTGGTAGGTGTCACCGGCACCAACGGCAAGACAACCACCGCCACCCTCATCTACGAGATGGCGCGCATGATGGGCCAGAAGGCCGGTCTGCTCTCTACAGTCTGCAACTATATCGACTCCGAGGCTGTGCCCACCACCCAGACTACTCCTGATCCGCTCACGCTCAACGAGCTTCTTCACCGCATGGTGGTGGCCGGATGCACGGTGGCTGCAATGGAGGTAAGCTCCCACGCCGCCCACCAGCACCGTATTGCCGGGCTCCATTTCGCCGGAGGTGTGTTCACCAACCTCACCCGCGACCATCTTGACTATCACAAGACGGTCGACGCTTATCTTGCCGCCAAGAAATCGTTTTTCGACGGGCTCCCCCGCACGGCGTTCGCTCTCACCAACCTCGACGACCGCAACGGCGAGGTGATGCTTCAGAACACCGAGGCCCGGCGCTACACATATTCGCTGCGCACCGTGGCCGATTTCACCGGCCGCGTGATCGAGAGCCGTCTCGACGGCACCCTAATGTCGTTCAACGGTCATGAGGTGGAGGTGCTCTTCACCGGCCGCTTCAACGCCTACAATCTCACCGCAGTATACGGCGCCTGCTGCCTCCTGGGCTGGGACCGCGACACCGTGCTTGTCAACATGAGCCGCCTTGTGCCCGTGGCCGGACGTTTCCAGACCATCCACGGCGCCAACGGCGTGACCGCTATCGTGGACTATGCCCACACGCCCGACGCGCTCGTAAATGTGCTCGACGCCATACGCGACGTGGTGGGCCCGCAGGGCACAATCATCACCGTGGTGGGCGCCGGAGGCAACCGCGACCGCGGCAAGCGCCCCCTGATGGCTGCTGAGGCTGCCGCACGCAGCCAGAGGCTCGTGCTCACATCCGACAATCCCCGCGACGAGGAACCCGCTGAAATCATAGCCGAGATGGAAGCCGGACTCACCGATGCCACACGTCCGAAGACTCTCAGCATCACCGACCGCCGCGAAGCCATACGCACGGCGCTCGCGCTCGCCGGAAAGGGTGATGTGGTGCTGATTGCCGGCAAAGGCCACGAGACCTATCAGGAAGTGAAAGGCGTGAAACATCATTTTGACGACCGCGAGGTGGTGCGGGATGTCTTCGCATCGCTCTGACCCCCATTCTGTTAATGTAATCCCCAACCGTTTCAATAGCAACGCGAAATGCTTTATTATCTTTTTAATTATCTCGAGAATCTCGGTGTGCCCGGCGCGCGGCTCATGGACTACATCACGTTCCGTTCCGGCGCGGCTCTTGTGCTGTCGCTGATTATAGCCACTGTGTTCGGACGCCGGATAATAGACCGTCTGCAGCTGATGCAGGTAGGCGAGATAATCCGCGACCTCGGTCTTGAGGGCCAGATGTCGAAAAAAGGCACCCCCACCATGGGAGGCATCATAATAATCGTGGCGATTCTTGTGCCGTGTCTGCTTGTGGGAAATCTGGGCAATATCTATATGGCCCTGATGCTTGTGGCCACGATATGGCTCGGCACGCTCGGTTTCCTCGACGATTATCTGAAGATTCACCGTCACAACAAGGACGGCATGAAAGGCAGCTTCAAGATTGTGGGCCAGGTGGGTCTCGGCCTGATTGTGGGCCTCACCATGTGGTTCAGCCCCGATATAACGATGCGCGAGAATGTGGAGGTGGTGGTGCCTGAAGCGCAGGAAACCGTCATCATGTATACCCCCGAAGATGTGAAGTCAACCCAGACCACCATACCTTTCGTCAAGAACAACAACTTCGATTACGCCTATCTCACCCAGTGGATGGGAAGTCATGCCGCTACAGGCGGATGGATAGTGTTCGTGCTTGTTACCATTCTGGTGATTGCGGCCACTTCCAACGGCGCCAACCTCACCGACGGACTGGACGGCCTCTGTACCGGAACCTCCGCCATAATAGGCTGCGCGCTCGCCATAATGGCCTATCTCGGCGGCCACATAGTCTATTCGTCGTATCTGAACATAATGTATATCCCCGGCAGCAGTGAGCTGGTGGTGTATATGGCGGCGTTCATAGGCGCGCTGGTAGGATTCCTGTGGTACAACGCCTATCCTGCGCAGGTGTTCATGGGCGATACCGGCAGCCTCACTCTCGGCGGCATAATAGCCGTGTTCGCCATCCTCATACGCAAGGAGCTGCTTATTCCGCTGCTCTGCGCCATTTTCTTCTTCGAGGACCTTTCGGTAATGCTTCAGGTGGCTTACTTCAAGTACACCAAGAAGCGCCACGGAGCCGGTCGCCGCATTTTCAAGATGACGCCTCTCCATCATCATTTCCAGAAGCCGGGCAACTCCGGCATCGACGCCCTGCTGCAGGCCCCCCTCAACGCGGTGCCCGAGCCCAAGATTGTCACTCGCTTCTGGATCATAGGCCTTCTGCTTGCCGTGCTCACTTTTGTCACGCTCAAGATACGATGACACATAAATAATAATATTGACAGGACATTTCAACAGACGATATAATATGAACCGCAGAAAAAAACTCGTGGTGCTCGGCGGCGGCGAAAGCGGCGTAGGAGCAGCCATCCTCGGCAAGGACAAGGGGATGGACGTGTTTTTGTCAGATTCCGGAATCATTCCGGAACGATATGCCGAGGTGCTTCGCGCCGAGGGCATAGAATTCGAGCAGGGAGGCCACACGGCATCCCGTGTGCTCGATGCCGACGAGGTTGTGAAAAGCCCCGGCATTCCTCCCACGGCGCCGCTTGTGAAGGCGCTGGTGGAAAAAGGTGTGCCCGTGATTTCCGAAATCGAGCTGGCCGGACGTTACACCCACGCCAAGATGGTGTGCATCACCGGCTCAAACGGTAAGACCACAACCACCATGCTCACCTACCATATACTCAAGGACGCCGGGCTGAACGTAGGCCTGGCGGGCAACGTGGGTCGTTCCCTTGCCTGGCAGGTGGCCCGCGAGAACCACGATGTGTACGTGATAGAGCTTTCGAGCTTCCAGCTTGAAAATATGTATGATTTCAAGGCCAATGTGGCCGTGATACTCAATATCACCCCCGACCATCTTGACCGCTACGACTATAAGATGCAGAACTACATCAATGCCAAATTCCGCATACTCCGCAACCTTACTCCCGAGGATGCGTTTATATTCTGGCAGGACGACCCCGTGATTCAGGCCCAGCTGCGTCAGGTGGCCACAGAGGCCCGGATGTATCCCTTTGCCGAGAACATGGAGAAAGGCTCCCGGGCATACGTTGACGATGAAGACGAGCTTGTGCTCGACGCCGAGGCAACTCCGGTGAGGATGCCCCGCGCCGACCTTAGCCTCAACGGACTCCATAATCTCTACAATTCCATGGCTGCCGGTCTGTCGGCATGCCTGCTCGATATAAAGAAGGACGACATACGCCGTGCCCTGAGCAATTTCGAGGGTGTGGAGCACCGCCTGGAATTCGTGGCCGACATTGACGGAGTGCGTTACATCAACGACTCCAAGGCCACCAACGTCAACTCCTGCTGGTATGCTCTCGAGAGCATGCCACGCAAGGAAGCCCCCTCCGTGGTGCTTATCCTCGGTGGCAAGGACAAGGGCAACGACTATACCGAGATAGAGCCTCTGGTGCGCGAGAAGGTCAAGGCCATAGTGTGCATGGGAAAGGACAATGCCAAGCTCCTCGACTTCTTCACGGGCAAAGTGCCCCGGATAGCCGACACCCATTCGCTGGCCGACGCCATAGCCGCCTGCCGGGAGTTTGCCTCCGAAGGCGATACGGTGCTTCTCTCGCCCTGCTGCGCGAGCTTCGACCTCTTCACGAGCTACGAGAACCGCGGCGAGCTTTTCAAGCAGGCCGTGAATGCTCTCGCCCATAAATGATATCCCGACTCTCTCCCCGCATTAACACAAAACTGAAAATGGAACTTCAACCAGCCGCAACTTCACCCCGCGCTATCCCCGGCAGCGCCGAACCGCAGCCCGAGGCACTCGCCGCCGAGGTGCCCGGCACCGCCCGGCGCATCCGCAGCTATCTTTTCGGGCATACCGACAAACATATATGGGGCATCTACCTTCTTCTGTGCCTCATTTCCATAGTGGAGCTTTACAGCGCGTCGTCGCGCGAGGTGAGCGGCACCGGCATCGGTGTCTACATGCCCATAATGCGCCACATGGCAATGCTTGCCGTGAGTTTCGTGATTGTGGTGGTGATGTCGCGGATGCATTACAGCCGCTTCGTCACCCTCGTGCCGCTGTTCGTGATGCTGAGTATCGGCCTGTGGCTGGCATCCTGGTTCATAGGCGAGGATTTCAACGGCGCGCGCCGCGCCATACGCATAATGGGCATTACCCTTCAGCCCTCCGAGTTCATGAAGCTCTCCGCCGCCTTGACCATAGGCTATCTCGCGGCCCTCTTTCAGGAAAAGAAGGGCATGAAGAAGAACGGTGTGTGGATTGCCGCGGGAGCGGTGGTGTTCTTCGCGGGAACGCTCATATTCAGCGGACTCACTAACACCATTCTGCTGCTGTGCATCAGTCTGTCAATGCTTGTGATCACCGGCATGAGACTTACCGACCTCTTCAAGATAGCTTTGGCCTATATGGCCGGAATGGCTCTGCTGGTGGGTGTGTTCTATATCGACTACAAGATGCATGCCGTGCCGGGTGCCACTGCCGATATGTCGGAAATGCAGGTGTCGAGACTCACCCGCTGGGAAACGTGGGTGAGCCGCCTCGAGGAGTTCGGCAATGATTCCGTGCCGAAATACCAGCAGAAAATGACCGCCGACAACCGTCAGGCCATGATTGGCTTCATGGCGCAGGCCCATGGCGGTATAAAGGGCGTGATGCCCGGCAATTCACGCGAGACATCGCGCCTGCCGCTGGCTTTTACCGATTATATCTACTCCATAATAGTCGAGGAGCTGGGTCTGGTGGGCGGTCTGGCCGTGCTGCTGCTCTATCTCTGGCTCATGGCGCGCGCGGCGGTGCTTGCCAACCGCGTCTCGGTCAACTTCGCGGCGCAGCTTGTGCTTGCAGCCTCGCTCACCATAGTGTTCCAGGCGCTTTTCCATGTAGGTATCGTCACGGGAGCCATGCCTGTTTCGGGTCAGCCCCTGCCGCTGATATCCAAAGGCGGAACGTCGATACTCATCACCTCCATAGCCTTCGGAATAATGCTCTCCGTGAGCCGTCACGCCACCCGCAAGGGCGCACGCAAGAAGGAGATAGAACAGGAGGAATCCATGCTCCCGAAGGAAATGAGCGCCGCCAACCCAACGCAGCTCTGATTTTAACATGAAAGAAATGAGTGAAGAATCACCTATACGCATACTGATAAGCGGCGGAGGCACCGGCGGACACATTTTCCCCGCCATTTCCATAGCCAACGCCATACGCCGCCGCGAGCCCCGCGCCGAGATTCTCTTTGTGGGCGCATGCGGCCGTATGGAGATGGAGCGTGTGCCTGCCGCCGGATATAAGATAGAAGGATTGCCCGTGGCGGGTTTCGACCGCCGTCGTCTCTGGCGCAATGTGCCTGTGGTGGTGAAGCTTGTGCGCAGCCTGCTTCGCGCGCGCCGCATCGTCAGGGACTTCCGTCCCGACATTGCCATAGGCGTGGGCGGATATGCCAGCGGCCCCATACTCAAGGAGGCACAGCGTCAGGGCGTCCCTACGCTTATTCAGGAACAGAACTCTTATCCGGGAGTCACAAACAAGCTTCTCGCGCCTAAAGCCCGCGCAATCTGCGTGGCCTACGACGGCATGGAGCGCTTCTTCCCCGCCGAGGTCATTACCAAGACCGGAAATCCTGTAAGAAAAGAGATAGCCGACTGTGCCGCTCTGGGCAGCGCCGAATCCAAGCGCGCCCTCGGGTTTGACCCTGCGCGTCCGCTGCTGCTTGTGGTTGGAGGAAGCCTTGGCGCGCGTACCATCAACGACAGCATTGCCGCAGGGCTCGACCGTCTTACCGCCGACGGACGATATCAGGTGATGTGGCAGACAGGCAAGCTCTATGCCGAAGAGTGCGCCCGCGCGGCGGCCGGACACAGCGATGTAAAGGCCATGCCGTTCATCGCTGATATGGCGCGTGCCTACAGCGCGGCCGACCTCGTGGTGGCCCGTGCGGGAGCCGGCACCATATCCGAGCTTCAGCTTGCCGGAAAAACCGCCATACTGGTGCCGTCGCCCAACGTGGCCGAGGACCATCAGCGCAAGAACGCCATGGCGCTTGTGGAGCGTGACGCGGCCGTGATGGTGCCCGACTCCGAGGCCCGCGAACGGCTGGTAGACGAAGCTCTGGAGCTTATCGCCGATTCGTCGCGCCGTAACCTCCTCGCCGCAAATGCAGCCCAGATGGCGCTTCGCGAAAGCGACACCCGCATAGTCGATACCATTTACCGTATTATCGAAGAGAAAAAATGACAACAGATCGTCCCAACATATACTTTGTGGGAGCCGGCGGCATAGGCATGGCGGCTCTCGAACGTTATTTCCTCAGCAAGGGAAAGCGTGTGGGCGGATATGACCGCACCCCCACCGACCTCACCCGCGCTCTTGAAAGCGAGGGCGTGGAGATTACCTACAGCGATGCCGCCGAAGCCATTCCCCAGGCGTTCCGCAATCCCGGGGAGACACTGGTGGTCTACACTCCCGCCGTGCCCGATTCGCATCCCGGGCTGCAATGGTTCCGCGCCAACGGTTTCGAGGTGGTGAAACGCGCCGCCGTGCTCGGCATAGTGACGCGCCACAGCCGCAGCCTCTGTTTCGCAGGCACTCACGGCAAGACAACCACATCGTCCATGGCCGCCCACGTGCTCCACAACTCTCCCGGCGGGTGCAACGCCTTCCTTGGCGGTGTGCTCCGCAATTACGGCACCAACTTCATCCTTGACCCCCATTCCGATTTCTCGGTGATAGAGGCCGACGAATACGACCGCTCGTTCCATCATCTCACGCCGTCAGTGGCAGTGATTACGGCCACTGACCCCGACCATCTCGACATCTACGGAACCGAGGATGCCTACCTCGAGAGCTTCGCGCATTTCACCGAGCTCATCCGCCCCGACGGCGTACTCATAGTCCATACCGGTCTTAAACTGCGCCCGCGTGTGGCTCCGGGAGTGAAGGTCTACACCTATTCGCGCGACGAAGGCGATTTCCACGCCACCAATATCCGCCGCAGCGAAGGTTCGATAGTGTTCGACCTGGTGATGCCCGACGGCTCTGTGATGACAGATATTGCTCCCGGTGTGCCCGTGGAGATAAACATAGAGAACGCCATTGCCGCGCTCGCCGCGGTCTGGGCTGCAGGGCAGCTCGACGAGGACTGCGCACGCCGGGCCATGGCTTCCTTCCAGGGCCCGAAACGCCGCTTCGAGTTCCATCTGAAGGAGCCGGGCCGCGCCATAATCGACGATTACGCCCATCATCCCGACGAACTGCGCCAGTCGATACGCTCGGTGCGCGCCCTCTATCCCGACCGGCGTCTTACGGTGGCCTTCCAGCCCCATCTCTACAGTCGCACGCGCGATTTCGCCCCGCAGTTCGGCCAGGCGCTTTCCGAGGCCGACGAGGTGATACTTCTCGACATATATCCTGCCCGCGAGCTCCCCATGGAGGGCGTGAGCTCGCAGCTCATATTCGATGCCATAAAGGGCCCGGACAAGACCATGATTACAAAGGAGCAGCTGCCCGAGACTGTGCGCGAGCGCGGCTTCGAGGTGCTTCTTACAGCCGGAGCAGGGGATATCTGCGACTTCCTTGACCGTATAACCTCTGATGCCCGCTCATGAAGAAACGCCTGCTCTACATATTGCTGACCGTGGTTGCCTTAGGGGTGATGACAGCCGTGACGCTGCTCACGCAGGGCATGGCTTCGTCGCGTCCGTGCAGGGATGTGACTATGACCGTGCTCGATTCCTCTTCGGTGAAGTTTGTCAACGAGGCGGAGCTATGGCGCGAGCTTGGCAGATGGCCGGCACAGATGAAGGGCAGCAGGCTCGACGATATAGACATTGACAGCCTCGAGCGTTTCCTCAGGGCCATCGACAAAATAGAGTGGACCGAAGTCAATATCCGGCCTGACAGCACTATCCATATAGAGGTGAGTCCCATGCGGCCCGTGGCGAGAATTTTCGACAGCCATGGATCGTATTACATCAACCGTCAGGGAAAGAAAATCAGCGCGCAGGCGCGTTATTTCATGGACGTGCCGGTGATTCAGGGCGAATTCACTGACTCGTTTCCCGCTGTCAGTATTCTGCCCCTTATTGATTACATAGCTTCCGACAGCACCTGGAACAAGGTGGTGTCGATGATCAAGGTGGATTCTCCCACAAACATAATGCTCGTGCCGGTGTTTCGCGGACATCTGGTGAATTTCGGCGACGTAAGCATGTTTGACGACAAGTTCCGTCGCCTCCGCAACGTCTATTCCAAGATTCTGCCGGCCATGGGCTGGGATTATTACGACACTATAAGCGTGAAATGGAACGGCCAGATAGTGGCCACACGCCGCAACAAGGAGCTTCCGAAGGTGAAGTATGACGACGGCGCCGACGAGGCTGATGTGGATCTCTCGACCATGCTGACGGCTGAAGGCGTGGCTGACGGTCAGGCCATCCCCGGCAAGAAAATGGAGACAGACCGTCCTATGCCGGGTGAAAAGCCGGCGCAGGCGCCGGCAAAAGGCGATTCATCAACGAAAAAGGAAATTAAAAAACCATAGATATGGAAGAAAAAAATATTGTAGCAATTGAAATCGGCAGCTCCAAAGTGAAAGGCGCTTTGGGGCACGTGAGCGACAAAGGCATCATCACCGTCCAGGCCGTGGAAGAGGAGCCGTTTCTCGAATGGGTGCGCTACGGCGAGGTGAGCAACGTGGAAGAGGTTGGCGCCGTGCTGCGCCGCATCATAGGTCGCCTTGAGGAGCGTATTGCTCCTGCCAAGGTGGCTGAAGTATATGTGGGCGTGGGAGCCCGCTCGCTTTGCTCCACCACGCGCAGTGTCGAAAGGCACCTTGTGGAGGAAATGGAGATTGGCGACGATATTCTGGCCGACCTCCGCAACCAGGCCCGCATGGCCGCGCCCCCCGACCGCGATCTTCTTGCTGTGATTCCCCGCCAGTATTCCGTGGACAAAAAGAGCGTGACGCAGCCCAAGGGCACCATGGGCAACAGCGTGAGCATGGACGCCGTGCTCCTTACCTGCCGCAAGCAGATAAAGAGCAAGCTCGAGCGCCTTGTTGTAGACAAGATGGGCCTGAAGGTGGCCGGATATGTGGTGCGCCAGACAGCGATAGCCGATGCCGTTCTCACCCATGAGGAGAAGCGCATAGGATGTATGCTCGTGGATTTCGGCGCTGAGACCACCACGGTGAGCATCTACAAGGGCGGACACCTCCAGTTCCTCCAGACGCTCCCCATGGGCTCACGCAACATTACCCGCGACCTCATGAGCCTGAACTACCTCGAGGAGCGTGCCGAGGAGATAAAACGCCGCCAGGGCAACGCCTCAGGCACATCCATCGGAGCCATCGACGATTCCATCAACTATGACCAGGTTAATAAATGCGTGTCGGCCCGCGCCGCCGAAATCATAGCCAACATAAAGGAACAACTCAAGCAATCGGGCTTCAGTGCCTCGCAGCTGGCCCGCGGTATTATTGTTGTGGGCCGTGGCGCTTTCCTTGCCGGGTTCAACGACCGTCTTGCCAAGGAAATGGGCATGAACGTGCGCTCCGGCAGCATTTCCATGGCCGATGTGGGTATCTCGGATGTCCGAATCTCGCCCGTTGACTGCGTGGACGTGCTTTCCATAGTAAGGGCTGCCGCTCATTCCGACACTCACGAATGCCTCTCGACTCCTGAACCCGAGCCTGAGCCGGAACCAGTTGAAGAAATTGAGGAGGAAGAGATTGAGGAAGAACCGGCACGTAAACAGCCGTCGAAGCCCCGCACATCAATCTGGGACCGTCTGCGCAACATAACCGAGCGTATCGAGGGCGGACTGGTGGAAGAAGATGATGATGAAGACGATGTGCTCCGCGACGACCGCAACTGACCCTCACGTCAACACACATAACTAACTGCTAAACAACTACGAAACAATGGACGAATATCTGAATAAGGACATGGACAGCCTTTCGACGCAATATAACCCCGGACCGGTTGCACGCGACGAAAATGAGATTATGGTGATAGGCGTGGGCGGCGGAGGCGGAAACGCAGTCAACCACATGTATAAGCAAGGTGTGGATAAGGTTACTTTCGTGGCTATCAACACCGACAGTGTGGCCCTTGAGAAACTCGATTTCGACAACCGCCTGGTGATCGGCTCCGGCCGCGGCGCCGGTGCGATACCCGAGGTGGCTCGTGAGGCTGCCGAAAGGGATCTTGAACGTATCAAGGCGCTGTTCGGCGAAAAAACCAAGATGGTGTTTGTGACTGCCGGCATGGGTGGCGGCACCGGCACGGGCGCCGCTCCGGTAGTGGCCCGCGTGGCAAAGGAACGCGGACTCCTTACCATAGGCATAGTCACCATCCCCTTTGTGTTTGAGGGTCGCAAGAAGATTCTGAAAGCCCTCGACGGTGCCGACGAGCTGGCCAAGCATGTGGATGCGCTGCTGATTATCAACAATGAGCGTCTGGTTGAGATATACGGAGACCTCAACTTCTTCAACGCATTCGGCAAAGCCGACGACACGCTGTCTACGGCCGCACGCTCGATTTCCGACATTATCAATGTGCCGGGATATATCAACCTTGACTTCAACGATGTGGACACCACCCTGCGCAACGGTGGCACAGCCATCATCTCCACCGGCTACGGCGAGGGGCCGGGACGCGTGACCATGGCGTTGCAGAACGCCCTTAACTCACCTCTGCTCAAGAACCGCGATATCCTCGGGTCGAAACGACTGCTTATAAATCTCTATGTGAGCGAGACCGAGGACAAGACCATTGCCATGAACGAGATGGGTCAGCTGAGCTCATTTGTGGACAACATTGACCAGGAGGTGGATGTGATCTGGGGCGTGACCATAGATAATTCTCTCGGCGAGCAGGTGAAAGTGATAATTCTTGCCGCCGGCTTCGACGTGACTATCCGCGATGAGGAGGAAGAGGTGATAGGTCGGAAACCTGTCTACACCCCCGTGGATCCCAAGAAGAAGAAAGAAAAGGAGATAGAGAAGGAATACGGCACGAGCTTCGGCACCAAATATGTGGTGCTCGCCCCGGAGTATATGGACGATGACCGCTTTATCAGCGAATTTGAGGGCACTCCCACTTATTTGCGCGACAAACGGCTTACCGACAGTCTGAACAAAGGCGTGGCCGCGACCGCTCCGTCGGCTCCTGCCGAGGATCCTCTGTCGGCCGTTCAGCCTCAGAATCAGCGCCAGGAGAAAAAGGGCGGCTTCAAAATTGATTTCTGAGCGTTGACCCTCAGAACAGTCGGGTCATAACGGTGGAGGCACGGCCGTGCATCCCTATCACTCAGAAAATCAAAAAATCCCGAAGGGCGGTAGCTCTCCGGGATTTTTTGGTTTTGAAGCCTTTTTAACTTAGAAATATAATTTGGCTTATTCAGCCGAGATTGGAATTTTGCGGTGGAAGCTGCGTTCGAGCGATATGAGCGTCTCGGTTCCCATTACTCCGGGGATTGACTGGATTCTCTTGTTGAGAAGCTCCATCAGGTGCTCGTTGTCGCGCGCATAAAGTTTGAGAAGCAGAGTGTAGGGGCCGGTGGTGAAGTGGCATTCCACCACTTCGGGAATCTTTTCAATTTCGGGCACTACATCATGGTAGATACCTCCGCGCTCAAGGTTCACGCCGATATAGGTGCAGGTGCGGAAGCCGAGCTCTTTGGCGTTGACGTTGTAGCTTGAGCCGGTAATCACACCCATGTCCATCATTCTCTGCAGGCGCTGGTGAATTGCCGCACGTGACACACCGCATTCGGCGGCCACGTCCTTTGAGGGAATCCTGGCATTGTTTATCACTATGCTCAGAATCTTTCTGTCGAGATTGTCTATTTTCCCCATATCGGAATGGTTCTTTTTGTTGCTTTTTACTCTATTGCAGTGTGCAAAGATATAAACAATTTCTTAAATATGACAACAAAAGCCTAAAAATCCTTTCTTTTTTCAGGAAAAACGCCCGAAATGGAAGCAAAATGCCAGCGATAGGGGCGTGCATCTCCCATCGGGTGCGTCTGAGACACAATAATCCGCAGCTGTTGCATAACCGTAAAAAGCAGGAGACCTGCCAGGTGTAGGGCTGCTCCATGGAGCAGCCGACCGAAATGGAGCAGCCGCCCGAAATGGGGCAGCCGCTCATTGCGGGCAGACTGTCAGCGGATGCACGAGCGTGCATCCCTACGATTTGGACGGAGACCTGTTTTTTGGGGGAGGGACGGCTTATCAGAACAGTGTAAGCTGCCGGTCGGTGAGCCGGAATGTCATGCGGTGGAGAGGGGTAGGGCCAAGTTGTGTTATGGCCTCGCGGTGGGCGGCGGTGGGGTAGCCCTTGTTTATGGCCCAGCCATAGCCGGGATAGCGGCCGTCGAGGGTCTTCATTAGTTCGTCGCGGTGTGTCTTGGCAAGGATTGAGGCTGCGGCTATGTTGCCGAAACGTCCGTCGCCTTTGACGAATGTGGTCCACGGCAGGTCGCGGTAGGGTTTGAAACGGTTGCCGTCCACAATCACGGCCTCGGGGCGCACGCTCAGGGCGTCGAGGGCGCGGTGCATTGCCAGAATGGAGGCGTTGAGAATGTTTATACGGTCGATTTCCTCATTGTCAACCATCGCCACGGCCCATGCCACGGCCTCGCGTTCTATTATGGCTCTCAGCTCGGCGCGGCGGCGCTCTGTGAGCTTCTTCGAGTCGTTGAGCCATGGATGTGTGAAGCCGGGAGGCAGAATTACCGCTGCAGCCGTCACAGGGCCGGCCAGGCAGCCTCGGCCGGCCTCGTCGCATCCGGCTTCAATCACGGATGCGTCGTTGCACCAGGGGAGGGGTGGAAGGTTTCTCTTGGCCATAAAGGAGCGTCGCGGTGGTCATTCAACGAATCCGTAGCCGAATCCCTGGCGATTCACGAGCAGGCGCCCGTAATCGCCGAGCTTTTTGCGCAGGCGGGATATGGTTGTGTCGACGGCGCGGTCGGAAACATCCGAGATGTTGTCCCACGCCTCGTGTTTTATTTCGATGCGCTCGAAGAATTGTCCGCGGTTTCGCAGGAGCATTCCCAGTATGAGGAACTCTGCTTTTGAAAGCGATGCCGGATTGCCGTCGATTGAAGCCTGACCAGATGAGGTGTCGAGCACGAGGCCCTTGAACGACACCTGATTGGCGGCGCGGCGCGAATCCATCATCCTGCGTCGCCGGAGCACCGAATTGATGCGCGCTATGAGTTCGCGCGACGAAATGGGCTTCGACATATAGTCGTCGGCGCCTGCGTCGAGAGCGTCCACCACCACATCGTCGTCGTCAACCGACGAGATGAGCATCACGGGAATCAGGGCTTTCTGCGGGTCGCGCTTGAGTTTTCTTATGAAATCAAGGCCGGTAAACTCTTCTTTCATCAGATCTACGAGTATCAGGCAGTATTTCAGCAGGTTGAGGCCAAAGGCTGTCGGGCCGTCATGCGACAAGTC
>VSPV01000200.1 GCA_009775605.1 Paramuribaculum sp.
GATTGCGGTCTATCACGCGGTATTGCAGATAGGCCAGCGACTGGTCGGGCATGATTTTGAATTTGTGGCCGAGCTCGAAGAGCCAGCGGCGGTAGGGCGAGATAAGTCCCTTTTTCAGGTAGGCGTCGACATAGGGATGAACATACATCACGAATCCCGACTGGTTGAGCGAGGTCACGAGGTATTCCAGCTTTTCGCGCAGTGTGTCGGTGAAAAGCAGCGAGGGCTGCACCATGCCTTTGCCGTAGCAAGAGGGGCACGTTTCGGTGGTTACGATGTCGAGAGCCGGACGCACGCGCTGGCGGGTGATCTGCATCAGCCCGAATTTGCTTAGCGGCAGAATGTTGTGGCGTGCACGGTCGCTTGCCATCACATCGCGCATGTGTTCATAGAGCTTCTGGCGGTGTTCTGACTTGGCCATGTCTATGAAGTCAATCACAATGATTCCGCCCATATCGCGCAGCCTCAGCTGACGGGCAATCTCGTCGGCGGCGCGCAGATTTACTTCCAGAGCGTTGCTTTCCTGGTCGGGAGCAGCCTTGGAGCGGTTGCCGGAGTTCACGTCGATTACGTGAAGGGCTTCGGTATGCTCGATAATGATGTAGGCGCCGCTCTTGAACGACACTGTTTTGCCGAACGACAGTTTTATCTGCTTGGTGATATTGAAAGCGTCGAATATCGGCTGGTCCTTGTCGTAGAACTTCACAATGTCCTTGCGGTCGGGAGCTATGAGGTTCACATAGTTCTGAATCTGGGTGAAGGTCTCGCGGTCGTTTACCCAGATGCTTTCGAAGTCGGGGTTGAAGATGTCGCGGATCACGCTCACTATTCGGCTTTCTTCCTGGAAGATGAGTGCCGGAGCGGTTGATGTGCGCGCCTTGGCCACGGTGTCTTCCCAGTATTTGAGCAGAGTCTTCATCTCGTGGTTGAGTTCGGCCACGCGTTTGCCCTCGGCCGATGTGCGTATTATCACGCCGAAGTTCTTGGGCCGGATGCTGTCCACAAGCTGGCGCAGACGGGCTTTCTCTTCGGGGTTCTTGATTTTCTGCGAGATGGAGATTTTGTCGTTGAAGGGCATCAGCACTATGTAGCGCCCTGTGAGTGATATTTCGGTGGTGAGTCGTGGCCCTTTCGACGATATGGGTTCCTTGACTATCTGCACCATAAGCTGCTGGCCGGGTGTGAGCACCGACGAGATTGTGCCGTGTTTGTCAATGTCGGGCAGCAGCTTCATCTTGGAAATCGAGGGCACCGATTTCTTTTCGGGATCGAGCGCCTCGGTGAGGAAAGAGGAGTAGGATGAAAAACGGGAGCCGAGATCTAAGTAATGGAGGAAAGCGTCCTTGTCGTAGCCCACGTTGACAAAGGCGGCATTCAGTCCGGGCATGAGCTTTTTGGCTTTGGCCAGATAGATGTCGCCCACGGCGTAGGCTATGTCGCGGGCCTCCTTCTGCAGGGAGACCAGGCGTGAGTCCTCAAGAAGTGCTATCGACATTTCCTTGGGCTGCACATCGACAATGAGTTCGCTTCGCATTGGCTTAGTTTATAAATTGGTTAATATTCTGGAAAGCGAGGCTTTCCGAGGGAGGGAGATAGCCGCCGGGTGCGGCTGTGGAGGGATGCAATAAACAAAGAACAAACTTTTTGCCGGAAAAACGCCCTTCTGTGGGCACCCCGCAAGAAAGTTTGTTCGTTGTATCGCGTTTCTGGTTTCGGATGTGGCTGTGCATATCCGGTTACTGAACGTCGGTCGGGAAGAGTCAGGGCCTGAAGCCGGGCTTGCGATGCAAGCGGCAATGTCCTTATTTCTTCTTGTGACGATTCTTTCTGAGACGTTTTTTGCGCTTGTGAGTAGCCATTTTATGGCCTTTTCTTTTCTTTCCGCTTGGCATATTACGCTATGATTAAAAGTGTATGTTTGTATATATGTTAAAGTCTGGCCGGCTGTTATTTTACCTCTTCCATGAACACTTTGGCGGGCTTGAAAGCCGGAATCTTGTGCTCGGGAATGATGATGGTGGTGTTCTTGGAAATGTTGCGGGCTGTCTTCTCAGAGCGTACTTTCACAATGAAGCTGCCGAATCCGCGGAGATAAACGTTTTCGCCGTGGGCAAGAGAATCCTTTACTACTTCCATGAACTTTTCAACAGTGGCAAGAACGCTGGCTTTGTCTACGCCGGTTGTTTTTGCGATTTCGTTGACGATATCAGCTTTAGTCATTTTCTTATGCAATTATTAATGATGATTAATTACTTGACAATATGATAATTGTGGC
>VSPV01000201.1 GCA_009775605.1 Paramuribaculum sp.
CGCAGTGCCGAACTCCGCGCTGAAGGAGTCGACGTAATCAATATGGCGGTGGGCGAACCCGACTTCAACACTCCCGACCATATCAAGGAAGCCGCCAAGGAGGCCGTCGACCAGAATTATTCCCATTATTCGCCCGTCCCCGGCTATATGTCGCTCCGCAAGGCGATAGCCGACGCGCTCAATACCGCAGACGGTGTGAATTTCACTCCCCAGCAGATTGTGGTGGGCAACGGTGCCAAGCAGGCTCTCTGCAATGTGATTCTCGCCACGATAAATCCCGGCGACGAGGTGGTGATTCCCACCCCCGCATGGGTGAGCTACGTGGAGATGGTGAAACTTGCCGGGGGTGTGCCCGTGCAGGTTCCCGCATCGCTTGAACAGGATTTCAAAATCAATGCCTCGCAGCTGCGTGCCGCCATCACCCCGCGTACGCGTGCCGTGCTCCTCTGCTCGCCTTCTAATCCCACAGGAGCCGTCTACACCCGCGCCGAACTGTCGGCCCTCGTGGACGTTCTCGCCGAATATCCCGAGGTGATGATTATCTCGGATGAGATTTACCGCCACATCAACTTCACCGATTCCTATACCTCCATGGCTACGTTCGAATCCGTGGCTCACCGCACGGTGATTATCAACGGTGTCAGCAAAGCCTACGCCATGACCGGCTGGCGCATCGGTTTCTGCGCCGCTCCGCTTGAGGTTGCAAAGGCTGTCACGAAGCTTCAGGGGCAGTACACCTCCGGCCCCTCGTCGATAGCCCAGAAAGCCGCCGAGGAGGCATATACCGGTCCGCAGGAGTGTGTGGAGCGCATGTGTGAGGCATTCCGCGCGCGCCGCGACCTCATAGTGGGTCTTGCTAAAGAGATTCCCGGAATAGAGACTAACGTCCCCGACGGCGCCTTCTATCTTTTCCCGAAAGTAGAGGCTTATCTCGGCAAGAGTTATGAGGGAAGGGTTATCGCCACCGATTCTGACCTTGCCATGTATCTGCTCGAGGTCGGCCACGTGGCCTCCGTTGCCGGCAGTGCCTTCGGCATGCCCGGCTACATCCGCCTCAGCTACGCCACCTCCGAGGACAACATCCGCACCGCCATGGCCCGCATCGCCTCAGCCCTGGCTGCGCTGAAGTAGGACTTTACAGACGATACGGACCTTACAGACTTTACTGACGCTTCTGATCTGTCGGTAGGGTCCGTAAAGTCTGTATCGTCCGTCCTGTCCGTCCTGTCGATCGTAAAATAAAACGGGGGCCTCGGAATACCGAGGTCCCCGTTTTGGGTTGAAAAAGTTATTGTTACCGGTGATTAGCCGTTTACTTTCTTCATGTGGGCGATGAGATCGAGCACTTTGTTTGAGTAGCCGATTTCGTTGTCGTACCAGGAGATAACCTTAACGAAGGTCGGGGTCAGCTGGATACCTGCCTTAGCGTCGAAGATAGAGGTGAGGGGGCAGCCGAGGAAGTCGCTGGAAACAACTGCGTCTTCGGTGTAGCCGAGTACTCCCTTGAGTTCGCCTTCGCTGGCTTCTTTCATAGCCTTGCAGATTTCCTCGTAAGAGGTGGGCTTGGCGAGGTTGACGGTGAGGTCAACTACAGAAACGTCGAGGGTGGGAACGCGCATCGACATGCCGGTGAGCTTGCCGTTGAGTTCGGGGATAACTTTGCCTACAGCCTTGGCAGCGCCGGTGCTGGAGGGGATGATGTTGCCGGAAGCAGCACGGCCACCACGCCAGTCCTTCATAGAGGGACCGTCAACGGTCTTCTGGGTAGCGGTTGTGGAGTGTACGGTGGTCATGAGGCCTTCAACCACGCCGAACTTGTCGTTGAGCACCTTGGTGATAGGAGCGAGGCAGTTGGTGGTGCAGGAAGCGTTGGAAACGAACTGGGTTCCCTTAACGTACTTGTCCTGGTTAACACCGCAAACGAACATGGGGGTGTCGTCCTTTGAAGGAGCTGACATAACCACGTATTTTGCGCCTGCTTCGATGTGAGCCTGAGCTTTTTCCTTGGTGAGGAAGAGGCCGGTTGACTCAACTACGTACTCAGCACCTACAGCGCCCCAGCCGATTTCAGCGGGATTCTTGCATGCGGTAACGCGGATGGGCTTGCCGTTAACGATGAGGAGGCTCTTCTCCATGTCGAAATCTACGGTGCCGTCGAACTTGCCGTGCATGGTGTCATACTTGAGCATGTAAGCCATGTAGTCAACGGGAAGAAGGTCGTTGATTGCTAC
>VSPV01000202.1:0-1345 GCA_009775605.1 Paramuribaculum sp.
ATATGTCAATTTCGTTAATCATCATCCGATTGGGCGGATAAAATATTCTCTAATTTAATTCAACCAACAGGTAATATACAACGTATTTTCAACTTCATTGTTTGAATTGGTCTACAGTTCGACGAACGGTCCGGTAATATCCCGGTCACGTTAATTGTAAAATCAGTCGTTGGTAAAATGTATAGATGGAATAAGCTACTACGCTCCCTATGGCTGTTCCGCCGACTATATCCGATGGATAATGCACTCCGAGATAAAGCCGCGTATAGCACTCCGCCAAGGCCCATACAACCAACGTAACGGTCAGCCACCACAATAGAGTTGTCCGCACCGCCGAAAAGAGGTTGAAACATACGTTTGCTGTTACTTAGAATGTCACCTGTAATGCCAGACCCTTGCTCTCCGCAGAGACGTATGGCGACAGAAATATATTGGCTCCATACCGTTTATGGAAAAAGGCCCTTGTTACCACAGGGTAAAGCCAATAACCGGCCTGCACGCAAAGTATTCCGAATCCGGCTCCGGCCACTACGTCGGTAAGCCAGTGACGGTTATTGTACATCCGCAGGAATCCGGTTCCTGCCGCCACGGCATATCCTGCCACACCTATCCACGGCGAAACATTCCAGTACTCGCGGCGAAGTATCTCGGCGCCGGCAAAAGCTGTGGCGGTGTGGCCGGAGGGGAAAGAATTGCGCCGGCTCCCGTCGGGACGCTCCGACCGGGTAAAGGTCTTCACTCCATAGACAGATAATCCCGTGAGAAGATAGGCTGTGCCTGATATTATGGTGAAATCTATGTAGTCATGCACGCCTTTCACACCGCATAATCTTAACCCGTAAGCCGCCGCCACAGGTGCATACTGACTGAAATCATCTATCGTCAACGGTGAATGGGGATGTTCCTGAAGCTCATCCTTCGTCTCTGTATTTGTGTGTCTCACCCATTCGTTTCCCAGACCGAGAGCACCGGCACCAATCAGCACACCCGGAACAATCAGCTGCACAGGCCGGAATCTGTACGGATTCCCCATTGCCCGACGTGGCAGAGTATCAATTACCACCGTATCCCTCAGTTCACATGTTGCGAATGCTGTAACCGGGAGAATAATACCGCAAACCAAAATAATTAATATTCTCATATTTTTCCATTGCAATTTCCACGACAAAATTATGAGGGGATTTTGTAGACATTCTGAATGAACTTTGAATAGGAAAGGTTGATATTGCGATTATGTTGAGGTTTTCATTAAACTTTTTGATTTTTACGGCTTTATGCTGAACTTAACCGCTGTCAGATATGTTTCTACACCAAATGAAGACCAACACAACTTTTAATAATAAGC
>VSPV01000202.1:1355-2222 GCA_009775605.1 Paramuribaculum sp.
TGGCTGTGGTTGCCGTGGTGGGACTCGCCTCCTGTGGCGGAGGCGAGGCAAAACTGGCCGGAGAACTCGCAGGAACCTGGAAAGGGAATACCGCCATGGTGATGAAAGACAAAATGCACAAACCAGACAAAGAAGACAAACACAAAGGAGGAGATCGCGACAAGGCACCACGCGGTGACGGCGGGGAAATGACCTGTACCCCGACTCTCACCTTTGTCAAAACTGACGGTACAAATGGAGGCACACTCAACATCTCTGCCGATTATACCGTATCACGAGGCGTGGAAACAACATCGATAACCACTCCCGTAAAGGCAACTGTCAACGGAAATGTAAAAGCCTCGGGAACCTGGACCGTGAAAGATGACGATGAAGTCATTGTCACTCTCGATCCATCAAATACTGTAGTGAATATCGACACGACTTCTTTGGCCTTAAGTTACGCAAAACTCACCGACGCTCCTCAGGATTCTCTTAACACAATCAAAGGACGCGTCGCAGCGAACATCACTGATGTAATCAAACCCATGATTGCAACCAGAGTACAGAAAATGCGCAAGTTCGATGATGTGAAAATCACGGGCAACACCATGACCCTTGAAGCCGGCCATAACAAAATGACATTTACAAAGCAGTAACTTTTCATTAAGCCTTCATAAGATATAGGGAGATCAGGCTAAATCTGACCTCCCTATATTAATTAAATCCATAAATTGATATTATTTGTTTGCGCTGCAAAACTCCGCAGATTTTGTTTCAGGAATATCTCGGATTTGTTGAGCTTTTGTTAAACATCCGGCATTATTAAGTTTTTATTAAACTTTTGATACGTTGATTTTTATATAGGTACCCCATATTAATTCTGTA
>VSPV01000203.1:0-603 GCA_009775605.1 Paramuribaculum sp.
CTCCCGACTTCCTCTCTGTCCGCGTGACGTCGTACCCGTGCAATGTAATGGCGCTCGACGACGTTTCTATCCTAAAAATTTCGAAAGCCGATTATGCCAAAATACTCACCACCGACCCCGTGTTTATGTTCAACTATCTCAACACATTGTCGGTAAACGCGCAAAAATCGGTCGAGGGCATATTGTCGCTCACTACTGGCGAAATCGACGAGCGTATAGCGTTCTGGATTATCGCCCTCACGCAGCCGGGCAGTTTCGACATAAGGCTTAGCTGCCGTAAGCGCGACCTTTGCTCTCTATTCGGTGTACCGAGGGGTTTGTTCAATGCCGGCCTCGAATCGATGAAAGAACGCGGCCTTGTAGATTTTGATAACAACGAGCTGATGGTCGTAGACCGCTCGGCGATGCTCAACCTGCTCCTATCCCGACATGAATAAATGTTGCCTTAGTCGGGCTGCAAAAAAAAATACCACTCCTCACGGGGTGGTTTTTTTATCCTAACACTAAATACCTAAAACCATTTAATCCTTTTTACTTCTATTCTGTTTCTTGTGCTTTTAATAATCCAAAAAACGGGTCAAGCCGAAAGTACGGTGCATTTGT
>VSPV01000203.1:613-2205 GCA_009775605.1 Paramuribaculum sp.
CTCTTCCATGTCGGGAATAAATAGGGGGCAAGCCGAAACCACGGTGTATTAGAAAAAATGCTCGAAGAGCATTACTTTGCCGTAACCAGGGTCAAGCCGAAAGTACGGTGCATTTGTTAAAACGGGTCAAGCCGAAAGTACGGTGCATTTGTTAAAACCGAGAGGATGAAGTGTTAAAATTTCAGGCGTATAGCTTGACGAGGCGGAAGATGAAGAAATCACGGTCGCGGACACCGCGCATCTGGGAGCGGAAGATTTTGACCTTGGAGTTGAAAGCTTCGGCAGAGGCGTTGGTGGAGCGTCGCCGGAAGTAATTGAGGATTGTCGGGGCATGGTTCCTGAATGTCTTGACAACGGAACGGAAGTTGTTGTTGCCCAGGGCCATTACCCGTTCATACCAGCCGTTCATTTTCTCCATGGCTTTTGTCGGCGAGATTTTCGAGTTGAATATGCGGCGAAGTTCCATTGCGAGGAGGTAGGCGGCTTTCAGTATCGGATAGTGCTTGAACAGAATGTTTGCGCGATGTCGCTGTATGTCAGTCCATTTGTTCTGTGCCATCATCAGGGTGTGCTTGCTGCGGGCAAGTATCTGGCGCATGGTCTCGCCGTTTGAGTATGTCACAGGGGGCTCGGACTTGTCTCGGGCATTGTCCCCGGCTATGAGCTGCCTTCGGATGTCGACACGGATTTCATCGACGGCCTCGTTGTAGACCTGCTGCACGTGGAAACGGTCGTTCACCACGTGGGCGTTGTAGAAAACCTCTGCTGCGATGAGCATCATTGACGGCGACAGGTCGCATGTGACCTCTTTTACCTTCCGTCTCAGGGACTTGCCCATCGCCCCGATGAGCGTGGATATGATTTCGTCGCTTTTCGTGCCCGGGATTGCGGCGGCAAGCGTGCCCCTGCCGCCGTGGCCCTCCTTGTTGGTGAGGAATGTCCATACCTCGCCGTTGCTCAGGCAGGTCTCGTCGAGGCTCATGTACGGGCCGACATTGGCGGCGTTGAAGTAAAACCCGCATCCGAGCTCTCTCTCGCACCATTCGGCGTAACCGCTCAGCTTATTGCGGTATAAGTCAGCGAAATACTTGCCGTTGACGCAGTACATCTGCGCGATATGCTTGATTGACAGGGCAGTCGACTCAACCTTCGTCTTTTAAAAAAGCCACGAACTCGGCGCTGAGTCGCGTGCCTTCTTCGTTTGGTAGTTCAAGGTCATAGCTGAATATCTCGTTGGTTTTCTTGTCCCACCATTTGTTCTTGCGCATGTGCAGATAGACAGGTCTGCCGCGCATGGGATAATCCTGAATGGTGACGTAGTCCGTGTAGCCACGGGCCACTATATTGGGGTTATGATAGTCCTCGTCGGACAGTTTCTTTTTCTCATCGAGCCAAATATCATATGACTGGTCAGTCTTTTCAAACCTGACCATCTCAAACAGCTCATTCATGCCTTCGGGCAGGCACATCCATATTGCATCTGCGGTTTTCATACCGCAAATTTAACACTTTTCCCATAGCACATGACAATTTTGCTCATTCAGCCCAATGTGCGCATACATAGGCATATACGTAAATTCAGAGACAATGTC
>VSPV01000204.1 GCA_009775605.1 Paramuribaculum sp.
GCAATATGTCAATTTCGTTAATCATCATCCGATTGGGCGGATAAAATATTCTCTAATTTAATTCAACCAACAGGTTGTTATAGTATTTTCATCAGTCTATCGTCGGGTAACGGAATACATTTCTATACATGGACATTGCCTCCCGATACATCTCCGGGATATATTCGGTATAAGATTTGGTGAACCTGATGGACTTTTGGATGTCGAACAACGAGGCCATCGCAAGGGTGTTGACAATCGGCTCGTTCATCTCCCCAATCGTGAGACCGGGGATTGAAGAAAGCCTATTATTGTACTGGACGAGAAACATATCGGTGCACGCCCACAGTAACTGGCGAGTGACGGAGGCCCGTTTGTGGACCTCTTTGCCTTCATAATCCGACGGCATGGAAAAAATGCTCCATATAAACTTTCTCGGTACATTCAGAGCCATAACCAATGGAAGAATATTTATCCGGGTAACCCAACCGCCCAAAGCCGCGAAAATAAAAATTCCGTCTGTTACTTCGTTGACTATGGGTTTTATCAGAGAATTATCTTTCAGAGAAAACTTATCAACAGAGCCGTTAAGCAAAAATGAGCAGTCGGCAGACCCCGAATTGCGCTTAAGGTCATCGGCATCAGAATCACAGACTATCAGCTTGTAGTCGCGGAATATTCCCGACTCGATACAATCTGCGGCAATATTGTAGCCACCGTTACCGATGGTGATAATCGTAGTTTTCATATCACCATCCTCCAAGTTTACCGACGGCATTATCCAAAGTAATCTTCAAAGTCTCTTCATCCAAGACAAACGGTTTACGGTTAGCGCGATTGGCAGCCATAATGCGCTTCTCTTCCTCCGTTGGCTCCGGCAGATCGACCATAAACACCCGGCACGAGTTTTTACGCACACCATTCACGTGGTTATCCCATAACTCAGCCATAAGATTTCTGACACCTTCGGGTGATTTGATTCTCTCGGTTTTCATCATATTCTTTGTTTTTCCGGCAAAGTTATACCTCTGGTGTCTCGTTTTGCAATACACCTGAAATTTATTCAAAAAATCGGCGTAACTGTATCCCTATAATGGATTCGAAAATCCGAATATCATTTATTCTGCTATAACACGGCGCATAGTAAAAAAGCTGTGTTTAGGCATAGATGTTGCATAGTCGGAAGATGAAGAATTTTGTGTCGTAGACGCCGTGCAGCTTGGCTCTGAATGCCTTGATTTTTGAGTTGATGGATTCAGCCGATGCGTTTGTCGAGCGGTTGTCATAGAAGTTCAGAATCTCGTCGGCGTGCTCGTAAAAGGTTGCGGCGATTGTGTTGAATGGCTTGAAGCCGGATTCGGCTACGCTGTTGTACCACCGGGCAAGATTCAGCCGGGCACTGTCTTTTGTCGAGCGTCTGCTGAATATGGCCCTGAGATTCTGTGACAGCCGGTAGGCTTCCTTCAGGTCCGGGTATAGCCTGAACAGCATTCCGGCCCGCTGCCTCTGCGGGGACGTCCACTTTTCGGGAGATTTGAACAGCGCATAGCGTCCTTTGGCCAGCAGTTCTTTGAGCGTATCGCCGTTTTCAAGACGTTCCGCGACATACCTGCGGCCCTCGAGTTTTTGCGCTCTCCCGGGCATCGGTATCGGCGTTGATGGCGTCCCAGCGGTGCTTTATGCGTATTTCCTGTACGGCCTCCAGCGCGAGCTTCTGCACGTGGAAACGGTCGATCACACGGGATGCCCGCGGGAATGCCACTCGGCATATACGGTTCATGCTGTCCGACAGGTCAAGCGTTATCTTGGTGACTTTGTTACGCAACCCGCTTTTTATCTGACGCAAGGCGTGTATGACTGTGTCGGCATCCGTCCCGGACACGATGGCCACAATTGAGTTCTCACGGCCATGAGCCTCTTTGTTGGACACGATGGTGTACAGTTCTCCGCGTCTCAGCGACGTCTCGTCGATGCTCAGATGAGGCCCGATGTTCTGCGGAAACACCCGCCACTGTTCGGCATGAAGTCCCTCCGCTGTGTCCTTCCACTGACGGTAGCCGCTCAGGTGACGCTTGTACTGGCGCTCGAACAGGTCTCCGTCAATGTCAAAGAACCATTCAAGAGAGCGGCCCGTAATCGGGTATCTGTCCAAGCATATCTTTTAAAAAAGCCGCAAACTCTT
>VSPV01000205.1 GCA_009775605.1 Paramuribaculum sp.
TCACTATATAGTTCCAGACCCGCGAGGTCACAAAATACTCCATATTGTGACCTGAGGCTATAGCGCCTCTTATGAATGTGCTCGAGATGTCGAGCAGCGGGGCTTTTTCGAGCAGTGTCACGCCTTGTGGAAGCGTTCGGGCATCCACTTCGTAGCCGGGGCGCGGATAGATTATGGGGGAGAAGCGTTCTACGATTTCTTCCGGGCATCTCCAGCGGTCGAACAGTTTCCAGTTGTCGCTTCCGATTATCAGGGAGAATTTCGCGTCGGGATGGAGGCGGCTGATTTCCCGGAGAGTGTCGATGGTATAGGTGGGCAGAGGCATCGAAAGTTCGATGGTGCTGATTTTCAATTGTGGATTGTCACCGATTGCGAGGCGCAGCATCGCCAGACGGTCATCGTCGTCCACAGGCCGCTCTTCCCCGGCTTTAAGTGGGTTCAGCGGGCTAACCGACAGCCAGACTTCATCTAATCCGGCAAACTGGGCCATATAGTCGGCCAGAATCAGATGGCCTGTGTGCACAGGATTGAACGAGCCTCCGTAGAAACCTATATGACGCTTTCGCTCAATACCATCCATAATCGTTGCGGCCGCCGGTTTCAGGCCTGAGGGGATGTGAATTCCAGAATCTCACGCTCAGCGTTATCAACGGCTTCTTCAAGATTGTCGTTGACCACGGTCGTGTCGTAGCGCGGAGCGAAGGTAAGCTCGAATTCGGCCTTACCCACGCGCTGGTCGATAGCTTCCTTGGGGTCTGTTCCGCGCGATTCGAGCCGGCGGCGCAGCTCTTCTACCGAAGGGGGCATGATGAAGATGCTTTTGGCTCGGTTGCCATACATTTCCTTTACTCTTACGCCGCCTTTCACGTCTATGTCGAGAACCACGTTCTCTCCGCGGGCACATCTGTCCTCAACCTCTTTCTTGAGCGTGCCGTAGAAGCGGCCGGGATATACCTCTTCGTATTCCACGAATGCGTCGTTGGCTATCGCCTCGCGGAACTCGCCGTCGGAAAGAAAGTGGTAGTGCACGCCGTCGGTCTCACCCTCGCGGGGCTGTCGGTTGGTGGCCGAGACAGAGAATTTCATGTCAACGTTGCCACGGTCCATTATGGCCTTGATGATGGTGGATTTTCCGCAGCCGGAAGGGGCGGAGATGATTATGATTTTTCCCTGGGAAGGTGTCATGCGGTGTATGGATTTTAGAGTACGTTGAGCACCTGTTCTTTTATCTGTTCGAGTTCGTCTTTCATCTTTACCACGATTTTCTGCATTTCGGCGTGGTTGCTCTTGGAGCCGAGAGTGTTTATCTCGCGTCCCATTTCCTGGCTGATGAATCCGAGTTTCTTGCCCTGGCCCGGTTCAGCGGCTATGGTCTCCATAAAGTAATTGAGATGCTGCGACAGACGCTGTTTTTCCTCGTTGATGTCGAGTTTCTCTATATAGAAAATCATTTCCTGCTCCAGACGCGCGCGGTCGTATTCAACCTGCGGCAGCTGCGAGAGATTGTCGATTATTCGTGAGCGGATTTTCTCCACGCGCTCGCTTTCGTAGCGCGGAACCAGAGCCAGAAGATTGCGTATGCGGTCTATTCTCACCGCGAAGAACTCTTCAAGCTTTGCGCCTTCAGCGGCGCGGTATTCCATCAGGGCGTCGAGCGCGCGGTCGGTGGCGGTGGTGCATGCGGCAAGTTCGGCAGCGTCTGTGTCGGCCGGCGCATCTGATTTGGTCACGTCGGGGAAGCGGAACAGAACGGAATACCAGTCGGAAGGCAGGCTGATGTCAAGCGTCGAAGCCATGTTCTCGATCTGCTTCTTGTAGGCTTCCATAAGGTTTATGTTGAACTGCACGGCCGTTTCACCGGTAATGCTCTCGACATAGACGTTCATTTCCACTTTTCCGCGAAGTACTCTGCGGCTTACGGTGTTGCGAAGTTCCATCTCCTTTTCGCGCAGAACCGAAGGCACACGCACTGAAAGGTCAAGCTGCTTGCTGTTAAGCGATTTGATTTCTACGGTAATTTTCTTTGTAGGAAGTTCGACAACTGCCTTGCCGAATCCTGTCATGGATAGCAACATTCTATTATGTATTTTTTACAAATTTACTAATTGCAGGGGAAAAATATCTAA
>VSPV01000206.1 GCA_009775605.1 Paramuribaculum sp.
CACTATGCCTGCGATGCCGGAAATACCATAATTGCCTCATTATTCTTACCTAAAATAACATTCTTCATCATGAAAAAAGAAATCAAGGAGAAATTCACCGAGCTTTATGGAGGCGACGGCGTGCTGTTCGTGGCTCCAGGACGTTTCAACCTCATCGGCGAGCACACCGACTATAACGGCGGCTTCGTGTTTCCCGGTGCCATCGACAAGATGATAATGGCAGATATCCGTCCCAACGGCACCGACCATGTAAACGTCTATTCAATGGACCTCGGCGAAAAAGCTTCTTTCGGTCTTAACGAAGAGGACGCTCCCAAGGAGCAATGGGCACGCTATATTTTCGGCGTGTGCCGCGAGATTATCAAACGCGGAGGCCGCGTGAACGGCTTCGACGCCGTGTTCGCCGGCAATGTGCCTCTGGGCGCCGGACTCTCGTCGTCGGCCGCTCTCGAAAGCTGCTTTGCCAACGCTCTCAACGAACTCTTCAACGACAATAAGTTCCCCCGCATGGAACTCGCCAAAATCGGCCAGTCGACCGAGCACAACTACTGCGGTGTGAACTGCGGCATCATGGACCAGTTTGCCAGCGTCCACGGCAAGAAGGACAACCTGATGCGCCTCGACTGCCGTTCGGGTGAATTCGAATACTTCCCCTTCAAACTCGACGGCTACAAGCTGGTGCTTGTTGACTCCCGCGTGAAACACGAACTCGTGGACTCTCCCTACAACAAACGCCGCGAAAGCTGCGAACGCGTGGCAAAAACTCTCGGCGTGGACACTCTGCGCGACGCCAACATGGCCATGCTCGAAGCTGAGAAGGATAAAATCAGCCCCGAGGATTTCCGACGCGCCGAATACGTGATCGAGGAAAAAGACCGTGTGCTCGAGGTGTGCGACGCCCTTGAGAAGGGCGACCTCCAGACCGTAGGCAAGTGCATGTATGGCACCCATGAGGGTCTCTCGAAACTCTACGAGGTATCCTGCGAGGAGCTCGACTTCCTCAACGAAGTGGCCCGCGACTGCGGAGTGACAGGCTCGCGCATCATGGGCGGCGGTTTCGGCGGCTGCACCGTCAACCTTGTAAAGGAAGACCTCTACGACCACTTCATCGAAACGGCTGTCAATAAATTCGCCGAGCGCTACGGCCACGAGCCCAAAATCTATCCCGTGATAGTAAGCGACGGCGCCCGCCGCTACGAAGAGCAGTAATCGGCACAATCACAATCCCTATACAGAGCCGCGTCACCCCCACGGATGATGCGGCTCTTCCTTTACGGGTTATATTTACCTCCCCTCACATAAGGCGCCGGAAAATAAATTAGCGTGGCAAATTCCGAATGAATATCCCGTTGGCGTTGCAAACCGTCCAAATTGTAGGGATACACGCTCGTGCATCCGTTGACAGGCAATATTTTATCTGCGGCTGCTCCATGGAGCAGCCCTACATTCGCAATTTTGAAATCCACTCATAGTCCAAGAAAAGTTTAGTTTATAGACAAAACTTTTTGACCGAATAACCAAAGTTTAGTTTATGGAAGAAACTTTTCAGAGTACGAAAATAGTCCGGCCATTTTATTATATTTGCGGCGAATCAAGGACGACAGTATGAGACACGCTATATATCCGCTTATTTTGGCAGGGGCTTTTCTTGTAACCTCGGGCGGCTGCAGAGGCAAGAGGGCAACCCAACCCACGGCAGAGACAACACCGGAGCATGCCGCGCTCAACGAAAGCACGCCGGACACGCTCGGACTCGGGCGGGTCGTGACGAGCCGCTTTGCTTCCCCGGACTCCGAGAGTATACGGTTGACCGTCACCAGCCGCGAATACAGTGGTGACGGTCGATTCCGGTTGCTTGTGACTGATCCGCTGACAGGTGAGGAAAATGAATATGAAGGGAGGAGGTTCACACAGCGTGGAATTCCCTCCGACGCCGACGCTACAGTGTGGCAGCTCCGTCCCGACGACAACGCCAGCCTGAT
Source organism: Paramuribaculum sp. (assembly GCA_009775605.1). Taxonomy (GTDB): domain Bacteria; phylum Bacteroidota; class Bacteroidia; order Bacteroidales; family Muribaculaceae; genus Paramuribaculum. The sequence continues at coordinate 1,983 of VSPV01000206.1, forward strand.
ATATAACTTCCTTTACAATTCTGCCGCCGCCTCCCTTACTTTGCTGAACGCCCGATACGAACCGACCGACAC
>VSPV01000021.1 GCA_009775605.1 Paramuribaculum sp.
CTCAAAGGGCATTACTGCACTATTTTTAACCCGACTTTATCACGTTGCCACCGGCCGCTCCGGCCAAAGGGCACCTGCAACCCGTCACAATCCGCAAATGAAACGGTATAACCTTATCAACAACTCGCTGGGCTGGCTTTGCTTCCTGATTTCGGCCGTGTGCTATATGCTCACGCTCGAACCCACGGCAAGCTTCTGGGACTGCCCCGAATTCATTCTCCAAGGCTTTAAACTCGAAGTCGGTCACCCGCCGGGCAACCCTATCTTCATGCTCGCCGCCCGCTTCTTCGCCAACTTCGCATTCGGCGACCCCACGAAAGTGGCCCTGATGGTCAACGCCATGTCGGGACTGCTGAGCGCCGGCACCATCCTGCTGCTCTTCTGGACCATAACCCATCTGGTGAAACGCCTCACGGTGAGTGACGACGCCACGACGGTGAGCCCGCTGAAAATGGTGGTGATATTCGCCTCGGGATTCTGCGGCGCCATGATGTTTGCGTGGAGCGACACCTTCTGGTTCTCGGCCGTTGAGGGCGAGGTCTATGCCTTCTCGTCGTTCTGCACTGCGCTGGTGTTCTGGCTCATCCTCAAATGGGAGAACCGCGCCGACATGCCCCACAGCGACAAATACCTGATACTGATAGCCTACGTGATAGGCGTATCGATAGCCGTCCATCTGCTCAACCTGCTGTGCATCCCCGCCATAGTGCTGGTGATCTACTACCGCAAATGGAGCAACACCAACGTGAAAGGCTCCCTGATAGCGCTGCTCATCTCCTTCGCCATTGTGGCCGTGATTCTCTACGGACTCGTGCCCGGCTTCATAGAGGCGTCGCAGTATGTGGAGCGTTTCTGCGTCAACACCCTCCACATGGGCTTCAACATGGGCGTGCTCATCTACGCCATACTCACCGTGGGAGTATTCATCTGGGCCATCCATGAGCTCTACGCACAGCGCTCGGCGCGCCGCATACGCATATCGCTGTTCCTGGCGCTGCTCCTCTCGGGTCTGGCATTCATTGGCAGCAACCTGTGGATTTCGATACCGCTCTTCATAGCCGCCTACGTGGCAGGTGTATGGAAGGTGCGTGTGCGCATACTCACACTGGTGGCTCTGAGCACATTCGTGATCTTCATAGGCTATTCGAGCTACGCGCTGATTCTCATCCGTTCGTCGGCCCACACCCCCATGAACCAGAACACGCCCGAAAACGTGTTTGCCCTCAGTTCCTACCTCAACCGCGAGCAGTACGGCGACCGTCCTCTCCTCTACGGCGAGACGTTCAATTCGCGCCCGCTCTATGAAGTGAGGGGCGAGAGCACCAATCCCGTGGTACACGAAGGCCAGGCGCTCTATTCGCGCAAAGTCAAGGAAAACGAGAGCGAGCGCGACGAATACGTGCTCACCGGCTATAAGAAGAACTACGTGATGACACCCGAGCTCAACATGGTGTTCCCGCGTATCTACTCCTCTACCCCGCCCCATCCCACCGCATATTCCGACTGGATAGGAGGTCTGCGCGGACGCGTGGTCGACGCCACCCAGTATGTCGACGCACAGGGCAATCCCCTGCAGAAAGCGCCCCGCATCAAGCCCACATTCGGCGAAAACCTCTCATACTTCCTCAACTACCAGCTCAGCCACATGTACTGGCGCTACTTCCTGTGGAACTTCGCAGGCCGCCAGAACGACATCCAGGGCAACGGCGAGGTCAATCAGGGCAACTGGATATCAGGTATCCCCTTCATTGACAATCCCCGCCTGGGCGACCAGTCACTGCTCCCCGCCGAGCAGGGCAAAGGCAATGCCGGACACAACGTGTTCTATCTCCTGCCGCTCATCATGGGCATAATAGGCCTCGGATGGCAGGCATTCACCTCCAAGAGAGGCATAGAGCAGTTCTGGGTGGTGTTCTTCCTCTTCTTCATGACGGGAATAGCCATCGTGCTCTACCTCAACCAGCCACCGGCCCAGCCGCGTGAACGCGACTACGCCTTCGCCGGTTCATTCTATGCCTACGCCATATGGGTGGGCATGGGCGTGGCCGGACTCTGGCGCCTGATTCTCGCCCTGTGCAAGAAGAAAAAGGGTAGCGTGGAAGAAGCTACCGACGAGCCCGAAAAAGGCACCGCTCCCTATCGCCGCTCCATGACGGCAGCCGTGATAGCCGCCGTGGTGGGTGTGTTCGTGCCCCTGCAGGTGGTAAGCCAGACCTGGGACGACCACGACCGCTCAGGCCGCTACGCCGCCCGCGACTTCGGCTTCAACTACCTCAACTCGCTCGACCCCAACGCCATAATATTCACCAACGGCGACAACGATACCTTCCCGCTCTGGTATGCGCAGGAAGTGGAAGGCGTGCGCACCGACGTGAAAGTGGTGAACCTCTCCTACCTCACCACCGACTGGTATGCCGACCAGATACGCCGCCCGAGCTACGACTCTCCCGGCATAGAGATGCAGGCACAGCCAAAGGATTACGCCTACGACCGCGCCCAGTTCATGTACATAATCCAGCCCGACACGATGCCGGTGAACGCTCTGTCGGCCCTGCGCCACGCCTATTCGCCCGAAGCCCGCGCCAACGCATGGAAGCTTCCCGAATTCCGCTATCCGGTGATGTACGTTCCCGTTGACACCGCCGCAATGGTAAAGGCAGGACGCATCACGGCCGCCGAGGCCAAGGCTGCCGAAGCCGTCATTCCCATCGACATGCTCCACAATCCCACCGCCGCGGGCGAGGGAGGTCTGCGCCAGAACGCGCTCCTGTCCATCGACATGCTCGCCACCTCGGCCGCCAACGGCTGGAACCGCCCGATATACTTCGCAATGACCGTGCCCGACAGCTACTATCTGGGCCTCTCGCCCTACCTGCGCAACACCGGTATGGCCTACGAGGTGAGCCCGCTGCGCGAAAGCTCCGGACAGACCGGCGTGAACACCGACAAGATGTATCAGAACATCACCGAGAAATTCGCGTGGGGAGGCCTCGACAAAGTCACCGCTCCCGGCCAGATATATCTCGACGAGACCGTAAGGCGTATGGTTACCACCGTGCGCTCATCGATGGTCGACCTTGCCACAGCGCTCATCAACGAGGCTGTGGGAGCCGAGCAGGCGCTCCACAACGATTCCACGGAGCATAACCTCACCGACGCCGAGCGTCAGCGCTATACCGACTACAAGAACGACCGCTACACAAAGGCCCGCAACACTCTGGAACTCATGTGCCAGAAGCTGCCTGAGAACGCAATGCCGTTCGCCCTCCAGATTGCCGACCAGACCGCACAGCTCTACCAGCGCCTGGGCGCTGCCACCGGCAACGAGGCCGACACCAAGACCGCTCTCGACATGCTCAAGCGCCAGATCGACCGCTATGCGAAAAACGTGGTCTACTACCAGAGCCTGTCGCCGAGCCAGTATGCGTCGCTGCCGAACCTCGACCAGTATATCGACCGCTACCACTTCATGGACCTCATTGACGACTACGGCTATGCCGGAGGCGACATAGAGGCGCTGGAGAAAGAGCTTACCCTCGCCGGAGTCAATCTCCAGAGGCAGGTGTCGTTCCGTCAGGCCATAATGCAGCAGCAGTACGGCTCGGGCGCCGAAGCGGCTCCGGCAGCCTCTGATGCCACCGAACCAGCTGAATAAAAGCCGGCTCCCGACATGCTTATAGAACGCCCTCCCCTGCTTTACCGGCTGCTTTTCCCCGAGGCGATATGGCGCTTTAAGAAAAGAGGCCGCAAGGTGGTGTATCTCACCTTCGACGACGGCCCCATTCCCGAGGTCACGCCGTGGGTGCTCGACACCCTCGACCGCTACCGCATAAAAGCCACATTCTTCATGGTCGGCGAGAACGTGTGCCGCAATCCGGGACTGTTCGAGGAGATAAAAAAGCGCGGGCACAGCTGGGGCAATCACACCATGCACCATATTCAGGGCATGAAAGTGCGCTCGGTCAATTATCTGCGCGACCTCAACGCGGCCCACACCGTGATCCAGAGTTCTCTTTTCCGCCCTCCCCACGGCATAATCCGCTGGGCGCAGGCCAAGGTGATAAAAAACCACTACAACATAGTGATGTACGACCTTGTGACGCGCGACTACAGCCGCAAGCTCTCGCCCGACCAGGTGTTTGAAAACGTGCGCCGCTACGCCCGCAACGGTTCCATAATCGTGTTTCACGACTCCCTGAAGGCCCGTAAAAACATTATGGCCACACTTCCCCGAGCCATAGAATGGCTTCAGTCAGAAGGCTATGAATTCGCCCGTCTCCCCATGTGACGGCGGCCCCGCTCCGCTTATGCCGGCCGAGGAATTCGCCGCCGGCCGTCTGCCCGGACTTCTGAAAGAGGCCGGAACGGCCGCATGGGGAATCGCCGACTGTTCCCACGGGGTGGATGATGCCGACACGGCGGCCTACACGCGCTGGATAGAAAGCGGCTGCCACGCCGGTATGGACTATATGGCCCGTAACCGCGACGTGCGCACCACCCCGGCTCTTCTGCTTCCGGGGGCGCGCTCCATGATATGCTGCGCCTTCGCCTACGAGCCTCCGCGACCCGGCGCCGTGATAGCTGCCTACGCCTTAGGGACGGACTACCACGAGGTAATCCGCTCGCGCCTTGGAGCCGTGGCCCGGGCCATGGAGGAGGCTACGGGCTGCGCCACGCGTGTGTGCGTTGACACCGCTCCCCTGCGCGAACGCTACTGGGCCTCGAAGTGCGGCGTGGGCTTCCGCGGACTGAACGGCCATCTGATAGTACCCGGCAAAGGCTCATACATGCTGCTGGGCGAGATACTTGCCACCGCACCACTCCCCTCCACTCCGGCCCTCGACCGCGACTGCGGCCTGTGCCGCCGTTGCGTGGCGGCCTGTCCGGCAGGCGCCTTGCGTCCCGACGGCACCGTGGACGCGCGCCGCTGTCTGAGCTACCTCACAATCGAGCACCGGGGGGCGCTACCGGAGGGCACCGACCTTCACGGGCGCCTGTATGGCTGCGACGCCTGCGCCATGGCGTGTCCCCACAATGCCTGCTCCACAGCCCCGGAAACGCTTCCCGAACTGCGGCCGCGCGCGGCCGTCGCAGCCCTGACCGCCCGTGAAGCGGCCGTCATGACCCAGGAACAATTCTCCGCCATCTTCACCCATTCGGCCATAAAACGCGCCAAACTCGCCGGGCTGCAGCGCAACGCCTGTGCCCTTATGGCAACACAATTGGGACATTTGAAGAAAAATGAGTAATTTAGCGGGCTGATACGCATGGCATCACGGCCGGCGCGTCACCATCCACTTCAAGATATACAACCCATGTCAGATAAAAAATTCAAAATAGGAATCACACATGGCGACACAAACGGCATAGGCTACGAAGTAATCCTCAAGGCTCTTGAGGACAACCGGCTGCTCGAACTCTGCACCCCGGTGGTCTACGGATCGGCCAAAGCCGCGGCCTTCTACCGCAAGACGGCCCAGCTCCAGCCAGTGACTTTCACCCAGATAACAGACGCCTCAAACGCCAAAAACGGCGAATACAGCATAATAAACGTGGTTGACGAATCACTCCACATAGAGCCGGGAGTGGAATCGCCCGAAGCCGGAAAAGCGGCCTTCGCAGCCCTGGAGCGCGCCGTGGCCGACCTCCGCGCCGCCAAAATCGACGCTCTCGTCACCGCCCCTATCAACAAACACAACATCCAGAGCCCCGAATTCACCTTTCCGGGCCACACCGAATATCTGGAAAGCTCCCTGGCCGACGACGAATGCCCCCGCGCGCTGATGATTCTCTGCACCGACATTCTGCGCGTGGCTCTGGTGACCATCCATACCCCGATTTCAGGTGTATCCTCGAAAGTCACACGCGAAAGCGTGCTTGAGAAAATCAGGGACTTCAATCTGTCGCTCACCAAGGACTTCGGCTGCCACCGTCCGCGCATCGCCGTGCTCTCGCTCAATCCCCACAACGGCGAGGGAGGCCTGATGGGAAGCGAGGAAAGCAACGCGATATCTCCCGCCATAGCCGACGCGCAGGCCGAGAAAATCAATGCATTCGGCCCGTATGCCTCCGACGGGTTCTTCGGCAACGGCCTCTTCAGGAAATTCGACGGCGTGCTGGCAATGTATCACGACCAGGGACTGGCGCCCTTCAAGACACTCGCGATGGATGCCGGAGTGAATCTCACCGCCGGACTCCCTTACGTGCGCACGTCGCCCGACCACGGCACCGGCTACGACATAGCCGGACGCGGCGAGGCCGACGGCGAATCCATGCGCCAGGCCATCTACCGCGCCATCGACGTGCTCCGCTGCCGCCGCAGCCACCGCGAAGCCACCGCCAATCCCCTCAAAAAACAATATTTCGAGAAAAACAAAAAAGACAACGTGGTTCTCGACCTCACTAAATCCGACACTGACTGATGAACTATGCCATTATAGCGGCCGGAGAAGGCTCGCGACTCCAGCAGGAAGGCGTGGCGCTTCCCAAACCGCTCGTCACGCTGGGCGGAACGCCCATGATAAAGAGGCTCATAGACATTTTCATGGACTGCGAGCCGGAATCGCTCAGCATCATCGTCAACGAACAGATGACGCAGGTGCGCGAATATCTCGAAAGCCTCACGCTCCCCGTGCCTTTCAGACTGGTGGTGAAATCCACTCCCAGTTCCATGCACAGCTTCTATGAGGTGAGCCGTCACTTCGCCGACATGGGCAAATTCTGTCTCACGACAGTAGACACCATATTCCGCCCCGACGAATTCAAGAAATACATAAAAGCCTTCAGCGACGACAACAGCGCCGACGGCTACATGGCCGTGACATCGTTTATCGACGACGAGAAACCGCTGTATATCGACGTTGACGCCGCCGACCGCATCACCGCGTTCCGCGACAAGCCGTGGCCCGGCGTGAAATACATCTCCGGAGGCATCTACGGCCTGACCCCTCCGGCGCTCGAGGTGCTCCGCAACTGCATTGACAGCGGCGTGGAGCGCATGCGCAACTATCAGCGCGCTCTCGTGGACGCCGGTCTCGATCTCAAGGCCTATCCATTCCACAAGATAATAGACGTGGACCATGCCGGCGACATAGAGACCGCCGAACGTTTCCTCGGCTACCGTCAGTGAGGTCCCGCATGCCGACATCCAATCAATACATCATATCACACCCACAGAATCAAACCCTTAGCAATGGCTGAAATAAAGATAGCCGGAATAATGAGAGCCGGCGCATACTCTCCCAACCACATAGGCAACGACGCGGCCATATTCAACATCATGGCCGACCAGCTGCGCAAACGCGGCTACGAGGTGAACACCTATTCGGAGGAACAGCTCAACGCCGGATGCGTGAAAGAACGCATAATAGTCAATATGTGCCGCGAGCAGCGCTCAATAGCACGCCTGCAGCAGCTCGAGGACGACGGAGCCCTGGTGATAAACTCGGGCTACGGCATCGAGAATTGCACGCGCGAGCGAATGACACGCATACTCCTGGGCAACGGAATCCCTTACCCCGAAAGCCTTATGGTCAACACCGACGAGGCCGTGAAGGACGCCATAGAGAAAGCCGGCTTCACCTCCTGCTGGATAAAGCGAGGCGATTTCCACGCCATGCACAAGGAGGACGTGAGCTACGTTCGTCACCCCGAGGAGGCCCAGGAAGTGCTTCAGGAATACTTCCTGCGAGGCATACGCCGCGCGGTGATAAACCGCCATCTGCCCGGCGACCTCATAAAATTCTATTCCGTGCGCGGCACCCCGTTCTTCTACTGGTTCTACCCCTTCGACGAAGGCCACAGCAAATATGGCGCCGAGGCCATCAACGGCAAATCGAAAGGAATCCCCTTCGACAAGGACTATCTGCGCAAAATCTGCTCCGACGCCGCCGAGGCGCTGGATGTGGTGGTGTATGGAGGCGACTGCATAATCTCGCCCGAAGGTGACATCCGCATAATCGACTTCAACGACTGGCCAAGCTTCGCGCCATGCCGCAACGAGGCAGGTCCCTTTATAGCCAAGGCCATAATCAAAGCAATAAAGGAAAGAAACTGAAACAGACCATGGAACAGACAGGACAATCAAACTTCAAGGCATCGCTTAAATCGCTCGACACCGAAGAAGGAATAGATCTCGCCTTCTACCGTCCCATAGGATATGCATGGGCGTGTCTCGCAAAAAAACTCGGCGTGACGCCCAATGCCATCACCATAGCCTCGATATTCCTGGGAATAGGCGCCGGAGTGGCGTTCTATTTCTCCAACATCTGGATAAACGTCGTAGGCATGATTCTGCTCATCTGGGCCAACTCTTTCGACAGCGCCGACGGCCAGCTGGCACGCATGACCCATCAGTATTCACGCCTGGGCCGTATTCTCGACGGCCTGAGCGGCGACATGTGGTTCGCCACAATCTATGTGGCGATATGCCTGCGCGAGAACGTCACCTCCGACTTCTTCAGCCAGCACCACTGGGTGATATGGGTTGTGGCCGTAGTGACCGGAATATGCCACGCCAAGCAGGCTGCCATGGCCGACTATTACCGCCAGTTCCACCTCTATTTCCTCAAAGGCGAGGAAGGGAGCGAACTTGAGTCATCGGCCATGCTCCGCGACAAACTCGCCCAGCTGAGCTGGAAGCGCAACTTCTGGCAGAAGCTCACGCTCACCGTCTACACTAATTATACCGTGAACCAGGAAGCATGGACGCCTGCCATGCAGGGACTGCGCGCCGAACTCCGCCGCCGCTTCCCCTCGGGACGCGTGCCGCAGAGCTTCCGCGACGCATTCCGCGCAAAGAGCCTGCCGCTGATGAAATACACCAACATACTCTCTTTCAACTGGCGCACCATAGCACTGTTCACGTCACTGTTCCTGACAATGCCCTGGCTCTACTTCGCGTTCGAGCTCACAGTGCTCAACATACTGCTGGTCTACATGGTGGTGCGCCACGAAAAGATATGCCGCAAATTCACCTCAGAACTCAAAGATGGAAAATACTGATATAAAAGGAATAATTTTTGACTACGGCGGCACTATCGACAGCCGCGGCGTGCACTGGAGCGAGATAATCTGGGACGGATATCAGGCCTGCTCCGTGCCTGTGGACAAAGCCACATTCCGCGAGGCCTACGTCTACGCCGAGCGTGAGCTTGCACGCACACGCCACATTCTGCCTCACCACAACTTCCACGACCTCCTGCTCATAAAAATGCGGATAGAGTTGCAATGGCTGGCCGACAATGGAAAACTCGGCCCGGACGCAGCGGCCGTCTACGCCCAAGGGGTGGCCGACTACTGCTACGACGCCGCGCGCAACTCCATAGCCGACGCGCGCCCCACGCTCGACGCCCTCCATGAGCGTTACCCCATGGTGCTCGTAAGCAACTTCTACGGCAATGTGGAGGCCGTGCTCGAAGACTTCGGGCTGCGCCATTACTTCAGGAGCATAATAGAAAGCGCCGTTGTTGGCGTGCGCAAGCCCGACCCGGCCATCTTTGCCTTAGGGGTGGAGGCGCTGGGCCTCAGGCCTGAAGAAGTGCTCGTGATAGGCGACAGCTATAAGAAAGACATTCTCCCGGCGCGGTCGCTGGGATGCCGCACGGCATGGCTCAAAGGTAAAGGCTGGACAGCCGACGAAGACCTTGTGGAAGATTCCGCGGCAATCTCGACGCTCTCTGAAGTGTTTGACATAGCGTTATGATATTTTAACAATCATACCGCATAAAATTCGGAATTTAAGTTATAATTAACTAAAATGGCTTACTTTTATCATTATTTAGTAAAAATAAGATTTTATTAAAATAAAACTATTTTGCAATTGATAAAAATGGCCGTACATTTACACCCGCTTTATAATACGGAAGCTTGCTCCCTCTGTTTCCGGTAAGCCCAAAAAAGATAGAACAATCAGTAACACAATTCTTTAACAAATCATGAAGAAAACAAACGTAAAGCCGGCCGAAGGTAAACTCGGTGTCCTCGTGGTAGGACTTGGAGCAGTTAGCTCCACATTCATGACCGGCGTGCTCATGACCCGCAAAGGCCTTGCAAAACCCGTTGGCTCGATGACTCAGTATGACAAAATCCGTGTAGGAAAAGGAGCTGACAAAAAATATCTGAAATACAACGAAATCGTGCCCATCGCCGACCTCAACGACATCGTGTTCGGAGCATGGGACGTATATCCCCAGAACGCCTACGAAAGCGCTATCAACTGCGAGGTGCTCAAGGAAAAAGACATCAACCCCGTAAAGGACGAACTCGAGAAGATCGTTCCCATGAAGGCCGCTTTCGACCACAACTATGCAAAACGTCTTGACGGTGACAACGTGAAGACCGTAAAGGACCGCTGGGACATGACCGAGCAGATCCGCGAGGATATCCGCAACTTCAAGAAAGAAAACGGTGTTGACCGCGTAGTAGTGCTCTGGGCAGCTTCTACCGAGGTTTACGTTCCCGTTGACGAAAAGGTACACGGCTCGCTCGCAGCCCTCGAGGCAGCTATGAAAGCCGACGACAAGGAGCACATCGCACCCTCCATGTGCTACGCTTACGCAGCTCTTACCGAAGGCGCTCCCTTCATCATGGGCGCTCCCAACACCACCGTTGACATCCCCGCAATGTGGGAGCTCAGCGAGAAGACCGGCATGCCCATCGCAGGCAAGGACTTCAAGACCGGCCAGACCCTGGTGAAATCAGGTTTCGCCCCCATCATCGGCACCCGTTGCCTCGGCCTCTCCGGATGGTTCTCAACCAACATCCTCGGCAACCGCGACGGCCTTGTGCTTGACGAGCCCGCTAACTTCCGCACAAAAGAGGTTTCCAAGCTCTCCACACTCGAGTCGATTCTCGTTCCCGAAGAGCAGCCCGACCTCTACACCGACTACTACCACAAAGTACGTATCAACTACTATCCTCCGCGCAATGACAACAAGGAAGGATGGGACAACATCGATATCTTCGGCTGGATGGGCTATCCCATGCAGATCAAGATCAACTTCCTCTGCCGCGACTCTATCCTGGCAGCTCCCCTCTGCCTCGACCTCGTGCTTCTGAGCGACCTCGCCGCACGCGCCGGCCGCCACGGCATCCAGCGCTTCCTGAGCTTCTTCCTCAAGAGCCCGATGCACGACTACACCAAGGGTGAAGTTCCCGTCAACCACCTCTTCCAGCAGTACGTTATGCTCAAGAACGCTCTGCGCGAGATGGGTGGCTACGAAGCCGACGAGGAAATCGACTGATAAAACCCATCAAAGGGCAACATCATAACCTCCCTTTCAACTAAATTCAACTCAAGGAGGCTGCACCATCCGGCGCAGCCTCCTTTGTCATTTCAAAACCTTGCGTAAAAGGAAGCAAGAATCTCCCTACGGAGCACCGGAGGTGCGATGTAGGGAGTAGGGATATTGAGATTATGTGAAACAGCAAAGGGTAGGGCTGCTCCATGGAGCAGCCGGCCACAATGCATTGACTATAAGCGGCTGCACGAGCGTGCAGCCCTACAAATTGGGGGTAGAATCTTGTGGGGCATGTGAAGAGGCTGCGGTGGCCGGGGCGTGGAGACGATCAGAGCTTGCGGAGGAGGGTGAGGCCGTCGCGGATGGGGATTATGGCGGTTTCTACGCGGGGGTCGCGGGCCACGGCGTCGTTGAAGCGCTCTATGCCGAGGGTCTGGGGGTCGTGGGAACCGGTGGCGACTTTGCCGTCCCAGAGGGTGTTGTCGGCGAGGATGAATCCGCCCTGGCGCACGAGCGGCAGAACCATATCGAAATATTCGGTGTACTGGCGTTTGTTGGCGTCGATATATACCATATCCCACCCACCCAGAAGAGAGGGCACTACGGCCAGCGCATCGCCTATATGGAGCGTGATGCGGGCTCCCGGAGCAGTGGCGAATAGCTCGCGGAGCGAGTCGGCCTGTTCGTCGTCAATCTCCACGGTATGTACCTCGCCGCTCTGGTCCATTCCCTCGGCGATGCACATGGCCGAATAGCCGGAGAAGGTACCGAGCTCGAGCACACGGGTGGGGGCGATCATGGCCGTAAGCATCTTCAGAAGGCGTCCCTGGACGTGACCGGCACACATGCGGGGATAGAGGCGGTGAAGCCAGGTGTCGCGATAGAGCTTCTGTAGATGGGGCGGCTCGGCCGAGATATGCGATTCTATATAGTCTGTCAGATCAGTCTGCATGAAAGATTGGCGTTAACTGTCGCAGCGATTGTGCGACGCATTATGTCGATACATTCGCCCGGGTATTCACCACGGGCAGTCTCGCCGGTAAGCAGCAACCAGGAAGCCCCTTCCATCACGCCGAGAGCAATGTCGGAAAGCTCGGCGCGGGTGGGCGAGGGGTTCTGCATCATGGACTGCAGGATGTGAGTGGCCACGATCGAGGGCTTTCCGACGGCGTGGCACAGCGAAAGCGCCTGCAGCTGCACGGCGGGAATGTCGGCGGGGTCAATCTGGGCGCCGAGGTCGCCGCGGGCCACAAGCAGACCGTCAGAAACCTCAAGAATGCTGCGGATGTTCCCCACGCCCTCACGGCATTCAATCTTGGCGTAAAGCCTTACGGAACTTCCGGCTATGACCTCTCTCACGGCAAGCACATCGGCCGCGGAGCGCACAAATGAATGCGCCACAATGTCGGCTCCGGCCTCTACGGCGGCACGCAGACTCAGGAGGTCGCGCGGAGATACGGCAGGAAGCGGTGGAATCTCGGTGCCGGGAATATTGAGCGTCTTGCGCGAGTCAAGGTTTCCGGCCTTCACCACACGGGCCTTAACGCCGTCAGCGTCAACCGCATCGGCCACAAGCTCTATCTCGCCGTCGTCGAGCAGTATGCGGCATCCGGCCGAAGCATAACGCTCAAGCCCGTCAACCATCACGCAGACGCATTCCGAGGTGGTAGGCTCCGAGCCTGAACGAAGCAGCACACAGTGGCCTTCAGGCATATATATGGGCGCGGACGCGGCGATATCGGTGGTGCGTATCTCCGGACCCTTGGTGTCGATAAGGATGGTAATGGAAGGGGAGACGGAGCGTATAAGAGCTATCATCTCGCGCATGGTCTGCGGAGAGACGTGGGCGGAGTTGATACGCACTCCTTCCATACCCAGCGAGTGCAGACGCTCCACAAACTCACGGGTGCAACGGTCGTCGGCCACGGTGGCCATTATGCGTGTGGGAGTGCTCATAATTTCAGGGAGGCTTCTATGGCCAGGCGGTAGCTGTCGAGGCCGAAACCGGCTATCGACCCGCGGCACACCGGGGCAATCATTGACGTATGGCGCACGGCCTCGCGCGCGGCTATATTGGAAATATGCACCTCGATCACAGGAACGTTTATCGAGGCTATGGCATCGGCGATGGCAAGCGATGTGTGGGTATAGGCACCGGCGTTGAGCACGATTGCACGCGGGGGCAGGGCAGACAGAGCCTCGGCGTGGAGGCGGTCAATGATAAAGCCCTCCACGTTTGACTGATAATAGTCAATCGTAACGTCGGGATAAGCCTCGCGCAGTGATGCCAGACACGATTCCATGGTAAGGCTGCCGTAGACATCGGGCTGGCGCGTGCCGAGCAGATTGAGGTTGGGGCCGTTTATAATAAGAATTCTTTCCATATCAGAACAGTTGTGTGGGTTGAGCCGTCAGCACCAGATACCATATGGCAGCATGGGTGAGCAGCATGAGGGCGAGAATGATCCATGCAAGAGTGCGGCGCTCGGGATAGGACTGCCATGCGATCCAGGCTGCGGCTATAACGTAGAGCGGGTAAATCATCACCCAGGTGCGGGCATCGGTGTGGGGCGGACAGCTGTCGAGCAGCAGCGGCGTCTGAAACACCGGCAGGGCGAAGAGAATCACCAGAACAGTGTACCACACGGGCACTTCGGAGGGGCGGAAGGCACTCATCGGTTTTCTCCTTTCTTCTTTTTATTCGCAGCAATCGCGGCCTTGCGGGCTGCCTCGGCCTTGCGGTAGGCATCCACAGTCACCTCTATACCTTTTTCGAGCGAGAAGATGGGATGGAAGCCGAAATCCGCCACGGAATCGGCTATGGTGCAGGCCCAATTGCGCTGGCGCATTATCTTGTACTTATCGGTGTTGAGCGTGGAAGGCTGCATTTTGGCTATGCCGTATTTCTCGGCCACAAGCGAGGCAATGTAAGTGGCCCACAGAGGCAGACGCACCGGAATCACGAACCGCCGACCGAGCGCACGCGCCACTATACGGCGGAACTCGCTCTGGGTGTAGGCGCGGCCTTCGGAAATAATGTAGATGCGGTGTACGGTGTGCTTCGAATCAAGAGCCTCGAATATGGCGGCGGCAAGATCCTCCACGTAGATGAATGTGAGCATCTGCTTGCGGAAACCGACACCGAAATCCCAGTGACGGTCGATGCTCTTGATCATCATCAGATAATCCTGCTCGTGGGGACCGTAGACACCCGTAGGGCGGAAAATGGTCCACGGCACGTCGGGACACGTCTGCAGAAATGTCTCAGCCTTAATCTTCGACAGACCGTAGCGCGTGTTGGGGCGGGGGACAGCCTTGGTATCAATCGGAGTATAATTTTTCTCATCGCCGGGACCGACAGCACTGAGGCTGCTCATATACAGGAACTTCGAAGGCATCATATCGGCCTTGCGCACAGCCTCCACAAACGAGCGGAGATAGCTGAAATTGATGCGGTTGAAGTCAGCGAAATTAGTGCATTTGGTGGCACCGAGATTATACACCATATAATCCCAGCGTGAGCCTTCGGGTAGGGCGGAGGCGAGGGCTGAAGCCATGGCGTCGGTGGAATCGTAGTCAAGAATCAGAAACTTGATACGGGGGTCGGTAAGAAACTTCCGCGATGTGGAAGCGCGCACGCCGGCCCACACCTCGAATCCGCGTCTGAGGCCTTCGGCCACTATAAAGCCGCCTATAAAGCCACCGGCACCGACCACGAGCACCTTCTTTGCAGCTTGTGATGTGTCCATAAAGTGATATTTTTGACAAAAGTATTAAATTTGCATAAGAAACAGAAACAGAAACACAACACCCATGGGAAAAAACAAGCTAAGGAAATTCAGCGAGATGGAACAGCTGCCATTCGTATTCCAGTATCCTTTCGCCCGGCTCAAAGCCGAAGGGGGATTCCCGCTGCGCGGGCGCTGGCATTCCGACTTTTTCCACAACGACAATCCGATAGTGCTCGAACTGGGCTGCGGCAAGGGAGAATACACCGTGGGGCTCGCCCAGGCCCATCCGGAGCGCAACTACATAGGAATAGACATAAAGGGAGCGAGAATGTGGACCGGCGCCACGCGCGCCCGCGACCTCGGGCTCACCAACGTGGCTTTCCTGCGCACCGACATAGAACTTCTGCCGGAATTCTTCGCTGAAGGGGAAGTGGCCGAAATATGGATCACATTCCCCGACCCGCAGATGAAAAAGACGCGCAAGCGCCTCACTTCGGTGCGTTTCATGGAGTTGTACCGCCGCGTGCTTGAACCGGGAGGCATAATCAACCTCAAGACCGACAGCCCGTTCCTCTACACTTACACCTCGATAATGGCCGACCACAACTCTCTGCCGGTGGAAGTGCGGACCGACGACCTCTACCACAGCGGCGCAGAGAACGAGATACTGCGCATACGCACCTTCTACGAGCAGCAGTGGCTCGACCGCGGACTCACCATCAAATACATCTCCTTCCGCCTTCCGGCCGAAGGAAACCTCGAGGAACCGGAGGTGGAGATAGAACACGACACCTACCGGAGTTTCTCGCGCGGTGAACTTCAGATGCCCCAGATTTGTAATCCTAAAGTAACACCAAAAAAATCCTGAAAATATATGGACCGACTATATCCCTCGCTCATCACCGACGCCCTGCGCAACGTGCGCTATCCCGGCAACGGCAAAAACATTGTGGAACTCGGCATGGTAGCCGACGACATCCGCATAGACGGCCGCAAGGTAAGCTTCACACTGGAATTTGAGAAACCCACCGACCCCTTCATGAAATCGCTTGTGAAAGCAGCCGAGGCGGCCATACACACTTACGTGGGCCCTGATGTGGAGGTGAGCGTGGCCACCCGCAGCCTCAAGCCCATGCCCGAGAAAGCTCCGCTGCTTCCGGGAGTGAAAAACATAGTGGGCATCTCGTCGGGAAAAGGCGGTGTGGGAAAATCCACAGTTGCCAGCAACCTTGCCGTGGCTCTGGCCCGCGAAGGCTACAAGGTGGGACTGCTTGACGCCGACATATTCGGCCCGTCGGTTCCCAAGATGTTCGGAGTGGAAGACCAGGAACTGTATATGCACGAGGTCGACGGACGCCAGCTCATAATTCCGGCCGAACGCTATGGCGTAAAGGTGCTCTCCATAGGATTCCTCGTTGACAAGAACGCGCCTGTGCTGTGGCGCGGAAGCATGGCCTCCAACGCCCTCAAACAGCTCATAGGAGAAGCCGACTGGGGCGAGCTGGACTACTTCCTGATCGACATGCCTCCCGGAACGAGCGACATACATCTCACCCTCGTGCAGACGCTGCCTATAACCGGCGTGGTGGTAGTGACCACACCCCAGGAGGTGGCTCTTGCCGACGCACGCAAGGGCATAGCCATGTTCATGGGCGACAAGGTAAACGTCCCCGTGCTCGGACTGGTGGAAAACATGGCATGGTTCACTCCCGAGAAACATCCCGACGAGCGCTACTACATATTCGGACGCGAAGGCGGTGTGCGCCTGGCCAAGGAACTGGGCGTGCGTCTGCTCGCGCAACTGCCGGTGGTAGGGTCGATATGCGATGCAGGCGACGCAGGCGAGCCCATAGCTATGGCCGACACCGTGGCCGGACATGCGTTCATGCACCTGGCCCATGAGGTGATTGAAGCTGTGGACGAACGAAACTCGCAGCTGCCTCCCACAACCAAAGTGGAATTAAAGCACTGATTTTGTATTTCTGACCCTCAGGCTTTGGCGCCTATGCGACGGGTGGTGCGGAAAAAGCACACCAGAAACAAGGCGGCGGCAAGGAAAAGCGACACCGAGAAACTCAGTATTATGCCGTAGGAACCCATCCCGGCGACGAAGCCGAGGAGATATGTGGCGGGAACCCCTACCACCACATAGCACACAAGCGAAATCCACAGCATCGGCATCACATTGGAGGTGCCGCGCAGCGCGTTGGCGAAACATATCTGGGTGGCGTCGCCATACTGATAAAGCACCAGCGGCACAATAAGCGTGAGTGCAAGCGAGAGCACCGCCGGATCATGGGTGAACTGATGCATTATGGCCGGCCCGCAGAAAATAAACAGGGCGGAGGAGCATGTGGCGAGTATCAGAAGTATGCGGTAGCCCGACATGGCTGTGCGCCGCATCAGCCCGCAGTCGTTCTGTCCGGCCGCATTGGCCACAAGCACGGATACCGCGGCTGCCATGCTGTAATACACGCAGAAACCGAGAGTGCCGATAATAACAATCACCTGGAAAGCTGCCAGCGAAACCGCGCCGAGCCATCCGGCCATGATGGCGGCAGCAGTAAAGGAGCCTGACTCAAACATCATCTGCAGCGACACCGGCCACGAAGTGACGTTGATGCGCCGGAATGTCCCCGACGATGCCCTCTGGCTCATGAACCCTTTGAAATAAGGACGGTAGGCCTTCCCGGTGGCAAACACAAGGATTATGGCGACCATGCACAGCACACGCGACAGAAGCGTGGCTATTCCCGCGCCCGTGAGGCCGAGTTCCGGAAATCCGAAATTACCGTAGATGAGCACATAATTGCCGGCGATATTCACCACATTGGCGGCGAGGATTATCCACATGGGCATGCGGGTGCGGTTTATGGCGTAGCTCCACTGCGCAAACACGTTGAACACCGAGATGGGCAGCACACCCGCCAGATAAATCAGGAAATAGGGGCGGATGAGCGGCAGCAGTTCTTCGGGCTGCCCCAGACGGTGGAGATTGAAATAGACCACCGTCATCACGGCTATGGGAATAAGCGTGAAAAGCGCATTCACCAGCAGACCGCTGCGCACCATAGCGCCAATCTCGCCATAGCGCTTCTGGCTGAACAGGGCGCCCACCAGCGGAGTAAGGCCGTAGGTGAAACCGATGCAGGCGAATATGGCCGTATTGAAGAGATTGTTGACAAACGAAGCGGATGCGAGCGATGCGGTGGAATAGAGGCCGACCATCTTGGTGTCGGCAAATCCCACCACAATCATGCCCAGCTGCCCTATGAGAATGGGCAGACCGAGCTTGAGAATCTTGATACAGAGGGGAGAGCCCGACTCCTGCGAGGCCCTCATCAATACTGCTCGCCGGAGTTGGGGAAATCAACCGTCTTCACAGCGTCAACGTAGGCTGTGAGACCCTTGGTCATGGCTTCCTCCACATCGGCGAACCGACGCACGAATTTGGGCTTGAAAGCCTTGTTCATACCCAACATATCCTGCACAACGAGAATCTGGCCGTCGACCTCGGAGCCGGCGCCGATGCCTATCACCGGAACGCTCACCTCGCGGGTAACGCGGGCGGCAAGGGCCGAGGGAACCTTTTCGAGCACGATGGCGCACACGCCGGCGGCGTCGAGCAGGTGGGCGTCGTCGATCAGACGCTGTGCCTCGGCATCCTCCTTGGCGCGGAGACCGTAGCCGCCGAACTTATTTATGGACTGAGGCGTGAGTCCCAGATGTCCTACCACAGGTATGCCTGCCGAAAGTATCTTCTCTATGGAAGGAAGTATTTCCTTGCCGCCCTCGAGCTTCACGGCTGCGGCGCCGGTCTCGCGCATCACGCGCACAGCCGAATGGTAGGCCTGCAGAGCGTCGCCCTGATATGTGCCGAAGGGCATATCTACCACCACAAAAGCGCGCCGCGCGCCGCGCACCACGCCTTTTGCATAGGTTATCATCTCGTCGAGGGTAATGGGAAGGGTGGTTTCGTTGCCGAGCATCACATTGGATGCCGAGTCGCCAACCAGTATGAAGTCCACGCCGGCTGCGTCAACAATCGAGGCCATTGTGTAATCGTAGGAAGTAAGAGCAGCTATCTTCTCACCGTTGCGCTTCATATCAAGAAGAGTGGCGGTGGTCACTTTTGTGCGTTTAGTTTCGTTGTATGTCGACATTTTTCAAAATTTTAGTCTGCAAAGTTACGACAAATCAACTAATCCACAAATCGTTCTTCATCCAAGTTTGGCATTTTTGTCCGTATGACGAAGGAAAGGGAAACGCAGAAGGGCGCAGGAACGGTAGAAGAACGCAGAACTTAAATTAATCACTTTACTTTAATTTTAGCAATCATTGATGATACTAAATACGATTGGAGAAGGGCCAAAACATTTAATGAAATTCGGCTGGTAGGTTATAAAACATGCCACAAGATTTGGTGCTTATGATATAGGTACTTATATTTGTAGGGGGATAATTTTTTGTGAATCCTACGCCGAAATTCCGACGGTAGCCCGAGAGCGGGCTATGATGCCGGAGTTGGAGCGGGTTTTCATTCACCGCCGGGCTTCCCCCCGGCACGACATTTTGAAAAAAGCGTTATTGACGCTTGGTTTCTGACTATTCGAAACTTCGCAACTTTCAATCAAGTCAATCGAAACCATGCAACGATGATGCTCATGGGTATGTAATATCTCCTCACGTCCTGCGACAGGACAGGAGGCATGTTATTCATACGGCGTGGGGTCAGCGTTGCTCGTTCGATTGACTGGGCAATGCGAAGGCCTCGAATAGTGGAGCGAGCAACAATCGGCTTCACGCTTTTTATCTATAAACCAATCATACGCCGCTGTGGAAGCCCATCGGTACAAAATGCAATAACATGAGATATTTTAATTGTTTAATGTTGTGTGGACTTCTGCTTCCTGCATTTTTCACCGCCTCTTGCAGCCATGAATCCTCCATTCAGGAATATGAATCAACCGGCCGCACAGCGGAGTTGATTCCAGTCCAAAACGTCGAAAGCAAACTTTGGGGCTACCTCAGCACAGATGGCAAACAAGCTATCGAACCGCAGTTTTCAGGAGCAAACTATTTTCAAGACGGACTTGCACTGGTATCGGATACTGCGAATCAGCTCGGGTACATCAACACAAAGGGGGAATATGCAATACCGACCCGCTATTCATCGGCTTCCGATTTCCACGAAGGACTGGCATGGGTCGCTCTTCCCGATTCTGCTCTGATGACTATTGACACAAAAGGCAACAAGGTATTCGACTTTCCCCGTGCAGCACAGGCATCGGTATTTGTCGATGGCTACTCATATTACAAAGGGGAGAACGGCCTATGGGGAATAGTCGACAAAAAAGGAACAGATGTGGAGATGCCGATCGAATGTGCTGATATCACCCCATGCGGAGGCCCATTGGTTATACTTACGGATAATAAAGACAATACCAAAAGGCTGGCACGAATTAAAAACGGGAAAGTGGAATTGTTGATTCCCGACATAAAAATGAATATCCAAAGCGCAAATCCACTTTTCGATGTAATTGTGGTAAAAGACGATGGCAAATACGGGCTGGTAGATTTCGACGGCAAGATGGTGGTGAATCCACGATATAAACTCATAGCCTATGACAGCGAAGGGATGCTTATCTTCGTGAACGACAAAAATAAAATTGGCTGGCTCAACAGCCAGGGTGAGGAAGTCATAAAAGCCAAATATTCCGATGTGAACGACTTATTTGCAATCAATGGCTACGCCACAGTAAGCACGAATGGCTCCAAATTCCAGATTATTGACCGTGAGGGCAAAACAGTATGCGGAGCAAAGTACCAGAATGTTTTTCCCACATGGACGCCGGACGTATTCCGCATGCAGGACAAAGAGAGCAACTGGGGGCTGATGAAAGCCGATGGCACTATTATCTGCGACCCGCAGTTCAATAAATTGATATGCTTGCGGGAAGGACTCTTCATGGCCAGTTCCAACGGTGAAAGTTTCGGCGTAATTTCGGATACCGGCCTTTACGACGGAAATGCTGAATACAATCGTCCCAGTCCAGGCGCCTATCTGACTCCGGAAGCATACAGCCGAAGGTTCTCTCTCGAATCAATCGCCGCCATGGTAGATAAGCTTAAAGCATCCGCAAAATTCGACACTACCTTCGGTGAGCTGGCTTCCGATAATAGGATAACCAAGTCAAATCTGGAGGCAAATGGCTATGATGTAACTTTAGCTAAATATACCGATGCCTCACGAGGCGTGGCATGTGAGCTCCACGTGATGCTCGACAATCCCCCGCTTGCATACGTCAACCGTTACAGCTCCCGTACTGTTCTTAATAACAGTGCCAAACCAAACCTCTATACTATAAGAGTTACAACTGATAAGGAATCAAAGAACGCAGCAACTTTCAATTACATAAAGCAGCATCTGGGCTGTGAGGCATGGGATTACGGCCAGGATGCAATCAACAAGGCCCTGTATTTCACAATACATATAAGTTCGGATGGCAAATGTACTCTCGAACCCGCCATTGAATTTATGGGAGACATGGATTTTATGGATGATACGGATGTTTAATAACTAAAAATATGAAAAATAAACTTTACAACACAGCCGCCATAACTCTGCTGCTGTTCGCATCCGGTTGCTCCGGTTCCGGAATTGAAACTATGAGCGAGGCCGTCAAGGGTTTCGATCTCTCAATCATGCCAGTCTCTTTTACGCGAGGCAATAGGGGCAATGATTTTTCCGCATACCAAAAGTTAGATGGAGAGCTGATATTTGAGATAAGCCATACGGAAGCGATGAGATCAAAAGATTGGTTCCGTTATCTGAATCTTTTCCATGAGGGTTATGCCACCGCCGTTTACGACAACAAGATATCAATTTTCAATACCGAGGGAGAAGTCGTGGCCGATCTGGAGGGGTGTGCACTCGCAGGAGACAATCTCAACGGCCAGTATTTCTCAGAGGGGCTTTTATTATTAAAGAACGGTAAATCAATCTCATGCTTCACACCGCAAGGCGAGGAGAAATTTCAGTTTGAAGGGAATGCATACTCGCAATTCCGTGCGGGCTACGCGCTGTACACATCCAAACAACGCAGCGACAAACTCGGCATTATAGACACCAATGGCGACGTTATATACGAGGATCAGCAAGATGAATACATACCCAGCTGGTATGCGTGGGCCATGAGCAGCCCGGAAAGCTATGCACATCCTACTTGGTTCCCACTATATAGCGACGGCAAGCCTGTATGTATCATAGATATCGCAACCGGCAAGCGCTACCTCGAAGGAGCACTCGACGGTCTGGTTAACTACTC
Source organism: Paramuribaculum sp. (assembly GCA_009775605.1). Taxonomy (GTDB): domain Bacteria; phylum Bacteroidota; class Bacteroidia; order Bacteroidales; family Muribaculaceae; genus Paramuribaculum. The sequence continues at coordinate 22,300 of VSPV01000021.1, forward strand.
TATCTCTATTTTCAGCAGTGACATTTCTATTCCTGCCGTGGACTGCAACGACCGTCTGGTAGTAATTGATGACGATAAATACGGCATGATGGATCTTGATGGCAACTTCATTATAGAACCTCAGTATGACTATCTCCGCAACGATGGAGAGTGGTATGTCTACGGCCTTGATGGTGTTTATGGCTGGCTCGATAAGAATGGCAAAGTCGTTATCGAAGCCCAATATAGCACAAGTTCAGATTTCAAACGGAGCGATTTAGGCTTTGCAATGTCTGATTTAAGCCGCATTGATAAAAACACCTTTATTAACCGCAAAAATGAAGTAGCGCTCGAGACCGAATACAATATCGAGAGCAACTTCATAGGAGACCGCTGTTTAGTGGACCTCGGCTCCGAGGGCTATTCCTGGATGAATCGAAATGGCGAACTCGTAGGTGAATCCATGTTTATCGGTGACAAACATGAAGATATCAACCGTATAAGTATGGGATATGCCATCCAATATTGATGATTCACCCATCAATCAATGAGAGGCTGTGTCGTAATGATTTCTTACGACGCAGCCTCAAATTATATGAAATTGTTCTGCTGTTTTCTGCCGTTCCCGCGCCGTTCTGCGTCTATCACTATTGGAATAATGCAGAAGACCGCAGAATTTAATAACATAAGTTTGTTCACTATAGGGGTTGCAATAACATTATTTCTACCAGGCTGCTGCAAGCGGGCCGGTAAAATTTTGTAATTTTGCGGTTCAAACCTACCCTGTTATGGAAAATAAGACCACAGACGCCATCTGCGTGTATGGCGCTTCAAGCAGCATAATCGACCCTTGTTACACCGACGACGGGCGCCAGCTCGGCCGACTGATAGCCCTTTCGGGCCATCCGCTGGTGTGCGGCGGCGGCAAAGCCGGCATAATGAAAGCCGCCATAGAGGGCGCCATTGCCGAGGGTGGGAAGACCATAGGGGTGCTTCCGGAATTCATGATGAAAAACTCGTGGCAACACCCTGACCTTTCGGAAGTAATCGTCACGGACGGCATGCACTCGCGCAAACGCGCCATGGCCTCCATGAGCATGGCCGCGATAGCGTGTGCCGGAGGATGCGGCACATTCGAGGAGCTGATGGAAATAATCACGTGGCGTCAGCTGGGCCTGTTCCGCGGACGGGTGGTGATACTCAACACCCGCGGTTACTACGACCCGCTGCTGCAGATGCTTTCACGCGCCATAGCCGAGGGATTCATGTTTGAGGTCCATGCCGCGCTGTGGGATGTTGCTTCCACGCCCCGCGAAGCCATAGAACTGGCCCTGAAGCCTGTTGACATCACAACCTTTCCACAGAAAATCCACTGATGCCTTACACGCCGATTACACCGACCGACTCCATAGCCGCCGCGGCTGTCGCGACAGCGGTGCAGCCACGCGCCGGTGAGGATTCCACGTGCTCTTTCAACGAGGCTCCGGCCACGGTGGCAATACCGTGGATACGCACCGGGGTTGTACCTTATACCCGGGGCCTGGAGGCCATTCCACGCCATCCGCTTCCGGGCTACGACACGGGGGTGATGAGCCTTGTGCTTGCAGTGTTCCTGATAATAGCGGTAAATTTCCGCCACTTCTCCTCCTACTTCAAGTCGGTATGGCAGAACCTGTTCAGCGTGCGTGTGCGCGACAATGCCTTCGACGAGCATACCGTGGGCGAAGAACGCGTGATGATCTCGCTATTGCTTCTCACCTGTCTTTGCGAGGGCATAATGACTTATGCAGCTCTTCAGGGAGCAGGTATCCCTACTCCGGGGAGCTTCGTGAGCATAGCCATCCTTAGCGGAGCGGCCATATTGCTCTACATATTCCAGCTGAGCGCTTACCAGACCGTGGGGTTCGCCTTCACGGGCAATGCGGGACGCACGCAGTGGATACGCGGCTTCAACGCTTCACAGTCGCTGATGGGAATACTGATGGCGGTTCCCGCGCTGTTGTCGCTCTTCAATCCAAATATCTCCGGCACCCTCTGCACTATCGGAGTATTGCTGTATATCACCGCCCGTGTTATATTCATAATCAAGGGATTTAGAATTTTTTACGAGAATGTATTCTCGTTATTCTACTTTATTTTGTACCTTTGCAGTCTGGAAATTATCCCTATCCTTGTCTGCGGACGAGGAATTTTCTTTCTCTGTAAATTTATGTAAAGCATAAACCTAATTATTGTCTGACGTGAAAGTTAAGAAAGTTCTGGTATCACAGCCCAAGCCCGCATCCGATAAGTCACCTTACTATGAAATAGCCGAAAAGTACGGCATACAGATTGATTTCCGACCTTTCATAAAAGTGGAGGGTCTCACCGCCAAGGAATTCCGTCAGTCGAAAATAGCTATTTCCGATTTCACCGCCGTGATATTCACGGCCAGGACAGCAATTGACCATTATTTCCGTCTCTGCGAGGAGATGCGAATCACTATTCCCGACACAATGAAGTATTTCTGCACCACCGAGTCGATTGCCCTCTATCTGCAGAAATACATAGTGTACCGCAAGCGCAAGATTTTCCACGGTACCACGGGAAAACTCGATGACCTCGTGCCGTTCCTGCTCAAGCACAACAAGGAGAAATATCTCTTTGCCGTGAGCGATGTGCATAAGGACGACACCAATGTGCTCGACGCAAACCACATCGACTACACCAAGGCCATCATGTATCGCACGGTAAGCAATGACTTCGGTCCCGACGAACCATTCGATTACGACATGCTTCTGTTTTTCAGCCCCTCGGGAATCAAGTCGCTCCTGAAGAACTTCCCCGAATTCAAACAGGACGACATACAGATAGGTTGTTTCGGCGCCACCACGGCAAAGGCCGTGAAAGATGCCGGCCTGCGTCTGGACATGGAGGCGCCGTCAGTAAAAGCTCCGTCGATGACCGCCGCTCTCGACATGTTCCTGAGCGAGAACCTTGAAACTCCCGCAGAAAGCAGCGTTGAAGGGTAACAGGCTATATAAGTGCGAGAAACTCTGTAGCCTGACAGCCATCGAATCTCTCTTCAGCCCGGAAGCACGCAAACAGCATCCCGGGCAGTCAGTCATGGCCTATCCGTGGAGAGCCGTCTGGCGCCGACCGGAAGATGAGGGACGCCGCTGCAACAAATTCCTGATATCCGTGCCAAAGAAGCGGCTCCGCCATGCCGTGGACCGCGTGAGGATGCGCAGGCTCATGCGCGAGGCCTACCGTCTCACCGACCGCCGCGCCGACGGCCGTCTGGGAGTGGAGATAGCCTTTGTGTATGTGGCCGACAAACTGACATCGTATGCCGACGCCTGCCGCTCCGTAAGGCGCATAATGGACCGTATCAGACAATGCTGCGACGCCTGCTGATTCTCCCCATAAGGTTTTATCAACTGTGCATATCGCCGATGTTTCCGGCAGTATGCCGCTTCACGCCCACCTGCAGCCAGTATGCCATCGAGGCCATCATGAAACACGGGCCGCTGAAAGGCACCTGGCTGGCCCTGCGCCGCATATTGCGCTGCCATCCGTGGGGAGGCTCCGGCTATGACCCGGTGCCGTAATAACCACGCTGAGCCAGTTTTTTCCCATGATCTGCAATCTTCATTCACATGCGCCATCTCTCGGGACCATCACCGACCGCTCCGCCACCCTCACGCTGCTTGACGCTCCGCAGCTCCAGAGCGTGGGCATACACCCTTGGCACGCTTCGGAAGGGCAGATAGAGCACCTTGACGAACTCGCCACAGACCCACGGGTAGTAGCCATAGGCGAAGCCGGTTTCGACACTCTGCGCGGCCCATCGGCCGAGATACAGACCCGGATATTCCGCCATCAGGCCCTGCTTGCCGAAAGATTGGGAAAACCGCTGATAATACACTGCGTGAAAGCATGGGACGCGCTTCTGGAGCAACAGCGCCTTCTGCGCCCCGAAACACCCTGGATCATCCACGGATTCCGCGGAAACCCTCAGCATTGCCGACAGCTTCTCAACCGCGGCCTGGGAATATCGCTCGGCTACCGCTTCAATCCACTCACCGCCGCGACGATTCCGCCGGAAAGCCTCTTCATCGAAACCGACGACGCTCCCGTTGACATCTCAGAAGTAGCCACCCGCGTTGCCGCCGCCCGCGCCACCTCCCCCCATGAAATCATGGCACTGAGCGCAGAAAACATACGCCTCGTAACCCGCCACTGAACCCCTCCGCGA
>VSPV01000022.1 GCA_009775605.1 Paramuribaculum sp.
TTGCATTCGCGCAGGTAGTTGCCGGTGGGCTTTACTATCTTCTCGTCGGAGAAATAGGCGAAAATATCGTCCTTTATCTGGAAGCAGAGACCCAGCAGCTCCGCGTAGTCCTCCATAAGCTTCAGGCGCGAGTCGTCCACTCCCACAGAGTAGGCTCCCATTCTCACGCAGCTCACGAAGAGCGACGCTGTTTTGTTGGATATGATCTTGAAGTAGGATTCCTCGGAAAGAAGATGGTCGCGTGCGGTGGAAATCTGGTCTATTTCGCCCAGTGACAGCTGGCGTCCGAGCTGCGAGATTACCTCGGCTATGCGTATGTCGGCGGTGTTGAGCGAATGGTGCAGGGCGGTGGCGGTGAAGAAGTCGCCCACAAGCACGGCGATATGGTTGTCCCAGATTGAATTTACGGTGGCATATCCGCGGCGCAGTTTTGTCTCGTCGATCACGTCGTCGTGGATGAGCGAGGCGTTGTGGAGCATCTCCACTGCGGCTGCCGAGGCCATCACGCGGTCATTTACCTCGCCGAACATTCTTGCGGTGAGAATCACCAGAATCGGACGTATCATTTTGCCCTTTGACTTCAGATAGCCTTCCACGATGGTGTTCATCATGGGTTTTGATGAGCGTAACGATTCGGCTATCAACCGGTTGAGCCGGTCGAGGTCGGGTCTGATTCGTTGCCTGATAGATTCTAATGCGTTCATAGAGCGGCGTAAACTCCGGCAAAATTACTAAAAATTTTGCAAATCAGCGTCCCGTGCACCATTTTATGGTTGGCAGGATTGTTTATAATTACTACTTTTATCCTCTCATATAAGTAAAAGATAAAAGACAATGGACGAAAAACGCCTGTTTCTGCTCGACGCATACGCTCTGATATACCGTGCCTATTATGCACTGATACGCTCTCCGAGAATTACCTCCAAGGGCTTCAACACATCGGCTATTTTCGGCTTCTGCAATACGCTCGACGAACTTCTGCGCAAGGAGAATCCCACACACATAGCCGCCTGTTTCGACCCCGCGCACGGCCAGACATTCCGTCACGAGGTTTATCCCGAATATAAGGCCGGGCGTGACAAACAGCCCGAGGACATAACGGACGCCATTCCGTATATCAAGAAAATTCTCGAGGCTTACCGCATTCCGGTGGTGGAGGTGGACGGCTTCGAGGCCGATGACGTGATAGGCACTCTCTCCCGCATGGCGCAGGAAGAGGGATTCACCACCTATATGATGACGCTTGACAAGGACTACGGCCAGCTGGTGACCGACAGCGTCAAGATGTACCGTCCGCCGCTCAAAGGAGAAGGAGCGGAGATACGTGGCCCACGGGAGGTGTGCGAGCGCTACGGCATAGAGCGGCCGCAGCAGGTGGTCGACCTCCTGGCTCTTGAAGGGGATGCCTCCGACAATGTTCCCGGATGTCCGGGCGTGGGCGAGAAGACAGCCTCGAAACTCATTGCCGAATGGGGCTCGGTGGAGAATCTGATAGAGCATAAGGACGAACTCAAAGGCGCCCTGCAGCGCAAGGTATCCGAGAACGCCGACCAGATACTCTTCTCGAAGTTCCTCGTGACCATCAAGACCGACGTGCCTCTGGGCGACATCACTCCCGAAACCCTCGTGCGTCGCGATCTTGATACCGACGCACTCATAAAGCTTTATAAGGAGCTTGAGTTCCGCACGTTCCTCACACGCCTTACAGCCGCAACGCAGCCCGCGCAGCCGTCTGCCCCGGCTCCGGGAGCCATGGGCTCGCTGTTTGATTTCGCCGAAGGGGGGGATGCGGACGGCACGGCAGCGGCGCAGGTGTTTGATAACTTTGAAAGCATCACTACTTTCACGCATCTCTATGCCATTGCCGACAGCGACGCGCTGGTGGCCGAGGCCGTGGAGCAGGCCTCGCATGCATCCGCGGCGGGAATAGCTCTGAATGCCTCGGGCGACGACGCTATGACCTCACGTCTGCTCGGCGTGGCTGTGGCCCCTGAGGCCGGAAAAGCGTTCTATGTGCCTTTGGATGTGGCACGGCCCGGGCGCCTGGCGCTGCTCTCGCCTCTTTTCAGTGGAAAGACGGTGCTCTGCTCCGGTGATATAAAGCGCGATATCCTGCTGCTGAAAAACGCGGGAATCGAACTGGAGGCGCCCTATTTCGACACTGCCGTTGCCCATTATCTCGTTGATCCCGAGGCAAAGCACACGCTGCCGATGCTTGCACGGACATATCTCTCTTATGATATGCTCCCCGCACCCGCCAAACACTATACTCCTACGGTCGAAGATATATCGCAGCGCTTCTGCGAGGAGGCCGACGTGGCACTGCGGCTGCATCCGAAGCTCGACGCCGGCATTGACGCCATGGACATGCGTTCTCTGCTGGAGAATGTGGAGCTGCCCCTTACGCGCGTGCTCGCCGAAATGGAATGGACCGGCGTGAGGGTCGACGTGAAGGAACTCACCGAACTGTCAAGAAGCTACACCGCGCGTCTTGCCGAAATGGAAAGCCGCGTCTACGAGATGGCCGGGTGCACGTTCAATATAGGCTCCCCCATGCAGGTGGGCGACATACTTTTCGGCCAGATGAAGATTGACCCGTCTGCCAAGCGCACCAAGCGCGGATTCTATTCCACCACCGAGGATATTCTCGAAAAGTATCGTTCGGAATATCCGATTGTTGACCTCATTCTCCGCATCAGGGCACTGCGCAAACTGGTGGCTACATATATCAACGCTCTTCCCGAACTGATAAATCCGCGCACCGGAAAAATCCATACCTCTTATAATCAGACGGTAACGGCCACCGGACGCTTGTCGTCCACCAATCCCAATCTGCAGAACATCCCGGTGCGCAGCGACGACGGCCGCGAGATACGCAAGGCGTTCATTGCTGATCCGGGCGATATATTCCTAAGCGCCGACTATTCCCAGATAGAGCTGCGCCTGATGGCCGACATGAGCGGTGACCCCGATATGGTGGAGGCGTTCCTGTCGGGCGCCGACATCCACCGCGCCACTGCCGCCAAGATATATCATGAGGAGATAGAGAATGTCACCGACAATCAGCGCCGCAACGCCAAGACCGCCAATTTCGGCATAATCTACGGCATCTCGGCTTTCGGACTTTCCGAACGCCTCGGAATTCCCCGCGCCGAGTCAAAAGCGCTGATTGAAGGGTATTTCCGCAGTTATCCCAAGGTGCAGGACTATATAGCCGCCTCCATAGACACCGCGCGTGACAAAGGATATGTGACCACCGTCATGGGGCGCCGCCGCATGCTTCCCGACATCAACAGCCGCAGCGCCACCGTGAGGGGCTATGCCGAGCGAAACGCCGTCAACGCGCCTCTGCAGGGCTCCGCCGCCGACATAATCAAGGTGGCGATGGTGCGCATCTACCGTGAGCTCACCGAGCGCAACATGCGCAGCCGCATGATTATGCAGGTGCACGACGAACTGATATTCAATGTGGTGCCCGACGAACTCGAGGCCGTGAAGGAGCTTGTGCGCCGTCAGATGGAGGGCGCATACTCGGGACGCGTGCCTCTCGAGGTATCCATGGACACAGGCGACAACTGGCTGCAGGCCCACTGACCCTCACTTCCCGAAGACTCTCTTATATTATAAAATGAAAAAGATACTTGTCATAATATCCCTTATGCTGTGTGCGGCTTCTGTCACCGCCCGCACATATACTCCTTCCGATGTGCCTAACGTGCATGTGGCCGATTCTACCCGCTATGTCTCCAACCCCGACGGCGTGCTGTCGCCTCAGGCCGAGGCCACGCTCAATGCACAGCTTGCCCGGATATGGCAGACTACCACTGCCGAACCGATTGTAGTGGCGCTTGATGCCATAGATGACGGCTATGATCCCGACGGATTCGCCACGGAGCTTTTCTCCGACTGGCGCATGGGTAAGAAAGACCGCGACAACGGTCTGCTCATCCTGCTCCTGAAGGACGACCGGCGCATGGTGATGCGCACTGGCTACGGTCTGGAGGGCGTTCTGCCCGATATCGTATGCGGACGCATAATCCGCAACGATGCCATTCCGCATTTCCGTGAAGGTGACTATGATTCCGGCATTATAGCGGCCGTAGACCGCGTGGACAAGGTGCTCACCGACCCCGTGGCCGCAGATGAAATCCGGTCCGGGATACCCAACAACTCGCGCTCCGTCGACTTCGGCGATACCGCCGCCTCGGTGTGGGCGTTCGTGGTAAGGTGTGCTGTGCTGATTCTCATAGGCATGTTGCTGGTAGTTGGGTACACCGTGGTGTCCACCCGCAAGCTTCCCGAGCCGGAGCGTTACCGGCGCCTCAACAATCTGAAGCCTGTGGCTCTGTTCCTGACTTTCTTCGGTCTCGGACTCCCTGTGGTGGCCTATCTGTGGCTCACGTTTGTGATGAAGCGTATCCGTAACCATGCCCGCAATTGCCCCAACTGCGGCCACGCCATGCGAAAGCTCGACGAAGTTACCGACAATAATTACCTTACTCCGGCACAGGATCTGGAGGAGCGTCTCAATTCCATAGATTATGACGTGTGGCTCTGCCCGCAGTGCGGCGAGAAGGATGTGATTCCCTATGTGAACCGCTCTTCAAGCTACTCGGAGTGTCCCTATTGCCATGCGCGCACTCTCGCTCCCGCCGGCAACCGCATAATAGCGCAGCCCACAACAGCCCGCGAGGGCCGCGGCGAACGCCTGTTTCTCTGCCGCAACTGCGGCAAGCATGTTTCCCGGCCTTACACAATAGCCAAACTTGCCGCTCCCGTGGTGATAGTGGGTGGCGGAAGCGGCTTCGGCGGGGGAGGCGGAGGCGGTTTCGGTGGCGGAAGCTTCGGTGGCGGCATGACCGGTGGCGGCGGCGCCTCAGGCGGCTGGTGAACCGGCAGCGAATCCTGACTTTCTAACTCGCAATGCTATTTATCATGACTGAATTTTTATCGCAATACCATCTTTTCGGCATCACGGCCGGCCTTTTCACATTCCTGATTATCGGACTTTTCCATCCGCTGATGATCAAGGGCTACTACTATTTCGGCCTGCGTGTGAGATACGCTTTTCTCATCATGGGCATAATAGCTGCCGTCGCTGCCTTTATGGTCGAGGACAATATGTGGTCCACGCTGCTCGGAGTTCTGGCTTTCTCCTCGTTCTGGAGCATAAAGGAAATCGGGGAACAGCGTGAGCGTGTGGCCCGCGGCTGGTTCCCCGCCAATCCTAAAAGGGAAGGCCGCGAATGAGCCTCCCGTGAGGTGACAATTTATTCTTCTGTGGCTTCAGCCGGGTTCTCGTCTGTAGCCTCGAGGTCGTCGTATTTCTGAAACAGGAAGTCGTTGTAGGGGAAGCGGGTCAGGTGAATCTGCTTTGCTTTCTCGTAGATTTTCTGTTTGAGCTCGTCGATATTGATGCCTTTTTTGGCGGAGATGAACACCACGTCGTCGCCCATGCGGTTCATCCAGGTCTCTTTCAGTTCGTCGAGCGATATGTTCTCGCGCGTGGCCGGGGTGAGGTCGTCGGCGTCCTTGGGGGTGAAACTGAATGCGTCGATTTTGTTGAACACCATTATCATGGGCTTGTCGGCACCCTCGCACACGTCGGTGAGCGTGCGGTTCACCACTTCTATCTGCTCCTCGAAGTTGGGATGTGAGATGTCAACCACATGCACCAGAAGGTCGGCGTCGCGAACCTCGTCGAGCGTTGACTTGAATGATTCCACCAGATGGGTGGGAAGTTTGCGGATGAAGCCCACGGTATCGGTGAGAAGGAAGGGCAGATTGTCTATTATTACTTTTCTCACAGTGGTGTCAAGCGTGGCGAAGAGCTTGTTTTCGGCGAATACATCGCTTTTGCTCAGCAGGTTCATGAGCGTGGATTTGCCCACGTTGGTGTAGCCCACCAGCGCCACGCGGGTGAGCTTGCCGCGGTTTTTGCGCTGCATGGATTTCTGGCGGTCGATATGGCGCAGTTCCTCCTTTAGGCGCGAGATTTTGTCGAGGATAATACGGCGGTCGGTCTCTATCTGTGTCTCGCCGGGGCCGCGCATGCCTATACCGCCGCGCTGGCGCTCGAGGTGGGTCCACATTCGCGTGAGCCTCGGCAGCAGGTATTGGTACTGCGCCAGTTCCACCTGCGTCTTGGCGTTGGCGGTCTGCGCGCGCTTGGCGAATATGTCGAGAATCAGGCTCGTGCGGTCGAGAATCTTGATTTTCAGCTCGCGTTCTATGTTGGCCACCTGCTTGGAGGTGAGGTCGTCGTCGAATATGGCCATGCCAATCTCGTTGTCCTCCACATACTGCCTTATCTCGTCGAGCTTGCCTTTTCCAACGAATGTGCGCGAATCGGGGCCTCCGAGTTTCTGGAGGAATTTCTTTTCGGTCACCGCGCCGGCGGTGTCGGCCAGAAACTCCAGTTCGTCAAGGTATTCGAGCGCCTTCTGCTCGTTCTGCTGGGGAGTTACGAGCCCCACGAGGATGGCGCGTTCAGATGTTTCTTTGCTTATGATATTGTCGTTCATATTCAGTGGGTTTGCTTGGTTTTATGCGGTTGCGGGAACCGTTTTCTTATAATGCGTGTAATGGCGGCGAAGTTAAGCAGGGTGATGCCCACGGCTATCGCGGCGGCTATGGCGATGGCTACAGAGGGGGAAGCGCTGCCTATGCCCATGTCGGCAAGCGGGCCGCGCCACAGGCGCGATGCCAGCAGCATCAGCCCCACTGAGCCGGCGAGCACAGCGGCGTTTATTGCCCCTACAAGGGTGAAGTAGGTCGACGCCACGGCACGCGGGGTGTAGCCCAGCATCATCAGCGAACGTATCTTCTCGCTGTTTTTCTGCAGCAGCAGGAATATGCTGAGGGTGAGGATGGCAAACGCCAGGATGCATATCACCGAACCCACGGCGAGCACTGTGGCAGTAACCACGCTCAGGAAATAGGAGGCGCGGCGCGAGGTGGCGTTGTCGCCCGCGGCCTCATAGCCGTGGCTGTCGAGATATTTCTCTATGGCGGGATTGCCGGGGGAGTTCACTTCGATTATGAGGCGGGTGGGGTCGGGGGCGCCGTTGTCGGCGAATGTGGAGTTGGCCCACTCCATGAAGCTCTCGGGCACGGCTATGGTGTTGAGGCGCGAGGAGAATCCGGCTATGCGGGCGTCGACCCACTGCTGCCGTCCCGCTCCGCTGAGCGAGAGCCTGATGGGGAGCATGCCTATCATCGACTCGCTCACGCGCGGCATGTTGCGCGACGAGGCGAAACCGAAGTTATAGAGGGTGAGATAGTCTTTGCTCACTATCACGGGCACGGGTTTGCCGCTCCCGGGAGTGTAGTCCCACCCCTGCGGCACGCGGTCGAAGAATTCGGTGGGGATGGATTCGAGGAACAACGCCGTCGACATTCCTTGCGAGCCCACGTCGACCGTGGCTGCCACGTTGAATCCCGAGGCTGTGAAGCTTCCCGTGCGGCGCACCCAGGGCTGTGCCTCGATGTCGGCGATGTCGGCGGGGGAGAATGAGGTCCGGCCTCCCGTGAGCGATCCAAGACCGGATACTTTCCGCGAAATCACTATATAGTCGCGCGAGGTGAAGGAATCCTCGGCCTCCATCACGGAGTTGACGTCGGAGTGGAACTGCACGGCTATGGCCACCAGCGCCAGCCCCACGAGGTTGGCCAGGGCGTAGCCTGTGAGCTGTGCCGCGCTTATGTTGCGCCTCAGGAGGCGGTGGAGGGCCGATGCTGCTTTCATAGGCATACTGTGGTGGTGAACGGTAGTTTTATCTTGTTGCCGACCGAGGTGGCTATCACGGCGGCGTGGTTCTCGCGGGCCTCGGCTTCTATTATGCTTGCCACGGCGGCGTTGTTGCGCTCGTCGAGGTGGCTCACGGGTTCGTCGAGAAGCAGGAAGTTGAACGGCTGGCAGAGCGTGCGCACTATCGCCACGCGCTGCTGCTGGCCCACCGAGAGCTGCCCGGCAGGTACTGCGGCTTTCTTCTCGATTCCCAGAGCCGCGAGGGTCTCGAGTATCCAGCGCTCGGATTTATGGCGGGTGAGGCGGTTCTTTATCTCGATGTTGTCAATCACGGTGAGTTCGGGAAACAGCATCAGCTCCTGCGGCAGGTAGGCTATGGCGCGCTGCCGCAGACGGCACCATTCATCGGTGCCGATCTGCCTCACGGAGCGTCCGTCGAAGAGGATGTCGCCGCTGTAGTCGCCGCGCGAGCCGTAGATGAAGCTGCACATCGACGATTTGCCGGCGCCCGATTCGGCCTCGACCATATAGAATCCGGGACGGCTGAAGCTTATCCGCTTCAGCCATACCTCCGACGATTTCACCGGATCGTCATTTTCCATGCCGGCGAAAGCGCGCGGCAGTACGTTGTCAAGCGTTATGCTGTCAATCATAGGGCTAAGGTGACGAGCAGCCCCAGCACGGAGCCGAGCGCGGGCGAGGTCTTGTCGACGGGCATCAGCCTCACGTAGAGCCGCTGTGTCTCGAGCTGCATTTCTATGTTCATGCCTTTCTGCATGCCGGGAACGAAGTCAAGCGCCGGCAGCTTGGCGGAGAGGGCACCCTGCTTGCCGTTGAACACCGGTGTGAGCGAGTTCTGCTCCACGGGCTGCAGTGGGGTGTTGGATATGGCGAGGTAGCCGTCAACGGGGCCCAGGCGGAGCGTCGAGCCGTAGAATGGCACGGTCATCATGCCGGTGCGCGCGTCGGTGGTCGGTTTCAGGCCTCCTAAGGCAAAATAGCCTGAGAAGGTGTCAAGCGCGGAGCGGATTTTCTCCATGGGCATGTGGGCCATGAGCATGATGTGCCATGTGGCGAGCGAGGGTTCTTCCCAGGCCTCTTCGCTCACCGGTCCCATTGCCAGGGCCACGGTGCCGTCCACGTCGGCCATGAGCGGAGCCAGCATGGTGAGGGGCGAGGCTCCGAGACCGGTTATGTTCTCTACGGCGGTAGCCACGGCGTTCCAGTCAACCGACGAGGTGAATTCCGGCCTGAGTCCGGCTGCCGCCACTATGGTCATTTCGGGGCCTGTGTAGCGCAGGAAATCCTCGGCTACGGTCTGCGTCTGGGTGAGTTCCATCAGTTCGCCGTCGGGCTTCATGGCGCGGAAGTCGATTCCGAGGCGTTCGGAGTCTTCCATGCCTTGGGCCATGATGCGGTATTCGTCGCCCGTGTTGAGCTCGAAGTTGAACAGCTGCGAGTTGTCCTGCAGGGCGTTGGCCACGCCGATAGACTGCATTACCGACTGCTGCGCGGCGTCGTCGAGCACGGCCTTGAGCGATGCGCCCGGCTGCGGGTCACGGCTTATCCATCCCTGAGCGCCGCGCAGGGTTATCTTCAGGCCGTCGGGAGCCGTCCAGGTCTTGAATCCCTGCGACGATTCGGACTCGCCGTATTCGCCGGCAAATTTCTCGAAGGCCTTCAGGTCGGTGATCTCAAACGTGAGGAAAGGCGTGCGCCGTGCGTCGACAAAGAACACCAGATGGCTGCCGTCTATGCTGTGCATCAGCGCGTTGTAGCCCTCGGTGCCGAGCGGCGAGAGGTCGAAAGGCGATCCGGCTATGGATTTCTCGGCCGTGAGCGTGGCGCCGTCGGCCGTCAGCCCGGCAAGCGGAAAGAAGCGCCCGGCGTCGAAGGTCATTACGGCCGGAGCGGAGTCGGGAACGGTTGAGAGCAGGTTCACCTGGTCGGGTGAACATGAGGTGAGGGCGCCCGTGAGTGCCGCCAGGCATCCCGCGGCAGTGGCTATGCGCCTGATGATGGATGATTTTGCCATGATGACGTGATGGTTTATACTACTCAATTATAACACGCCGGCGGCGTCGACGGTTTTCATTTCTAACGTTCGACACTGCCGGCGGTGATATGTCAGGGTGTGTGGCGCGGGGTCACACTTCGAGGTCGAGATTGAACACCTCGTTCCAGGGAAGGCCCTGAAGGTTGAGCTGCTCCATGAAGGGATCGGGATCGAATTCCTCCACGTTGTGCACGCCCGGCTTGTTCCATTTGCCGGTGAGGAACATCATGGCGCCTATCATTGCGGGCACGCCGGTGGTGTAGCTCACGGCCTGCATGCCGGTCTCGCGGTAGGCCTCCTCATGGCTGCAGTTGTTGTAGATGTAGTAGGTGAGGTGCTGGTTGTCTTTGTCCACGCCGGATATGCGGCAGCCTATCGAGGTCTCGCCGTGATAGTTCTCGCCGAGGTCCTGCGGGTTGGGCAGCACGGCCTTGAGGAACTGCAGCGGAACGATTTTCATTCCCTGATAGTCGATGGGGTCGATGCGTGCCATGCCTATGTCCTGGATCACACGCAGATGGGTCAGGTATTCCTGGCCGAATGTCATCCAGAAGCGCGCGCGCTTTATGGTGGGGAAGTTCTGCACCAGGCTCTCGAGCTCCTCGTGGTAGAGCAGATAGCTCTCGCGCGGGCCTATGTTGGGGTAGGTGAGGCTCTTGTGGATTTCCAGCGGGCCGGTGGTCACCCACTTGCCGTCCTGCCAGTAGCGGCCGTTCTGGGTTATCTCGCGGATGTTTATCTCGGGGTTGAAGTTGGTGGCGAATGCCTTGCCGTGGTCGCCGGCGTTGCAGTCGACTATGTCAAGGTATTCCATCTCCTTGAAATAGTGCTTGGCGGCGTAGGCGGTGAATACGGCCGACACTCCGGGGTCGAAGCCGCAACCCAGTATGGCGGTGAGGCCGGCGTCCTCGAAGCGCTTGCGGTAGGCCCACTGCCACGAGTACTCGAAGTGTGCCTCGTCCTTGGGCTCGTAGTTGGCGGTGTCGAGATAGTTCACGCCGCATTTCAGGCACGCTTCCATTATGGTGAGGTCCTGATAGGGGAGAGCCACGTTTATCACTATGTCGGGTTTGTGGCGGTTGAAGAGCTCGCACAGCTGCTCAACGGAGTCGGCGTCGACCTGGTCGGTGGTTATGCGTCCGCCGCCTATCTTGCGGGCCACTTCCTCGCACTTTGAGCGGGTGCGTGAGGCGAGCACTATGTGGGTGAACACTTCGGGGTTCTGGGCGCATTTGTGGGCCACTACGGTTCCCACGCCGCCGCAGCCGATGATTATTACTTTTGACATCTTTCAGTGAAGAGTTTGAGGTTACGTGGATATAATTGAGTTTCGGTTACGAAAGTTCAGCTAAGATAGTCAATATTGCTTAAACAGACAAATCGCCGTGCGCGGTCAGTTTTCGGGGGCGAACATCGGGTCCCACGCGGGGAGCACGGTGGGCTGCTGCTCGAGCACTTTGAGCACCTTGGCCGGAACGTATTTGCGGTCAACCACCAGGCGGAACATGTATTCGTCGAACCACGGGTCGGTCATCACCAGATGGCCGTCGTTCACACCGGGGCCCCAGCTGTTCTCCACCATCCAGCGGTCGGGCTTGCCGTTTTTGTCGAGATTCACGGCCACGAGGGTCATGGCGTGGGATGATGCGGAGGCAAACGAGCGGATGCGGTCGGCCTTGTCCATCTTCATGTCTACGCCCAGCAGCGAGCCGTAGTCGTAGTTGTCGGGGTCAAGGAGTCCGCGTTTGCGGTTGAAGTCCTTGCCGACGTCGCACGAGAAGTACATTGCTGTGGAGTCGGCCAGCGATGCGATGGCCATTTTCTTGATTTCGTCCACGGGTAGATTCACGTAGGTCCAGTTCTTGCCGTCGAATGTGTGGCGGTCGAGGTCTATCTCATAGAGCTTCCAGTAGGGGCGCGACGGGTCGTTCATCAGCATCACGTAGTTGTCCTTCAGGTTGTTGCCGGCATATTCGCAGTAGAATTCCTGAGGAGTGTAGGTGCGGGTGTCCACTTCCGTGCCTGCTGCGGTGCGGCGTGTCCAGGTGAATTCCACCGGCGGCTGCCCGAGGGTCTGTGCCAGCACGTGGTACACGTCGCCCAGCATACGGTTGATCTCCGTCTGCATCTGGGCGTCGGTGGCTCCCTTGGCTTTCATCTGGCGCAGTGCCAGGCCGTCGCGGCGCAGAAGCGTTGACAGCGCGCGGTTCAGTCCCGATGTGGCGTTGCTCGATGCCGTTTCGGGCATCGCCTCGGCCGGTACCACTCCGTATTTCATTATATTGTCGCTCAGGCCGGTAAACTGGCCGCCGTCGCTCAGCGGATTCTTGAACAGCCATTCCACGCGGCGGGAGTCCATCGGGTCTGCTGCCGTCTCGGCCACCGACTGCAGGAACAGGTTGGCTTTCTCAAGCTGGTCGTAGAAGAAATTGTAGTTCTGCGAAAGCTCGAGCATGGGCAGGTTATGCTGGTTCATCATCTGCGAGCGGAGCACGTTGAGGCCCGTGAACAGCCAGCAGCGGCCCGACGAGCGCTGGTTGGTGATGCCCTTCGAAGGCACGCGGTGGGTGAAATGCTTGTAGTCAACCGGGCGCGAAAGAGCGTCGGCGTTTCCGGCGAGCGCGTCGATTGTGTTGGTTGCCAGTGCGTTGCGCAGCGCCTTTTCAGGCACTGAAGGAGTGTAGTTGGCGCGAAGCTGCTCTAAGAGTTCCGGCGACAGGCCCCCCTTGGCTGCCGGCTGTGCTGCCGGACAATTGGCGGGCGACAATATGGCCATAGCTGCTATGGCCGCGATGATGAATGGCTTATTGATCATGGCAAATTGATTATTATACCGCAAATATAATAATATTTCGGTAAAACTCCACCGCCTCCTTCTCCCTCGGAGCCATCCAGGGGCCTCCGAGCCGTCCGAGCTCTTTATGATCTCCGAAATCTATGGGGCTGATATTTGTCTTTGCCACAAAAATCACATAAATTTGTGGCAAATCGAATCTTTATGAGCGGATACGACTATATAAAGACTGCAATTGAGAATAAAGGGAGGGGACATATCTTCTTTCCTGACGACTTTTCTGCCATGGAAAGCAGCGACACAATACGTTCCGCTTTGGTCAGGCTTTGTGATGATGATGTTATTATCCGGCTTGCACAAGGCATTTACTGTTATCCGTATATTGATGAAAAATGGGGAATGGGGGTAATGTATCCCTCCATCGACAAAATTGCACAGGCCATAGCCAGAAAGGATAAATGTAGAATAGTCCCTACCGGTTCGGCGGCATTGAACGTTCTCGGATTCTCATCACAGATGCCTGTCAACGTAGTCTATTACACTGACGGCTCACCCCGCACCATCCACATAGGAAACGGTCGAGGCCTCCTTTTCAAAAGAAGCACCGACATGAAGCGCTTTGCATACCGCAGCGAGAAAATGCAGCTCATAGTCGCCGCTATCAGGGAAATCGGCAACGGGAAGGTTGTCGATGCCGATAAAGAGATTGTCGCCAGGCAGCTTAAAAATGTAAATGATGAGGAATTTTCTCACGATATAGTTCTTGCACCGGCATGGGTACAGAAAATCTTAAAGGAACTGAGATGAAATTTATAGATATAGACTGCGCGGAACGGCGCCGGATTCTTGACAGTCTTCAGGCGAAGATTGGGTTGAAATCCGCCATAATTGAAAAAGACTGGTGGGTGACGGCAGTGCTGCGGGCGTTGTTTCTCCTTCCTTACAGCCCCCATCTCTCTTTCAAAGGGGGAACGAGTCTGAGCAAATGCTGGCATGTTATTCAGCGCATGAGTGAGGATGCCGATATTGGAATCACCCGCGAATATCTCGGCTTCGAAGGATCCCTCAGTAAGAATCAGATAAGTGATAAGCTCCGGAGGGCAGCCTGCTCGTTCGTTCGGGAAACATTGCAGAACGACCTCCGTCAGCGGATGACAGACGACGGTATAGATCCTGGAAAATTCAGAATTCATGTCAATATCACGCCGGTCAGCACTACAGATCCAGAAGTGGTATATGTGGAATATGAGCCTGCGGCTTCGCCCGTCAGTTACATTCCTCCGGTTGTCAAGATTGAGATCAGTGGTCGCTCTATGTCGGAGCCTATTGAGGAGGTGATGATTGGCTCTCTTGTTGACAGCGCGGTTCCCGGTGCGGTTTTCACGGAACCGAAATTCTCCGTCCGGGCTGTTATGGCTAAACGCACATTTCTGGAAAAGATATTCCTGCTTCATGAAGAGTTTGCAAAGGATGAAGGGCAGATAAGAGTCAACAGAATGTCACGTCACCTTTATGATATTCACCGGATGCTTCACACCCAGGCGGCTGTCGACGCATTAAGCGACGAGAATCTTTATGCCGCCGTAGTCGAGCACCGCAAGGCTTTCATAGGATTGAAAGGGTTTGATTACAGTTCTCTTCAAAAAGCGACCCTTGCATTTATTCCTCCTTCAAGTGTATACGATGAGTGGAAGAAAGACTATGAGACAATGCAGGAAGAAATGATATATGGAGAGTCTCTTCCTTTTGATGAAATGATAGCGGAGCTGCGCGAATTCAATAACCGGATAAATCGCAAGGGCTGAGGATATATTTCGTTGGAGATTGCGCCGATGCTGCGGGTCGAATCATAGTTGCCTGTGGGCTTCCGCAGCCCCCGGGGCGCGCTATTATATAATAAGGTGTAAAAATGCGGGGGTTCCTGTTAAGTAAAATTAAGTTACAACGCTGCGTAAGGCGGCATAATGCCATAAAACTCGGCTTTTCCGTTGCAAAATGATAAAAACGGGTCGTTTCACACCCTCCGGCAATCAAAATGACGGCGAAAACCGACATTTTTTAGCATGTTGCAAGCAAAAATCCCCCAAAAATGACGAGAAAAGTGTTAAAATCGGAAAATATTTGATGAAATGTGTTGCGAACTGAGATAATATGGTTAATTTTGCCAAATCTCTTGCAATAGGTTATTGGAGATTCTAAAACAGGATTTCTTAAAAGAACTTAAAGCTGAAAAAAACTTGCGGCCACCGGGGCCGTCGTCAGCGGAAAAGTCCGTAAAGCCGGACCCTCCGCAGACTCCCGGCGAAGTCCGCAGAGTCGGTAAGTCCGGGTTCCCGGCTCCGCAGGGAGCCTCCCGCCGGGCGCCGAGAATGGAAAAGGTAAAGAAGAATAGTTAACATTATGTATAATTTTTATTAGTATGAAAAAGCTGTTTCTATTACTTACAGCTATCGTGACGTTCGCAGTCTGCGCGGCCCAGAACCGCACATACCACGGCACGGTAGTAAGCGCCTCCGACCAGGAGCCCCTGATCGGCGCTTCTGTAATGCCCGTTGGCAGTAGTACAGGTGTAGTCACCAACGCTGACGGCCAGTTCACAATTACAGTCAATCCCGCAGTGGTGAAGGAAGTGCGCGTGTCCTATGTGGGCATGAAGTCACTTGTTCTTCCCCTCACCGACAACATGCACATCGCTCTCGCCGATGCCGCAGTGAACCTCGACCAGGTTATTGTTACCGGTTACGGTTCGGGCAAGAAGCTCAGTTCGGTTGTGGGTAATGTGGCCGTTGTAGGCGACAAGGTGTTCAAGGACACCCCCGCTCCTAACTTCCTCGACGCTCTTCAGGGCCAGGTTACCGGTCTGAACATCAACTCGTTCTCCGGCGACCCCTCCGCTACCAACCAGTCCGTTATCCTTCGCGGTATCAACTCGCTGTCGCTGTCGAGCACTCCTCTTTATATATGCGACGGCGCTCCCATCTCGGCAGCATCTTTCAACTCGATCAATCCCAACGATATCGAGAATGTGACGGTGCTCAAGGATGCTTCCGCAATCGCTATCTACGGTTCGCGTGGAGCCAACGGTATCATCCTCATCACCACCCGCAAAGGTAAATTCAATACCGAAGCGAAGGTGACTGTATCGGCCAAATACGGCTGGTCGGCCATGGTTAAGGACAACGTGGAGATGATGAACTCCAAGCAGTATGTAAAGTATCGCGACATTATCGGCCAGCCTGTATCAGATCAGGTTCGCAAAGTGGTTGATGAATACGGCATCAATACCAACTGGCGCGATGAACTTTTTAAGGACAATGCTCCTGAGTATGAGTTCGGCGCTACAGTACGCGGCGGTTCCGAGAAACTCGGCTACTATCTGTCGCTTACCCACGGATATATCGACGGTATCATCGAGCACTCCGCTCTGCGTCGTACCAACCTTAACTTCTCTCTGGAAGCAAAAGTTAAGCCTTGGCTTCGCATGGGCTTCAGCGGAAATGTGGCTTACCGTGTTTCGGAAGTAAACCACGAGACAGTCGAAGAGTCCAATAAAATCTATGTAGAGAATCCTATGGTTCAGGCCCGTATGGCATTCCCCTACGACTCGCCCTATGATTATACTATTGACGAGTCGGGACGCCCCGTGTTCGGCAGCAAGACATATAAGCTTCACTATTCGAACTTCACCACTCCCGAGTGGCTGTACACAATTACCCACAGGAATACCAACCGCATCACAGCCGACATGCGTCTCTACGAGGAGATCACTCCCATCAAGGGTCTTATTTTCCGCGCCCAGCAGGCTCTCTATGCTTACGACAGCCGCTTCTCATCCAACTCCGATCCCTATGAGACTTTCTATACTCCCATGGGCGACAAGATCGGTCAGAATAATGAGGGCTATACCAACCCCGGTTCCGCACAGGAATCTTTCTCCCGCGAGTATCAGTTCACCTATACCAATACGGCTGAATACACATTTGATGTAGCCGAGCTTCACCACATCCGTGCCCTCGTAGGCCAGGAAACCATTATTGACCGCAGCAACGGATTCGGTGTGTTTACTTCCGGACAGACTGATAAGCGCCTCAATCTTCTCAGCCAGGGAACCAATGTCAAGATGTCGGATATCAGCCGTTCTATCGGTGAAGTCATCACCAACTCATTCTTCCTGAACGGAAACTACGACTACGACAACCGTTACTTCCTCGATTTCTCATGGCGCCGCGACGGCAGCTCCCGTCTGGCTCCCGGCCACCGCTGGGGCAACTTCGGTGCTTTCGGTGTGATGTGGAATGTCAAGAACGAGAAGTTCCTTGAGGAAATCAACTGGATCGACGACCTCCGCGTTCATTACAGCTGGGGTGTTGTAGGTAACGCAAGCGTGCCCAACTTCGCATGGCAGGGAACTGTTGGTGCTTACGGCGGTTCTTATGCAGGACAAGGCGGTATCGGCGTTGCCGGTGCTTCGAACAAGGATCTCACCTGGGAGAAAGTCTACAGCCACGATCTCGGATTTGACTTCGGTTTCCTCAACCGTTTCAAACTTGCTGCCACATGGTATCGCAAGGTTACCAAGGACATGCAGTATGACGTGCCTTACTCGCTGACACAGGGTGTTGAATCAGCCCTTGCCAACGTTGCCTCTATGAGCAATACCGGTGTGGAGGTTGAACTCAATGCCGATATCTACAAGGACCGCGACTGGTATGTAGGCGCCCGGGTAGGCTTCAACTACAACAAGAATAAAGTAGAGGAGCTTTGGGACGGCGTAACCGAGAATCCTATACCCCTTACCGGTCTCGCCGACAAGGTAGGAGACGTTTCCCGTCAGTACTACGTGGTTCGTTACGTAGGTGTTGATCCCGCCGACGGCCGCCAGGTATGGCTCGACAAGAACGACAACCCCACCAAGGTGTTCCCCGCTGATGCCGCTGTTTATACCGGCAAATCCGCCTATGCACCCTGGACCGGCGGCTTCGGACTGAACGCACGCTGGAAAGGCATAGCAGTAAGCACCAACTTCGTATGGCAGTCAGGCAAGTACATGATCAACAATGACCGTTACTTCATCCAGAACAGCCGTCAGAGTACAGCGTGGAACCAGACTACTAAGATGCTTGATATCTGGACAACTCCGGGTCAGGTTACGGAAATCCCCCGCTTCGGTGAGGAACTTCATCTGGGCGATGACACAAGCTGGCTTGAGGACGCTTCGTTCATGCGTATGAAGAACCTTACCGTCACCTACAATTTCCCCGAGACTATTCTCGAAAAGCTCCATCTGAGCGACCTTCAGCTTCACTTCACTGGCCGCAACCTCTGGACCGTATCCGACTTCTCCGGCTACGATCCCGAGCCTCAGACCAATATGGTGAAATTCCAGTACCCGAACACCCGTCAGTATGAGTTCGGCATACAGGTTTCTTTCTAATGCTCAAAGGATTTAGAAACATCACAAACAGAATCTACACAATATGAAAAAAATATTTTTAGGACTTGCTGTCACAGCCGCTGCCCTGCTTTCATCCTGCTCGATGGATACCAATAACTATGGTGTCATGGGTCAGGAGGTGGCTATCCAGTCGCTCAAGGACGTGCGCAGCTATTCAGTCGGTCTTTACATACAGCTTCGTGCCCATACGGCTGGCGGTTATATCGCCGACCCTGAAATCCAGGCAGACAAATTTGTCGGTACCATTGTAAACGGAAACCGCCACGGCCAGTTCTCATCCGGTTCATTCAGTGCTGCGGACGGTGATATTGAGGCATATTACACCGAGATGTACAATATGATCAATGACGCCAATTTCATCATCCCCAAACTCGAGGCCATGCTCGAGGACGAGCAGTTTGACGCCGATGAAAAGACTGAATTAAAGAACCATCTCGGTCTGGCTCACTTCGTACGCGGCTACTCCTACTGGTATCTCCTTGACCACTGGACCAATCCTTCGGATGCCAACAGCCTCGGACTTCAGATCTGGGATACCTATTCACCCAGCGGAAACCGCTCGGTATATCCCTCGCGCAGCTCCATGTCGGAGACCCTCTCGGTTCTTAACGGCGAACTGACAGCAGCCTTCGACAACATCAAGGCATACGAGGATGCAGGCAATCTTGACAACTGCGGCCCCAACGCCATTCATGTAAGCTCTTATGCCGTAGCCGCCCTCCAGGCCCGTGTGGCTCTGCTCACAGGCGACAACGCAACCGCCCTCTCGAAAGCACAGTATGTTATTAACTCCGGCCTGTTTGAACTCACCGAAATCGACGATTATGCCGATTTGTGGGTGAACGACGAAGGCAACGAGCTGATATTTGTGCCCTACAGCGACAATGTTGAGTCATGTCCTGACACTGGTTACAACTGGATTTACAACACCCAGAAGAAGTCGTCGGACTATATCCCCACTGCCGATGCTCTTTTAGCTTATGAAGACGGCGACGTTCGTCTCGATGCATTCTTCGAGCGCTATCGTATGGAAATGCAGGGTCTTACCGTTGGAGCATATGCTTTCTCCAAATTCCCCGGCAACCCGGCCCTCTTTGCAACCGCAGGCTCCAACAACTTCAAGAACAAACCCAAACCTTTCCGTCTGAGCGAGCTTTACCTTATCGCAGCCGAGGCCTGCGCTACCGATGGCCCTGCTAAAAACGAAGGTGCTGCCAACGGTTACCTCAACGATCTCCGTGAGAAACGTATCGAGGGCTATACCAGCCGCACACTCTCAGGCGCACAGCTCGTGGAGGCTATCCGCGAGGAGCGTGCCAAAGAGCTCATAGGTGAAGGCTTCCGCCTGAGCGACCTCCGCCGCTGGGGACTCGGTTTCGACCGTCAGGCCGGCTTCGACGCTATCGGTAAGGGATCAGTAATGCAGATTGTAGTAAGCTCGATGGACAACATTGTCTACAATCCCGGCGACCATCTCTATGTATGGCCTATCCCGCAGTTTGAGTTCACCGTGAACCCCAACGTCGCCGGCCAGCAGAATCCCGGTTATTAATTAGTGAACCCTCAAATTCTGAAAAGATATGAAATTGAACAAAATATTTGCCATAGCGCTTGCCGCTCTGACTCTGACGGCATGTTCAGACGATGGCGACAACAATTTCCTTGGCGGTGTGAACACCGCAAGCGGAGTGACCGTAGAGATGGGTAACTCTCAGTTTGTGACTGAGGAAAGTCAGGAGTATTTCTATGTGCCTATTGCCGTTAATGGTGAAACCAATGGAAAAGTTGTTGTAACAGTAGAAATCCGTCAGGCAACCCCGGGCGCTAATCAGGAAGGTGCTACTGAAGGAAAAGATTATGTGGTGACCTCCAAGACTGTGAATATAGCAGCCGGAGAGACAACCGGTTTCCTTGAAATGGCCAATAACTGGGAATCCGGAGTAATCAATCCTGACCGAGTATTTGATGTGACAATCGTCAAAGCCTCTGGAGCACAAATCGGTTCGCAGGCTTCATGTACCGTTATTATCGAGAATTCGGATAATCCTTACACCATGATGTGTGGCACCTGGAATTTCAAGGCCCTTGACCGCGGAGGAAACGAGGTAGATCTGAACCTTACTCTTAAAACCGCTACAGCCGGAACCTCGGCTTTCGGAGACCAGCTTTGGCTTACAGGAGTGATGGGGGATGCTGATTATATGATTCGTTTTACCGATTTCACCTATGATGAAGCAACCGGAAAAGGCTCCATGAAACTTGGTTATGGAAAAATGATGACCAACAATCTCGCATTCAACTATGGAGATCCTGTAGGTGTGGCTTATCCCGTTATGTTGGGACGCAATCCCTCAGGAAATTTCTCGATGAATCTTGATGTTGAATGTACATTCGATGCCGAAATGAATGAGATTGTGATTCCCGAGGACGCAGTTGTAATCGGCGGTCTATTCTCCAATGCAACCGGCGAGTATACAGGTTACACCATCGGCCAGTACTCATCAATCAAACTCACTCGCTGATAACATCCTCTGACTAAATAAGTCAATACCCATTATAAGGCGCGCGCCTTCCCATTGCGGAAGACGCGCGCTTTCTTTGTGCAGAGGGCATTCGGGGGTGGTTTTCAGGGATTGGGACGCTACGGACTTTACGGACTCTTGGGACAATTCGGACCCTTCGGGGCGATCAGACCGGTCGGACAAGTAGGAAGTCTCAGAAGGGTCGGAAGCCTCAGAAGGCTCAGAAGCGTCCGTAAAGTCCGAAGGGTCCGAATTGTCCGAAGGGTCGGTGTCTGTAAGGTCGGTAAAGTCGGCAGGCGGTGTGGCTTTTTTGGCGATTTCGGGGCGGGAATTTGTAGAAGTGGAACAAATTGTATAATTTGGCAACGATATTCATTACTTACGTTCAGCTCTTACCGTTTATGCCCTCCGGAAAAATAAGCAATGCGATAGCCAGGGCGGCAGGATTGCCGCGGAGGGTGGTGCGTTTCTACGTGGACGGTTTCCGGTCGATGACGGTGGGCCGTTCACTGTGGGTGCTTATCATCATCAAGGTGGCGATACTGTTTCTGGTGTTCAAGCTGTTCTTTTTCCGCGACGAGCTTGCCACGCGCTATGATACGGATACGGAGCGGGCCGACGCCGTGAGGCAGGAGCTCGTCAACCGCAGCGCGGGAGCCGACATGCCGCCACCTACTCCTGAACACCGCTGAGCCTCGCTCTATCACCGCTACATAATCAAATTCAATAATATAAAAGTTACTTTTTTTCTTATGGACAATCTTATCAGTGTGGTCGACTGGTCGAGGGCGCAGTTCGCTCTTACAGCCATGTACCACTGGCTATTTGTCCCGCTCACTCTGGGCATCTCGGTGATTGTAGCCATCATGGAGACAATCTATTACCGCACCCGCAGCGAGCGCTGGCTTGCCATCACAAAATTCTGGATGCTGCTCTTCGGCATCAACTTCGCCGTGGGCGTGGCCACCGGCATTATCCTTGAATTCGAGTTCGGCGCCAACTGGTCGAACTACAGCTGGTTTGTGGGCGACATATTCGGCGCGCCGCTTGCCATCGAGGGATTGCTGGCGTTTTTCATGGAATCCACGTTCATAGCCGTGATGTTCTTCGGCTGGAAGCGTGTGAGCCCGAAATTTCACCTTGCCTCCACATGGCTCACGGCCATAGGCGCCTCGCTGTCGGCGCTGTGGATTCTCGTGGCCAACGCATGGATGCAGTATCCCGTGGGCATGGAGTTTGATCCGGCGCAGATGCGCAACGTGATGGACAACTTCTGGGCCGTGGTGTTCTCGCCGGTGGCCATGCACAAGTTCTGCCACGCCGTGTTCTCGGGCTGGGTGCTGGCCGGAATATTCGTGATAGGCGTAAGCTGCTGGTTCCTCTTCAAGGGGCGTAACGAGGCGATGGCCCTCAGCTCCATCAAAGTGGGCGGCTGGACGGCCGCCGTGGGCATGCTGCTCACGCTCTGGTCGGGCGACGGCTCGAGCGTCGACGTGGCCCGCGTGCAGCCCATGAAGCTTGCCGCGATGGAAGGTCTCTACCGTGGCGGGAATGGCCAGAGCATAGTGGCCTTCGGCATTCTCAACCCCGAAAAGACTCCCACGAACGACGAAGACCCCTATCTGTTCCATATCTCCATACCTTACGGCCTTTCGTTCCTCGCCACCCACAATCCCCACGGATTCGTTCCCGGCATCGAGGACCTCATCGAGGGCCGCATGCTCGACGCCGAGGGAAATCCCGTGAAAGCAGAGTCGTATGCCCAGCGCATGGCCATAGGACGGCAGGCCCATGAGGCACTCCGCGCCTTCGACGCCGCTTCGGCCGCCGGCAACACAGCCGCCGCCGACTCCGCCGCCCGCGTGCTCAAGGAAAACTACCGCTACTTCGGCTACGGCTACCTCAACTCGCCCGAGGAAGGCGTGCCGCCGGTTGCAATCACCTTCTATGCCTTCCACACCATGGTGCTCACCGGCGGCCTGCTGGCTCTGGTGATAGCCCTTACGCTGATTCTGGTCTACCGCCGTCCGCAGCTCATGCGTCACCGCTGGATACAGTGGACGGGCATGCTCTCCATCCCGGTGGTATGGGTATGCAGCCAGGCCGGATGGGTAACGGCCGAGGTGGGCCGTCAGCCCTGGATAATCCAGGACATCATGCCTTGCACCGCCGCCATATCCGACATCTCGGCCGGCACCGTGCAGACCACTTTCTGGATGTTCGCAGCCGTGTTCACGGCCTTCCTCGCCGCCGAAATCGGCATAATGCTACGCCAGATTTCCAAGGGATCGCTAAAAAATTATGACAACCCTGAAAAATAACCGTCCATGGACCTTTTGAATTGTCTTCAGAATTATTGGTGGCTGCTCATCGCCGTGCTCGGCGCAGCCTTGGTGTTCCTGCTCTTTGTCCAGGGCGGACAGTCTATGCTCATGGGGCGCATGACCGACGAGCAGCGCACCCTCACCGTCAACTCGCTCGGACGCAAGTGGGAGCTCACGTTCACCACCCTGGTGGTGTTCGGCGGCGCCTTCTTCGCCTCCTTCCCCCTGTTTTACTCCACCAGCTTCGGCGGTGCCTACTGGCTGTGGATGCTCATACTGTTCAGCTTCATCCTTCAGGCCGTGAGCTATGAGTTCCGCTCCAAGCCCGGCAACCTCTTCGGAACGCGCACCTACGACTGCTTCCTGTTCATCAACGGCTGCGTGGGCTGCCTGCTGCTCGGCGTGGCTGTGGCCATGTTCTTCTTCGGCGCCGAATTCACCGTCACCAAGACCAACCTGCTCGATGCCGGATCGCCCGTGATCTCGAGCTGGGTTCCCACCCACGGCTTCGAGGCCATCTTCAACTGGAAGAACCTCGTGCTGGGCGTGGCCGTACTCTTTCTGGCCCGCACCAACGCAGCGCTCTACTTCGTGTTCAACATCCGCGACGACGCCGATTTCACGCGCCGCAACCGCCGCCGCGTGCTGGTGAACGGTCTGGTGTTCGCCGTGTTCTTCGTGCTCTTCGCCGTCCTTCTGCTCACCGCCCGCGGCCAGCAGACCACCGGACTCCATTCCGCCGAGTGGGTTGACTACAAATATCTCCACAACTATCTGGAGATGTGGTGGGCGCTCGCGCTGTTCCTCGTCGGCACCGTGGCCGTGCTCTACGCCATATTTGCCGGAGCGGTTACCAAGGCCCGCTACGGCGTGTGGCTGTCGGGCATCGGCACCGTGCTCGTGGTGCTCTCGCTCTTCTTCGTGGCCGGATACAACGACACCCCCTACTATCCCTCGCTGCTCGACACCTCCTCGTCGCTCTCCATCCGCAACAGCTCCTCGTCGCTCTTCACCCTCAAAGTAATGAGCTGGGTATCCGTCATCACTCCCTTCGTGATCGCCTACATAGCCTATGTGTGGAACCGCATGGACATCCACGGCATCACCCCTCGCGAAATGAAAGAAGACTCCCACAAATACTGAAAGGTTTATTTCAATCTTTCTGAAAATCCGGTGTGCCCATTTCGGGTACACCGGATTTTTTAGTATGTGGAAACGCCTGAAATCGAAAATTCTGCTATATTTGTAAAATAATAGGTAATTGACCACAGGTTATGAGATACACAATTATTCTGTTGATATTCCTTTTCGCCGGAATACTCCGGGCGGTCGGAAATAGTGATCTAAAATCCGGCTCCTGTACCATAGAGATCGTTACGGATAATAATGACAGCCTTTCCATAACAGCCTTCTCTCCCGTATTTTTTGACTGTGAATTCAACCGCAATGAAACCACTTTCGTTAAAAACGGGAACCGGTATAAGGCAACGATCCCAATGGATACAGAGAAGTCTTTGATAGGATTGACATAAAGAAACAATCTGAGGACGATGAGCTATATTTATATTTCGGTGTATTTCAAGGCTCTGCAATAACAATAAAGTGCTCCGGCGCACAATTCGAAAGACCTGACGGTTTATGGATCAACTACAATGAAGGCGCGGATATAATCACAGCTATCGAACGCTTCGAAACCTTCAGTGGAATTGCCCCGGAAAATGTCTATTCCGACTGGAAAAGATATCTCAAATACGAGATGGATTCACTCCTTCCTCGACGCATGGCCTACGCACTGAGCCCTATAAATCTTCCTGACAGTATTGTTTGGCCGCTCAAGTCATCCCTAATGAGAAGATATATCGCCGGCAGAATAATGACCTACCGGAAGGATGCGAAATCCTTCTATGGACTTGAGCTTGACGAAGTTCCGGCGGAATTTTATTCATTCTTAGGATCCGAAGGCATATTTGACAATATCACATCAACGTTATACTGGGGAAGGTATAATTTCTTTAACTCATTACTTAATACAAGCGTTTTCAACATCTCTCCGATAAAGGAAACGGATATCAGAAAATGGCAGGAAGAAGTAGCCATGAAACTATCTCCTTTTACGGGACAACTGTCCCAATCGGTATTGGATATACTTGCGGCCACTTCTTATATCTCGCAGTTGGAAAATGAAAACTCGCCACTGACCGAAAGGCAGAGGACCAACATAGCGGCTTATTTCACGGAATCGGGACTAAAGGGTATACTTTTCAGACGTGATGAGAAAATCAATAAAAATAAAGAGAATAAGTCTCAATTATTCAATCTGGCCGGTGAGGGCAAACCCTTTAATCTGACGGAAGTTCTGAAAACACATGCCGGGAAACCAGTGGTGGTGGATTTCTGGAATACATGGTGTGCCCCATGTATTTCAATCCTGAGGATAAACATGAATATCTCCGATTGTGCCAACCGGGATGGTATAGTCCATATTTATGTATGCGATGCAAGCTCCGATGAGAAATCCTGGGAAGCATATGCCCGTAAGGTCGGAGGAATACATTACCGTATCTCGGAAGATGAGATGGAAGACTCCCTGGGCGTAAAATCATTTCCAAAGCTGCTGTTCTTGGATAAGTCCCATAATATTACGAATGAATTTAATGGTGCTCCATTAATGGGTGAATATCTGAAGTCTTTAGCATCTCTTATGGAGTAACATAAAAGCAATAGAAATCCGGTAATAAAATCTTCAATTAAAGAATTTTATTACCGGACAATTTTATTGAGATATCTCATTCTATTTCCGTATCTGATCTGCAGAGCTCCCATCTTTTAAGTTAAGATCAGAACAGTATAAACCTGAACCATAATGGCGAGGTACACATTTCCCTTCTGACATAGTACCGTTAGATGTTTCAAACATGCATCGATCCCCTCGTTTTTTACCTTCGCATGCTTCAATCTTTGGCGCGGTTTCACCTTCTGTTGCGTCAGGGGGCATTAATTCTTTGTTTTCATTTTTTGTCTTCATAGCTCCAATTATTAGGATAAAAAAATTATGGATAAAAAAATTATGAAATTAAAATTCCATTTTCATATTAGAATTCATAGTCCTAAAACAAAATTGTG
>VSPV01000023.1:0-354 GCA_009775605.1 Paramuribaculum sp.
GGGGAGGGCGGGAGTGCCGTTCTCGGCGGCTTCCGACACCCGGGAGCCGATGCAGATGAGGTCGATGTCGATGGCGCGGTCGGCGTATGAGCCGTCGGGAAGCCTGTGTGGCGCGGCGTCGATTTCATTCTGTATCTGCAGCAGCGAGAGCATGAGCTGGCGGGAGGAGAGCGTGGGCGGTATCTCGATGTTCACTCCGATGTTGAGAAAGGGGTGCGGGGAGCTGTAGCCCCACGGCTCTGATTCCACCGGCTGCGACACGGCTGTGACCGCGAACCGGGCGGATATGGCGGCGGGGCCCCCCCCCCAGGAGGGGGGGGGCGCGCCCCCACGTTTGTATAAATAATTTTTGTT
>VSPV01000023.1:364-25813 GCA_009775605.1 Paramuribaculum sp.
CCCCGGGTTGCCCCCCGGGTTTCACCGCAACCGGGGGGTATTGGGCGGGCCCCCCCCGCCCTATGAGGGCGGCGCGGTCGCCGAGATTGGATCCTATGTTGATATGGGCGGTGGGCATGGCGAAGCTCGCTTAGAGCGTCTTCTTTACTTCCACTTCCTCATAGCATTCGATGATGTCGCCTTCCTTGATGTCGTTGTATCCGGAGATGTTGAGACCGCAGTCGTAGCCCGACACGACCTCTTTCACATCGTCCTTGAAACGCTTGAGCGAACCGAGGGCGCCGGTGTACTTCACGATGCCGTCGCGGATGAGGCGCACCTTGGCTGAACGCTTGATGCGGCCTTCGCGCACCATACATCCGGCAACGGTGCCAACTTTGGATATATGGTAGGTCTGGAGCACTTCGGCGGTACCGATCACCTCTTCCTTCACATCGGGGGCAAGCATGCCTTCCATGGCGTCCTTCACCTCCTCGATGGCCTGGTAGATTACCGAGTAGAGGCGGATTTCTACGCCTTCACGCTCGGCCTCGCGGCGCGCGGCTACCGACGGGCGCACCTGGAAGCCGATGATTACGGCATTGGATGCGGCAGCCAGATCCACGTCGCTTTCCGAGATTTCGCCCACGGCCTTGTGGATGACGTTGACCTGAATCTCCTCGGTGGAGAGCTTGATGAGCGAGTCGGAGAGGGCTTCGATTGAACCGTCAACGTCGCCCTTCACGATTATGTTAAGCTCCTGGAAGTTGCCTATGGCGCGGCGGCGGCCGATATCCTCGAGGGTGAGAATCTTCTTGGTGCGCATGCCGAGTTCGCGCTGAAGCTGCGCGCGCTTGGTGGCGATTTCGCGGGCTTCCTGCTCGGAGTCCATCACGTTGAAAGTGTCGCCTGCGGTGGGAGCACCGTTCAGGCCCAGAATCAGCGCGGGTTCGGCGGGGCCGGCCTCCTGGATGCGCTGGTTGCGCTCGTTGAACATCGCCTTTACCTTACCGAAGTGGGTTCCGGCCAGGATTGTGTCGCCTACGTGGAGCGTGCCGTTCTGCACCAGCACCGTGGCTACATAGCCGCGGCCCTTGTCGAGCGACGACTCTATGATCGAGCCCACGGCCTTGCGCTCGGGGTTGGCCTTGAGGTCGAGCATCTCGGCCTCGAGGAGCACCTTTTCCATAAGCTCCGACACACCCATTCCTTTTTTGGCCGATATGTCCTGGCTCTGGTATTTGCCGCCCCATTCCTCCACGAGGTAGTTCATGCCGGCCAGTTCTTCCTTGATTTTGTCGGGGTTGGCGGCCGGCTTGTCAATCTTGTTGATGGCGAATACTATAGGCACTCCGGCAGCCGAGGCATGGTTGATGGCCTCGATGGTCTGGGGCATCACGTCGTCGTCGGCGGCCACTATGATTATACAGAGGTCGGTCACCTTGGCTCCGCGTGCACGCATGGCGGTGAATGCCTCGTGGCCCGGGGTGTCGAGGAAGGTGATGTGGCGGCCGTCGTGAAGCTTCACATTGTAGGCGCCGATGTGCTGGGTGATACCTCCGGCCTCGCCGGCAATAACGTTGGCGTTGCGGATATAGTCGAGGAGCGATGTCTTGCCGTGGTCAACATGGCCCATCACGGTTACGATAGGCGGACGCGACTGGAGATCTTCCTCGCGGTCTTCTTCGGTGGCTATGGCCTCTACAACCTCGGCTGAAACATATTCGGTGCGGAAGCCGAATTCCTCGGCCACGATGTTGATTGTCTCGGCGTCAAGGCGCTGGTTGATCGAAACCATCACACCCAGGCTCATACAGGTGCCGATTACCTGGTTGATGGGCACGTTCATCATCGAGGCAAGGTCGTTGGCCGTAACGAATTCGGTGAGCTTGAGCACCTTGCTTTCGGCTGCTTCCATTTCGTGGGCCTCGCGTTCGCGCATTGCATTGGCCTCGCGCTTTTCCTTGCGCCACTTCACGCCTTTTTTCTGGCCTTTGTCCTTGTTGGTGAGACGGGCCAGTGTTTCCTTCACCTGCTTCTGTACGTCCTCGTCGTTCACCTCGGTGTGTACGGGGCGGCGGCGGTTTTCGCCGCGGCGTCCCTGACGTTCGCCGTTCTGCTGGTTACGCTCTCCGTTCTGCTGGTTGCGGCGCGATTCGCCGGTGCTCACGGTCTGTGCGCCGGTTTTTTCGATATCTATTTTCTCCTTGCCGCCTATGCGTTTGCGCTTCTTGCGGTCGCCAGATGCGGCTTGGCCGGGCTGTCCGGGACGTTGGGCTGCGGCGCGTTTGTCTTCCTTCGACTTTTTCTTGGGGCGGGTCGACTGGTTGATGGCGGAGAGATCGATTTTGCCTACAACGTTGATTGACGGGCCTCCCTTCACGGTGGTGGGAATGAAGTTCTCGCTTTCGGTCTTCGGCTTTTCCTCAGCGGGAGCGGCAGCCTGCGGTGCGGCGGGTTTGGCCGGAGCGGGTGCCTGCGCTTTGGGCGCTTCCGGTGCTTTTGGAGCTGGTTTTGCCGGAGCCTTGGACGCTTCGGGAGCTTTGGCCTCAACTTTTGGCGCAGGAGTCTGTGCGGGAGCCTTGGCAGGCTCTACGGGCGTTTCTTTTGCTGCATCTTTGGGCTTCGGGGCCTCAGCGGCTGCCGGGGCTTTCTTGACCTCCACCTTCACCTCGATTTTCACCGGGCGTTCCGGTGCGGCGGGGCGCGGAGACTCCTCCTTCACCGCAGGCGCGGGCGCAGGTGCCTCGGCCTTCGCGGGAGCCGGTTCGTCTGCTTTGGCCGGAGCCGGGGTCACGGTCTGCGGGCGGGGATTGGAGAGGTCGATTTTGCCCATGATGCGCGGTCCGGCAACCGACGGGGCTTCCAGTTTCACTTCTTCGGGTTTGGCCGGAGCGGCGGCTTTGGCCTTTTCTTTGTCGCGGTCCGAGCTTTTCTTGTCGGCCTGACGTTTAAGCTCGAAGTCGGGTTTATATTCTTTTATCAGCAGACTGTAGGCATCGTCGTCAATCCTCGAGTTGGGATTATTGTCGACCTGAATGCCTTTTTTCTGCAGAAATTCCACCACCGTCGCTATCGAGACGTTGATGTCTTTTGCTACTTTACTTATTTTAGTTCCGGCCATAAAGGGGTTTGAGTGATTGCTTGTTTTGATGTTGAAAAATGAAGAGAGAGTCTATCGGGCCCGCGGGCGCCTCTGTCGGGAAGGCTGCGGCCGGAGAATTATTCCTCCGGAGCGTCCTCGTTTTCGGCAGCTTCGGGGGCGGGTTCCCCGGCGGCAGGAGCGGTGTCGCCTTCGGGCTGCGACGGCTCGGTGTAATCGTCGTCGAATTCGGCGCGAACCACACGTATCACCTGGTCAACGGTGTCTTCCTCCAGGTCGGCCTTGTCGATGAGAATCTGGCGCGGGGTGCTCAGCACGTTCTTGGCGGTGATGCAGCCTATGTTTTTGAGGGCGTCGATTACCCACTCGTCTATTTCGTCCTTGAATTCGTCAAGGTAGATGTCGTCCTCGTCCATTTCGTCGGAGTCGCGGTATACGTCGATTATGTATCCGGTGAGCTTCGAGGCGAGCTTGATGTTGAGGCCGCCCTTGCCGATGGCCAGCGATACCTCTTCGGGGCGCAGGAACACTTCGGCTTTCTTCTCTTCCTCGTCGAGGCGTATCGACGATATCTTGGCGGGGCTGAGTGCACGCTGGATGAAGAGCGAGGGGTTGGCGGTGTAGTTGATCACGTCGATGTTCTCGTTGCGGAGCTCACGCACGATTCCGTGGATTCGCGAACCTTTCACACCCACGCATGCGCCTACGGGGTCGATGCGGTCGTCGTAGCTTTCCACGGCTATCTTGGCGCGCTCTCCCGGGATGCGGGCCACGGCGCGGATGTTGATGAGGCCGTCGTGGATCTCAGGAACCTCTATCTCGAAGAGGCGGCGCAGGAAGTTCTCGCTGGTGCGCGACACGGTGATTTTGGGATTGTTGTTCTTGTTGTCAACGTTGCTAACAACGGCTCTCACGGTCTCGCCCTTGCGGAAGAAGTCGCCGGGTATCGACTCGCTCTTGGGAAGGAGAAGCTCGTTTTTGTCGTCGTCGAGCAGCAGTGTCTCGCGCGACCATGTCTGATACACTTCGCCGCTCACGAGCTCGCCTTCGAGTTCCTTGAACTTATTGTAGATGGCCTCTTTCTGGAGGTCGAGGATTTTCGACTGGAGTGTCTGGCGCAGGTTGAGGATGGCGCGGCGGCCGAAGTCGGCGAATATGATTTCCTTGGTGTGTTCCTCGCCTATCTCCACATCGGGGTCGGAATCGGCGCGGGCGTCAGAAAGGCTTATCTCCATGTTGGGGTCGGTAACCTCGCCGTCGGGCACCACGGTGAGATTCTGGAATATCTGCACGTCGCCTTTGTCGGGGTTCATGATCACGTCGAGATTCTCGTCGGTGCCGAACATTTTTGCCAGCACGTTGCGGAACGATTCCTCGAGCACGCTTATCATTGTGGTTTTGTCGATGTTCTTGAGTTCCTTGAACTCGGCAAAGCGCTCCACCATGTCGGGAGCTTCCTCTTTTTTAGCCATTTTGTGTAGTATGTTTTTGTTGATTTATTCTTTGATTAGAGAGAACGCCTCGCCGGCTTATTTGAAGCTGAGGAGATAGCGCACGGTCCGGGTGTCGGCCACGTTCATTTCCACGCTGCGGTCCACGATCACGGGACGTTTCTTTCCTTCCTCTTTCACCTTTTCCTTTACGGTCATGGTGAATGCCGCGCCGTCGGGGCTGACTGACTGGAGCGTGCCGGTGAGCTTGCGGCCGTCGCGCGTGAGCACTTCTATTTCGTTGCCTATGTTTTTCTCATACTGCCCTTTCACTTTGAAGGGGGAGGTGAGTCCGGCCGATCCTACTTCGAGCTCGTAGTCCTCCACATCGCGGTCGAATGCGGATTCTATCTGCTGGGTGAGGCGTGTGCAGTCTTCTATGTCTACGCCACGGCATGAGTCGATTTCAACCACTATGCGGTTGTCGGGGCTCACAGTGAGGTCAACCAGAAACAGGTCGGTACCCTCAAGGTCTTTTTCTATTTCCTGAGTTAAAAGTTGCTTGTCAATCATGTTGCGGCAAATAAAATGGAGGAAGCGTCTGCCCCCTCCGTGGAATTGATGCAAAATTACACAATTCCGGCCGCAAAAGCAAATCGCGGGCAGCGGCAATGCAGTCTAATGGGTGGGTGGATTTAAATATTAACACTTCTGCGGGTAATTTTATTAAATATTAACAATAGAAGTGGTTCCGTTGTCTTATGGCATTGCCTTGTGGTGTGCTGATTTTGACTAATTTTGTGCCGCTTTCTCCTTGGAAAAAATACTTTTTGCTAACACTGTTTTTTATGAAAATAAAGACTATCATCGCAGCCGTTGCCCTTGTGGCTGCCCAGAGCGCCGTGGCCGCTGTGGTTACCGTGGATATGACGCGCCATGGCATCCGCCCCGGGGCCTCCGATCTCTCCCGCCGCATAGAGCGTGTTCTTTCGTCGCTCACCACCCATCCCGACTCCGACGAGGTTGTGCTCAGCTTCGCCCCCGGCCGTTACGATTTCTATCCCGACAAGGCCATAAAGCGCGAGCTGTTCATATCCAACCACGACCAGACAAATCCCCGCACCGTGGGCCTGATGCTCGACTCTCTCCACAATGTGACGATTGACGGCGCCGGGTCCGATTTCGTGTTCCACGGACGCATGCTTCCCGTTGCCGCCGTAGGCTGCACCGGGCTTACGCTTACCGATTTCACCATCGATTTCGAGAATCCGCAGATAGCGCAGGTGCGCATCACCGATTCCGGTTCGCGAGGCATCACCTTCACCCCCGAACCCTGGGTGAAATGGCGTCTGGCCTCCGACGGTTCCTTCGAGACCTACGGCGAGGGCTGGACTCTCCGACCCGCAAGCGGTATAGCGTTTGAGACCGAGACACGCCATATAGTCTACAACACCTCCGACCTTCCCGTGAACCTTTCGGGCATAATCAAGGCTCCCAATGGCCAGCTCCTTGCTCCCAAGTGGGTCGATTCACGGCTTAAGCCCGGCATGGCCGTGGCCCTGCGCGGGTGGGAACGTCCGGCACCCGGAATTTTCCTTGACGAGTGCATTTCCACCACCCTCTCCAACGTGAAGGTGCATTATGCCGAGGGTATGGGCCTGATAGCCCAGATGTGCAATGACATCACTCTCGATGAGTTCGACGTGTGTCTGCGCGATGAGTCTCCCCGCTTCTTCACCACTCAGGCCGACGCCACCCATTTCTCGGGCTGCAGCGGCCTTATCGAGTCGCGCGGTGGCTACTATGAGGGAATGATGGACGATGCCATAAACGTTCACGGCACTTATCTCAAAATAACCTCCTCGGAGAATTCCCGCACTCTCGTCGGGCGCTACATGCATCCGCAGTCCTACGGCTTCCGCTGGGGCGCTCCCGGCGATTCCGTGCAGCTGGTGCTCTCGGCGGTTATGCAGCCTCTGGGCGAGCCCAATGTGATAGAGGCTATCGAACCGGTCGACGCTCCCACGGCACATGGCGCCAAGGAATTCCGCATCACGTTGAGCAATCCTGTGGATCTTCCCGTTGGTGAGCCTGTTGGAATAGAAAATCTCACGGCAAGTCCCGAAGTGGTGTTTGCCGACAATGTCATTGCCAACAACCGCGCCCGTGGCGCGCTGTTCAGCACCCCGCGGCGCGTGGAGTGCCTCAACAATGTGTTCGACCATGTTTCGGGCACGGCCGTGCTTCTGTGCGGCGACTGCAACGGATGGTATGAGACCGGTGCCTGCCGCGACGTGCTCATCCGTGGCAACCGCTTCATCAACAATCTCAGCAGCCTCTTCCAGTTTACCGAAGCCGTGATTTCAATCTATCCCGAGATTCCCGACCTTGCGTCGCAGACCGAGTGTTTCCACGGCGGAGAGGGCTATCCCGGAGTGGTAATCGAAGGCAATGATTTCGTAACGTTCGACGCTCCGCTTGTCTTTGCCCGCTCCATCGACGGTCTGCGCATCGCCGGCAACACAATTACCGTTTCGGAGGAATATAAGCCTTTCCACCACAACCGCTTCAACTTCCGCTTCGAGAAATCACGCCGCGTGACGCTCGACGCCAACCGCTTCAATCAGCCCTTCTCCGTCAGCTTCGACTGATGCCATGCATGGCGTGATGCAAAAAACAATCTCACCCTGCGCCACTGCTATAAAAGACAAACCGCGATAAAATAAAAACCCGCCTCAGCGTTGCCATAGCCCTTTCGGGCCGAGACGCGGAGGCGGGTTGCTTTGATAATTGAATTATTTGAAGCGCGGGTTATTCATCAGGTTCGTCTATAGCCATATAGTGCTGATAGGGATGGTCGCAGGCCGGGCATACCTTCGGAGGCTCCGTTCCCTTATACTGGTATCCGCATACCAGGCACTGCCATGTCACGGGTTTCTCGCGTTTCCATACCGTGCCCTCCTTCACCTGCTTCAAGTAGCGCATGAAGCGGCGGTGGTGGCGGTTTTCAATCTCGGCAATGGCGCGGAAGTGGTCGGCGATTTCGGGGAAACCCTCCTTTTCGGCCACCTCGGCCGATGCGGTGTAGAGCTTCACGCCTTCGTTGATTTCTTCCTTGGCGGCGATTTCAAGGTTTTCGGCTGTTGTGCCGATTACGCCTGCATCAGCTGCCATAGGCACCTCAACGGAGCCTCCCTCAAGGAACTTGAAGAAAACCTTTCCGTGGTGCATTTCATTTTCCGCCGTCTCGCGGAAAATCTGGCCGATGGGGAAATACTGCTCCTTATCGGCCTTCTGTGCATAGAAATTATAGCGTGTATATGCCGACGACTCAGCCAGATAGGCAATCACCAGATTCTTCTCCGTCTGTGTGCCCTTAATGCTTTTCTTTGTGCTCATAGTTTTACGATTTTATTTTTCAGACTACCGATATAACACCTTCCTCTTCCCTAATGTTCACCCGTATTCCGCCTTTGTTCACTTATTACAGTATGAGCATTTCACGGAGTGGGTGCTTCAAAACTTAATTTGCCATTCTTATTGTAGGGATGCACGCTCGTGCATCCGTTGCTCTCCCTTTTCATTGTCATCGGCTGCTGCATGGAGCAGCCCTACTTTTCGCGGTTTTGCAGCACCTTCGGTTTTCTCCGACATGGGATTGTGTCGATAACTCCACATAAGCCTCTTCATTACGAAAAAAAGGCCATGCTGAAATTTCAGCATGGCCTTCTTGGATTATCGGATTGCTTTCAGCCTTTATCAGGCGTTGGCGTTCTTGCCGGTTTTGTTGCGGCGCATGTCGGTGAGGTAAGCAACGGGCGATGCCACGAACATGGTGGCCAGGGTGCCTACAACCACGCCGAATATCATGGCGAAGGTGAACGAACGGATCGAGTCACCGCCGAGGATGAAGATACACAGCAGCACCAGAAGGGTCGATGCCGAGGTCATCACCGTACGGCCCAGAGTCGAGTTGATCGACTGGTTAACGTTAGTGAAGAAACTCTGCTTGGGATAGAGGCCGATGTTCTCGCGCACGCGGTCAAACAC
The DNA here is from genome assembly GCA_009775605.1 of Paramuribaculum sp. Lineage (GTDB taxonomy): Bacteria > Bacteroidota > Bacteroidia > Bacteroidales > Muribaculaceae > Paramuribaculum. The sequence goes on from VSPV01000023.1 coordinate 8,927, forward strand.
AACCACCGTGTCGTTGATCTGATAACCGATCACCGTAAGGATGGCGGCGATGAACGACTGGTCAATCTCCATCGCGAAGGGGAACACGCCCCAGAACAGCGAGTAGAAGCCGATGATTGAGAAGGCTGTGAAGGCTACGGCTGCGAGAGCGCCCACGGAGAATGCGATGTTGTGGAAGCGCACGAGGATGTAGAGGAACATAGCCAGAAGTGCCAGACACACGGCAATCACAGCTTCGGTGCGCATGTCGTTGGCCACGGTCGGACCCACTTTCTGCGAGCTCATTATGCCTATCTCCTCGTTGGTGGTCGAGAAGTCGCGCAGGCTCATATCGCCTATCTCGTTCTTCAGGCCCTTGTAGAGGATGCCGGTGATTTCGTCGTCAACGTTCTCTTCGTCGGAGTTGATTTTGTAGTTGGTCGAGATTCTCACCTTAGTGTTGTCGTCGATGGTTATCACGCTCAGCTGGGCGCCGTCAAACATCGGTGCGAGCTGCTTCTGGAGCTCGACGGTCGATACGGGGTGGTCGAATTTCACAACGTAGTTGCGGCCGCCCGAGAAGTCGATGCCCTGGTTGAGGCCGCGTACAAAGAGCGAGCCTATCACGATGAGGATGAACGCGCCGCAGATTGCGAAGCTCACCTTGCGCTTGCCCAGGAAGTCGAAATGGGTGTTGGTAAACATCTTGCGCGACAGCGAGGTGTCGAATGTAAGCTTCTGGAACGGCTTGGCCTTCTCGCCGATGATGAACACCAGACGGGTGAGGAACACAGCCGTGAAGAACGAGCAGATGATACCGATGATAAGGGTGGTGGCGAATCCCTTGATGGGGCCTGTGCCGAACAGCAGCAGGATCACGCCGGTGATTATCGAGGTGAGGTTGGAGTCGAAGATGGCCGAGAAGGCGTTGGAATAACCGTCGGAGATGGCAGTGCGCACGTTCTTGCCGGCGCGGAGCTCCTCCTTGGCGCGCTCGAAGATGAGCACGTTGGCGTCAACCGCCATACCCAGCGCGAGCACGATACCTGCGATACCGCTCAGCGTCAGCACTGCCGGAATCGAGGCGAGGATGCCGAAGGTAAAGAAGATGTTGAACACCAGACCGAGGTTGGCGATAAGGCCGGGGATGATGCCGTAGAAGGCACACATGAAGACCATCAGCAGAATCAGCGCTATGGCAAACGACATGAAGCCGTCCTCGATAGCCTGCTGGCCCAGCGACGGACCGATAACGGTGTCGGAGATGATGTTGACCTTGGCAGCCATTTTACCCGATTTGAGCACGTTGGCAAGGTCCTTTGCCTCGTCGGTCGAGAAGTTGCCGGTAATCGACGAGCGTCCGCCCTCGATCACGCTGTTTACGTTCGGAGCCGAATACACCTGGTTGTCGAGCACGATTGCCACCTGCTTGTTGATGTTGGCGGCGGTGATGCGTGCCCACTGCTTGGCTGCGTCGGGCTTCATGGTCATCGACACGTAGTTGCCGCCCTGCATCTGGTCGAAGTCGGATGTGGCTGCGGTAACCACGTCGCCGCTCAGGGCAGCCTTGCCGCCTGCGGTGCGAAGGCCCACGAGGGTGTAATAGTCCATGCGTGAAACGTGGCCCGTCGAGTCGGGTATCTCAACCGTCACGGGCTTCACTTCCCATGCCAGCTTGAGGTTGGAGGGGAGTATGCGTTTTGCCTGCGGCGATACCAGCAGGGAGTCGATTATGGGGCGGTTGATGCGGGTGGCCATGCCGAGGGCTATGGGGTTGCCCTGGGCGCCGAGGCCGGCGAAGTATTCAAAGAGGCCGCGGCCGTTAGAGGCCGAGTCAGCGCGCAGAGCGTTGTCAAGCTGCTGCAGTGCGCCCTGATACTCCGTAAGGGGCATCGTCTCGTAGAACTCGAGGTTGGCCGACGATTTCAGAAGGTCGCGCACACGGTCATGCTCCTTCACGCCCGGAAGCTCCAGAAGTATCTGGCCGTCTTTCTCCAGCTCCTGGATGTTGGGGGCCACCACGCCGAACTGGTCGATACGGCTGCGGAGCACGTTGGTCGAGCTGCTCACGCGGTCCTTCACCTCCTGCTTCAGCGCTGCCTTGGCGGCGTCGAATGAGTCGCCGCGCTTCACCTGGTCGCGGAACACAACCGAGAAATCGGCATTCGGGTCAAGTTCCTTATATTGCTGACAGAACACATCCACATAGTCGTTGGTCTTGGTGGCCTTGACTATCGAATCGGTGCTGTGGATAGCTTTTTCAAAATAGGGGTTGCCTTCGGTGGTGGCCATCGACCGCAGGATGTCGGGCACCGACACCTGGAGCGTTACGTTCATACCGCCCTTGAGGTCAAGTCCGAGACCCACACCGAGCTTTTTTACTTCATTGAAAGTGTAGCCGAGCCATACCTTCTCGTTGCCTACGGAGTCGATGTAGTGCTGATAGGCATAGCGGTGGGCGTCAGGACCGGCGGTCTCCGGAGCCGTTTTCTGGGCATATTCCTCGGCCTTGTTCTCATAGTGGTTGCTCACCACCGTAAACGAGAGGTAGAAGAGGCAAATAAGCACCAGGAAGAAGGCTATGACACCGGCCACAATACTTCCTAATTTTCCTTTGCTTTGCATTTGACTGGTTAAAAATATTGAGGTTAAAAATTAAATTTCGCTATCGGGGCATTTCTGCCGTTTCCGCATGTGTGCGCGATTTCAGCTTGCAAATATAGCGTTTTTCTTTGAAATCCCACGCATCCGCTTTACTATTTGTCAAATAACCTCCCGTCCCGTGGAGTCTCAACCCCGTGGAGCGTCAATATCCCTATCGACGCAAAAAGCCCATGGGATCGTCGGCCTCCGGCCGTCGGAATGCAAGGAGAACGGTTTTCCGGGAGGACCGTGGGGCCCGGGTCCTCCCGGCTCCACAAGTCATGTCTATATCCCCTATCGACGTGAAGTAATCCAAGCCGAGAAGCGCAGGATGCGCGATTTCTGTACAACCGGCTGCGTCAGCTGCCGGAATAGCAGATATGTCTACTCCATTCTGCGAGGCAAGCTGCGGAGCATGCGCGCCTCGCCACCGCGTCAGCTTGGGATGGCAACGCGTCAGCTTGGGATGGCAAGAGGCGCAGAACGGCACATAAGGCGCAGACCTTTTCTCCTCCCAAAGAAATTATAATAGCTCCGCGCCGTTCTGCCGTTCTGCGTAGCTCTGCGTCCCTCCCCCCCCCTGACAGGGCGCAGCCGTCACTGATTGCGCGGGAGGATGGCCTGCAGGCCGGTGTAGTCGGTCGAGGGCATGCTGGCGATCACGTAGAGGGCGATGGCGCGGGTCATAAGCACATCATCGTGGGCCGGCGGCGTGGCCTCGTAGACGCCCGAAGGCTGCTGGCGGTAAGTTGCCATCTCGTTGCAGGCCGTCGCGCTCCGCTCCACATAGCCGCCGTCGCGTACCATGCATATCAGCCCCGTAATGATCACCGATTTCGTGGCGCGGTTGGTATGGAACCCCACGCGCGTCTCGTCGCGGTCGCGCGTGGCGGCATCGCGGCTGCGGCGCACATACAGGCGCCTGTACACGGCGTTGAGTTCCTCCAGAATGTATTGCGAGGGGCCTTCCGTGGCCGTTTCCAGCGAATTGCTCTCAATCACCAGCAGAGCGCCGTTGTAGAACCGCGCTATAGCCGCCGCTTTCCATCCCAGAAGGTCGTGGTCGCAGTGTCCGCGCCATTGCGCCACCACTTCGGGCCGCTCGAACGCCCGCATGCGCATCACCGCTATCACCGACCAGTCGGCCGAGGCCGACCGGCCTCCCACATCGACCGCCGCCACATAGTCGGCCGGACGCTCACCGCCGCTCTGGGGCATCTCCCATATCTTCAGGCGTCCGGTGGCGTCGGGGGTGAAATGCACGTCGCGCAGCGCTCCCGGGCCCTTGGCCTCCCGCCCCGTCACCTCGCCCGTGGCCAGAGGTTCGTGGCATCCCTCGCGCAGGCGCTCCACCGCCTCAGGGTCGAACACCGACCGGGCCGAGTTGGTAAAAGCCTCCACATCGTCCGTGGGATACTCGGCCTTCATGGCCTCGTGGGTACTGAACTCGCGGCGCTTGAACCGGTACCATGCAATCATCTCCAGCGTGAGCCCCTTTTCCCACAGCCGCCGCTCGTAGTCGTCCATACTCTCGAGCAGCCGCCGCGGATTGCGGCAGGGCATACGGTACATCTCTATCTCATGCCAGGGCACGAACACAGGCCGGTAGGCCGACGTGCCCTCGCGCGCCCTCAGCCACTCGCTGTGGAAGAAGTTGCCCACTCCGTTGGCCGTGCTCTCCATGGCTATCATCGAGCATTCCACCCCCGGAATGCCTCCGCAAACGGCCCTGATGAACGCCTCGGGCGTCATCGACTCGGAATCCTTCCAGAATGCCACCTCGCTCAGGTGGGCCATCGAGCAGTCGAGGCCGCGCACTGCCTCCTGGCCCATGCTCGAGGCAACGGTCACGCGGCAGCCACGGCCGGCTATCTCGCGGGTGTTGCGTGCGCCCTCGAAGGCGCGGAAGCAAGGCGGTTCGTCGCCCGTCCACATCTCTGCCGGGTAGGAGTCGAGCATGGCCGTGTACATTCCGCGTATCGCCGCCGAGGTGTCCTTCACCTGGGCGCATATCAGCGAATTCCAGTTGCGGCGGAGCACCGTCTGTATCCACGCGAAATACATCTGCACCAGCGTCGACCCTCCCCACTGGCGCGCCTTGAGCATTATCAGGCGTAGAGGCCTGGCGGCGCGGCGGTCGTCCTCGAGCAGCGCGGCCACACGGCGCTGAGGGGCGTTGAGCACAAACGCCACCCGCCGTCCCGTGGTCTTGTGGCGGATGGTGACGCAGCTCGCCGCCCAGTATTCGAAGTCGTGGCGCAGCCGCAGGCGCCGGAATTCCCCGGCATCCTTCACCCGCTTCCATTCAGGGTCAGCCACCATGCTTTCGGGCAGCCACAGATACCCCTGCTCCCATTTCACGCGCTTTTTCAGGCGCGGGCCGCAGGCGCCGCGGCCCGAAAGCGGATTGTAGTCCGTGGCGAGGGCCTTGTTGCGCCGGCGGTTCTCTTCCAGCGCCAGATTGATTTCCTGTTCTGTCATGGGCGGGCGAATATGAGTCTTACACCTTTGAATCTGAAATCGGCCCCAGCGCTCCCTTTCAGCTCCAGCACCAGGTAAGGGCGCGGAGGAGCCGCCACGCGCAGGGCCACAGGCGAATTTATCTGTCCCTCAGCCGTGCATTTCACCACCGGATAGGTATCACCACTGCCGCCGTGCGCGCGCACGCTCAGAGAGCCGGAAAATGCCCCTGAGTCGAGCATCCACTCCACGGCTATGAGGCTCCGGCGTCGGTCCACGGCTATCTCGCGCCGCCAGAGCACCTCCGTTGCCGCCGCAGGCGCTTCGTCCGGGCGCGCCGTGATGCCTTCCGGAGTCAGGAGCAGCGGCACTCCGCCCGCGTCGTAAAGAGCCGTGGCGGTAAGTCCGGGCCGGTGGAATCCCTCACCGCGCATCACCCATACATTTCCGTCGCTGCCGCCGAGCCATGTGCGCCCTGTGGCCTGACAGTGTACGCAGCTCTCCGCCCCTTCGGGCAGATTGATCGCCGATGCCTTCGACGCCTTTACCAGAATCGCCCCGCCGCCGTCGGCCGCTATGGCCATGGTGCCCTCGGGCGTGGCCGTCACCCCCTCTCCGCAGCGCACGCCGCGGGCCGATATGAGCGAGGCCGAAGCTATGCGGTTGGAGGCGTTTACAGCCACGGCATAGATGCCTTCGGTGGTAAACACATGCAGATGGCTGCGCGAGAAATCCCACGACGACAGTGACCGCGCCGCCCCCACAATTGCCACAATCGGTGCGCGGCTGCACTCCACGCACGCCTTAGGACTCAGGGGCGCCCCGGCCGGAGCCGAGGCTATCCCTCCCGGCATTCTCTCGCCGGGCGCGGTGGCGGTGCCTCTGTCGGGCATCGGTTCGGCTGTGGGCGTGAGCTCTATTGGCACGAGACCGCTCTGGAGGTGTAGGGCTATACCGGAGCGCTCGTCGGGCGTGAGGCTGATGGTGGCTTTGCTCACTGCCGTTCCCCGCCGCAGCCATACCGTCATGCTCTTTGCCCCGGCATCCGGATAGCTTACTAAAGGCTCGAGCGATAGCGGGGCGTAGCCCGTGCCCGATGTGAGCGCGCTCACCGTGCGGCCGTCCACGAATTCTGTCACTGTCAGCGCGTCCCATTCCCCTTCGGCCGCGGAATCGGTGGCGCCAAAGAACTCCTCCGGAGGATAGCCGGGGTAGGGAAGCGGGGTGATGTCGCCCCACAGTGTGGAGTCGCCGTCAGTTGCCACGCTCCGTGCCGAAAAGGCGTGCGGCGCCGAAATCTGGCGCAGCAGGCTGCGGGAGCCGTCCGGTGAGGCCGCGCCCCGGCCTTTGGCCGTGCAGGCTTTTATGGCGGCGCTTTCTTCGGCAGGCGTTGCGGCGCGGGAGGCGGTGAGGTGGTGTTCTGTGGCGGATAGGGCGGACACATCCACTCGCCACACTTCTGCGCACGCTTCCTCACACCTCGCGGCAACGCTGCGGGCCGTGGCCATGCGGCGGTTTTCGAGCGATGCCAGGCGCGAGGTGGCTCCCGGCAGCGCTATGGTGATGGTGGTTGAGGCTGTGCCGCCTGTGATGCTGCAAGCGGCTTTGTCGGCCGCGTCAAAGGGGTGAATCTGCGGGCTTACGCATATCTCCACGCCGCCCACGCGCTTCATCCACTCGCCCGGCAGGAGATCGGCCGGTACGGTGGCTTTTATCCTGAAGGTGTCTACTGAGGTCTGGAATGCCGGAATGCTTACGGTGCGGTCCCCCGCCTCCCCGCTGATGGTGCAGGGTGTGGCGATTCCTGCACAGGCCTGCCATCCCGAGGGCGCGCAGAGTATTTTTGGAGGAGAGGTGTAGAGCGTCGAGCCGTCGGTGGCGCGGATGCGGTAGAAAACCACTACGGGCTGGAACCACAGTCCGGCTGCCTGTGTGCGCACCGCCAGATCGGTGTAGGCCTCGGCCATGGTGCGCCCTATGCGGCGAAGCGATGCTGAGTCGAGGGTGCGTCCTGCCGTGACGGTGCAGCCGGTGAGCGTCATGGCCTCGAAATTGAGCGTGGCGGTGCCGCGCAGCTCGGCCTCGAGCCGCACGGGCCTCACAGGCGGAAGCGTCCCGGCCATAACTGCCTCCGCCGCGTTCTCGCCTCGTCTTTTGAAAACATGCTGCGGCCCCTCGGCGGTCATCACAGTGGCGCCGCAGGCCGTCGCTACGGCGCAATAAGCCGGTGTTGCCGTTGACCCGAAGACCGCGGGGTGTCCCCCTTTCAGCGCGGAGAGTGCCAGAGGGTAGCGGCCCGATGGATCGGCCGAAGTTGCCTGCAGGAGCGTCTGACTCCCTTGCGCTTCGTGGCTGAAGGTGACCAAGGGGCGCCAGTGGCCTTCAGCCGCCGTTACGGGCGCCGGGCACGGCACAAGCACTCCTGATGCGGCGGCATGCAGCCCGTCGCATCGCGATTCCGCGTCGGAGACCTCGGCCTCCGTGGCGGGGATAAAAACGTTGAGATGTTTCATAGCGTGACAAAGGATTTGTGAAGCGGCAAATTTAATGCCCGCTTACCCCCTTGTCCGCGCCATTCGCCATTATGGCAGCTGATGAGCCGCCATATTATTCCAGCCCGTATTCCTTGATTTTCCTGTAAAGTGTCCGCTCCGAGATGTTGAGCTCCTGGGCCGTTGCCTTGCGCTTGCCCCCGTTCGCCTCAAGACTGCGGCGTATGGTCTCGCGCTCCGTCTCTTCGAGGGTGTGGGCGGCCACGGGTTCGGCCGACACGTCGATCGACTCCACATCGCGGGGCGTCTCGCGTCGGCGTCCCAGCAGATCCACGTCGCTCTCGCTGCGGTATTTCACAAGCGAGCTGCTCGTGGGGGCCTCCGGAGCCTTGATGGAGAGCGCGCGCCGGGGCAGCCGCTCGTCGAGTTCGCGGCGCAGGGCGTCAATCTCGCCCTGAAGGCGGAATATCATGTTGAAAAGCACCTCGCGCTCCGAGTCGTAGCTGTGGAAGCCCGGGCCGCGTCCCCCCGCCGCATCAGCGAGTGCGGGGGAATATTCGGTGCAGTGGGCCGGCAGATAGGGCTTCAGGTCGTCGGCGCTCACGGTCTGGCCGCTGAGAAACAGCGCCGCCTGTTCCACCACGTTCTTGAGCTGGCGCACATTGCCCGGCCAGCGGTAGTGGAGCATCATGGAGCGCGCGCCGTCGTCAAGCGTGATGGCCGGCATGCGGTAGCGCTCGGCGAAGTCGCCTGCGAATTTCCGAGCAAGCAGCGTTATGTCCCCTCCGCGCTCGCGCAGCGGCGGCACGTTTATCTGCACGGTTGAGAGGCGGTAATAGAGGTCCTCGCGGAAGCGACCGGCCGCAACGGCCTCGAGCATGTCGACGTTGGTTGCCGCCACTACCCTTATGTTGGTTTTCTGAACCGTCGAGGAACCCACTTTCAGGAACTCTCCCGTCTCCAGCACCCTGAGCAACCGCGCCTGGGTGGTCAGCGGAAGCTCGGCCACCTCATCCAGAAATATGGTGCCGCCGTCGGCTTCCTCGAAGTAGCCCTTGCGCGAGCCTATGGCGCCGGTGAACGACCCCTTTTCATGGCCGAACAGCTCGGAATCTATGGTGCCTTCGGGTATGGCGCCGCAGTTCACGGCTATGTAGCGGCTGTGCTTGCGCGGACTGTAGGCGTGGATAATCTTGGGGAAGAACTCCTTGCCGGTGCCGCTCTCGCCGGTCACGAGCACCGAGAGGTCAATCGGCGCAACCTTTATGGCGCGCTGTACCGCGGCAATCAGCGACGGGGCGTTGCCCACTATCCCGAAGCGCAGTTTGGCGTCCTGGATTTCGCGGGGTATATCGGGTGTGTTCAGCGGCATTTCAGTTCGTATGTTTTTGATTTCAGGAATCGGCCCAGAGCCTCGGTGTCGTCGCCGAAGCGCTTTATCTCTTCGGTGGAAACCGGCTCGCCTATGCTTACGTGTATGGTCTTGTGGCGCTTGAGGAACACTTCGGCCGGCAACCGCACCGTGCGCAGTTTCCAGCTTATGCGTCCCAGCAGATTGAACCACCATGAGTTGCTGCCGTGGAAGAATATCGGTATCACGGGCACGCCCAGCTGCTGAATAAGCCTTATAATCACCGGCTGCCACTCGCGGTCCTCGAGGCGTCCGCGGTTATTGATTTTCGACACCGCTCCCGCCGGGAAAAATCCCAGGGGATGGCCGCGGCGCACGTGCATCAGCGCCTCCCTTATGCCGCGCATCGACACGGCTTTCTTCTTCGGGTCGTCGCTTGCCAGGGCGTCCACGGCTATGAAGTTGGGGCGCATGGCCGATATGTGGTTGAGCACCATGTTCACCATCACCTTGAAGTCGGGCCGGTGCTCGCCCACAATTTTTATGAGCGATATGCCGTCGAGCGCGCCGAAGGGGTGGTTGCTCACGGTCACGAACGCCCCTTCGGGGAAGCGGTCGAGAATCTCCTCGCCGTCGATTTTCAGGGTTATGTCGAGCTCGTTGAGGAGCCCGGCGGTGAACGGTACGCCCGGCGTGCCGCAGTTGTGGCGGTGAAGGTCGTTCACCTTGTCCATCGCCACGGCGTGCATGGCCCACTCCACGAGTTTCCGGTGCCCTGCCAGAGCGGGCGCCATGGCGGCAATGTCGTCGAAGTTGAGCACATCGGGCTTTATCTGGTTGTTGTCTGTCTGTTCCATAGTTTTTTGTAGAGGGTTGGTTTTGATCGCGGGATGGGCCGCGGATCAGAACATGGTGCGGGGAGAGAGGCTCATTTCTCCGCACATAGGCGTGCGCAGATACTGCACAACCTGGTCGTGGCTTATCCCCAGAGCGAAGAGATACATCATCTTGGTGAGGGCTGCCTCAGGCGTTATATCGTGGCCCGAAATCACCCCGGTGGCAGCCAGACGGTCGCCGGTGAGGTAGAGTTTCTGCACCGAGCCGTTTATGCACTGGGTCACATTCATCACGATGATTCCCGATTTTATGGCGTCGGAAATCGCGTCGGTAAACCACGAGGATGTGGGGGCGTTGCCCGCACCGTAGGTTTTCAGCACTATACCTTTCACTCCCGGAGTGGCCAGCGCGTGGCGGAGCACCGTCTCGGTTATGCCCGGGAAGAGGTCTATGGCCATTACCGAGGGGTCCATGCTGGTCGACACGTTGAACTCTCCCGCGTCCGGCGGCAGGCGGTAGAGCGCGTCGTCGTTGAATATTATGTCGAGGCCTATCTTGGCAAGGCGCGGATAGTTGTTGCTCTTGAAGGCGTTGAAGTTGTCGGCGCTTATCTTGGTGGAGCGGTTGCCGCGCCACAGATAGTTCTCGAAGAGTATGGCCACCTCCTGTATCTTGGGCTGCTCGTCGGGGCCGATGGCGGCCGCCACCTGCACGGCGGTGATGAGGTTTTCCTCGCCGTCGGTTCTCACTTCGCCTATAGGAAGCTGCGAGCCTGTGATAATCACCGGTTTGCGCAGATTGTGGAGCATGAATGAGAGTGCCGAGGCCGAGTAGGCCATGGTGTCTGTGCCGTGAAGCACCACGAAGCCGTCGTAGCGGTCGTAGTTGTCGCGTATCGCTTCCGCTATCTGCTCCCAGTGGGTGGGATTCATGTCCGACGAGTCAATGGGCGGATTGAATGATATGTTGTCAATCACGTAATTGAGCATCTTTATCTTCGGCACGTTGTCAATCAGGTGAGTGAAGTCGAACGGACGCAGAGTATGCGTTTCGGCATCCTCTATCATGCCTATGGTGCCTCCGGTGTAGATAAGGAGAATTCGGGGCTGGGCTGCTGCCATTGTACAGTGATTTTTATGGTATAGTTATGAGGAGTTCTTTAGAGAGGCGGGGTTATTTCACCTGCGCGCCGGGCGTCACGGGAGCTGTCGGGCCTATCACCACCAGCGATCCGTCGGCGTTTTCGGCCGAGAGTATCATGCCCTGCGATTCTATGCCCTTGAGCTTGCGCGGAGGAAGGTTGGCTATAAAGCACACCTGCTTGCCCACGAGGTCTTCGGGGGCGTAGTGACGTGCGATGCCCGACACTATGGTGCGTTTCTCCAGACCGTCGTCAATCAGGAAGCGGAGGAGTTTGTCGGCCTTCGGCACTTTGGCGCACTCAAGCACGGTTCCAACCCTGATATCGGCTTTCATGAAGGTGTCAAAGTCCACGTCGGGGGCCTGCGGAGCGGCTTTCCAGTTTTTCAGGCGGTTTTCCCCCTTGATGCGTGCCAGGCGGTCGAGCTGCTTCTGCACGGTCTCGTCGTCGATTTTCTCAAACAGCAGTTCGGGCTGTCCGAGGGGGTTGCCGGCAGTCACGAGGTCGCGGCTGCCGAGTTCCTGCCAGCTTATCTGGCCCATTCCGAGCATGCCGCGGAGTTTAGCCGACATGAAGGGAAGGAACGGCTCGAAGGCTATGGCCAGGTTGGCGCAGAGCTGCAGGGCGCAGTTGAGCACGGTGGCCACGCGGGCCATGTCGGTCTTGGCCACTTTCCAGGGCTCGGTCTCCTGCAGATAGCGGTTGCCGGCGCGAGCCATGTCCATGGCATTTTTCAGTGCCTCGCGGAAATGGAAGGTGTCGAGGTTGGCCGAGAGCTGCTCTTTGAGCGAATCAAGCTCGGCGAACAGCTGCCGGTCTGTGTCCTCAAGCTCTCCGGCTGCCGGAACGGTGCCTCCGAAATATTTGTGGGTGAGCACCACGGCGCGGTTCACGAAGTTGCCGAGGATGGCAACCAGTTCATTGTTGTTGCGCGCCTGGAAGTCGCTCCATGTGAAATCGTTGTCCTTTGTCTCGGGAGCGTTGGCGGTGAGCACGTAGCGCAGCACGTCCTGCTTTCCGGGGAAATCGCGCAGGTATTCGTGGAGCCATACGGCCCAGTTGCGCGAGGTGGATATTTTGTCGCCCTCGAGGTTCAGGAACTCGTTGGCGGGCACGTTTTCCGGAAGCTGGAACCCGTCGCCGTAGGCCATGAGCATGGTGGGGAACACTATGCAGTGGAACACGATGTTGTCCTTGCCTATGAAGTTGATTATGCGTGTCTCGGGGTCTTTCCAGTATTTCTCCCAGCTGTCGGGGAGCAGCTCCTTGGTGTTGGAGATGTAGCCTATGGGAGCGTCGAACCACACGTAGAGCACCTTGCCTTCGGCGCCTTCCACCGGCACGGGCACACCCCAGTTGAGGTCGCGGCTCACGGCGCGGGGCTGCAGCCCCAGGTCGAGCCACGATTTGCACTGACCGTACACGTTGGTCTTCCATTCCTTATGGCCTTCGAGAATCCATTTGCGCAGAGCTTCCTCCCAGCGGTTCAGAGGCAGGTACCAGTGGGTGGTCTCCTTCATGGTGACTGGTGCGGAAGTGAGGCGCGAGTGGGGATTGATGAGGTCGGTGGCGTTGAGCGACGAGCCGCATGCCTCGCACTGGTCGCCGTAGGCGCGGTCGCTGCCGCAGTGGGGGCAGGTGCCGGTCACGTAGCGGTCGGCGAGGAATTCGCCGGCCTTCTCGTCGTAGGGCTGCATGGAGGTCTGCACCTCAAACTGTCCTGCGTCGTAGAGATGGCGGAAGAATTCGCTGGCTGTGCGCGAATGTATGTCGGAAGTGGTGCGTGAGTACACGTCGAAGGATATGCCCAGTTCCTCCATCGAGTCCTTGATTATCTTGTGGTAGCGGTCCACGATGTCCTGGGGCGTCACTCCTTCCTCGCGGGCCTTGATGGTGATGGGCACGCCGTGTTCGTCGCTTCCGCCCACCATCACCACATCCTCGCCGCGAAGGCGCATGTAGCGGGTATAGATGTCGGCGGGAACGTAAACTCCCGCAAGGTGTCCTATATGCACGGGACCGTTGGCGTAGGGGAGAGCCGTGGTCACGAGTGTCCGTTTGAATTTCTTTTCCATTATGCTTGATGTCTGGTTGAGATTCTGATTATAAGATAATAAGGGAGGACAGCCGGATGGTTATTCGTTGGTGCCCAGCTCCACGAGCGCTCCCGAGGCGGGATTGAACACGGCATATGCCGGCGCTTTCTTGTCGGTGAACATTCCGGGCTCGAGTCCGAACACCACGCCGTACTGAGCCACGTCCAGGTCGCGCGAGTCGAGCTGCCTGCCGTCGAATTCAGCCGTCACCCCGGCTGTGCCGGGCACGCGGTATGCCAGCCCTCCCTTGGGAAATTTCTTGGGCTCGCCTTTGTCGTTCTTAGGCAGTTCGCCGCGCTGCTTCACGCTGATGTCGAGATATATCGGGTCGCCGGTGAGGTTGTCGGCGTTCACCAGTCCGTCGGTCACCGACAGACGGGCCACCACCATCTTCTTGTTCTGTTCGGGAGGCATCACGGTGTATGTGCGTACCTGTGTGGAGGTCTGCGTTGTGCCGGCAAACATGGCCGTGAGCGCGGCTTCCTGCGCGGCCAGATTGTCGAGGGCAAGCTTCATGGCCTGACCGTCGCCCGGCATCTGGTCGGCGTTGCCCGATATGATGTCGGAGCGAGTCTGGCGAATCTCGAATATGCGTGCGGCGGCCAGTTCGGCGCGTTTGGCCGACGAGGGGCTTTTGAGCATCTCTTCGGTCATGGCCTGGCGTGCGGCGGCCGTCTCGAGCACGGTAGGTTCGGCCTCGCGTGCCTCGGGAAGTTCGGGCGAGTCGACGGGACGTGCCTCGGTGTTGACCGCCATGGGGAAATCGTGGTCGTCAATCACAATAAACGGTGTCTGGCCCGATTTGAACTGCACCAGATAGCGTTCCTCCTGGTCGGCTATTCCGTGGGAGGTGATTACGGCCGATTTCACCGTGTAGACGGTGGAAGGCTCTTTGATGGGCTCTATGCCCAGATATTTCTTGGCATACCGGAAAAATTCTCCCGGCTGCTTCACGGTTTTCTCGGCCTCAATCGTAAGGTCGATGCCCGTCAGGGGCAGGGCGTAGATGAGGCCGTATTCGTTGGTCTTGTTGGCTGTGAGCTTCTGCACGTTCTGTGCTCCCGCTCCCAGTGCAAGTGCGGCCGCAAGGGCCGATATGACGAGTCGTTGTTTCATATTATGTTTTTGTATTCGGAATGGGGATTCACAATGCTGTCGATGGCCATGCCGGCGCATGCGGCTATGTCGGAGGCCGAGGTGCCCGCTTCACCGTGGGTGCGCGAGGCTATGCGGCCGGCAAGTCCGTGAACGAACGAGCCAAGCAGCGCCGCTATCTCGGGTTTGTGGCCCTGTGCTATGAAGGAGGTCACCATGCCGGTGAGCACGTCGCCGGAGCCGGGTGTGGCCAGCGCGGGGGTGCCGGTGGAGTTGAAGTACACTTTGCCGTCGGGGCGCACAAGGGCCGAGTAGGCGCCTTTCAGAAGCACGAGTATGTTGTAGCGCCGGGCGGCGTCAATGGCTTTTATCAGTCGGCTTTCCTCGGTGCCCGACTCGCCGAAAAGCCGGTCGAATTCTCCGGCGTGGGGGGTGATTACGGTGAGCATCGGGAGCTGTTCGAGCATCGACGGGCGCCGCGCAATGCAGTTGAGGCCGTCGGCATCTATCACCAGCGGCATCGAGGGGCGTGAACGCAGGAAGGAGTCGAGGGCGTCGATGGTGGCGTCGTCGGTACCCAGACCCGGGCCTATTCCCAGGGCGTTGAAGGGATGGTCGAGCGTGATCTGCGACACATGTATTTTGTTGGCGTCGGCGTGGAACATGGCCTCGGGAACCATCGACTGGCATATCTCGAACGAGCACTGCGGGCCGTGTATGGTGAGCTTGCCAACACCCGTCCCCAGCGCGCCGCGCGATGCCAGCACCGAGGCTCCCACCATGCCGTAGCGTCCGGCCACGAGGCATGCCGAGCCGAAATCGGCCTTGGAGCAGAAGCGCGGACGGCGGTGCAGCAGATGGCGCACCTCGCCTTCCTCTATGTACACGAAGTTTGTGGGACGCTGGTCTATGGCCTGGCGGCTAAGCCCTATGTCGAGCACCTCCCACTGGCCCACGATTTCGGCGTTCTCGGCGAAGAAGAAGGCTATCTTGGGAAACTGTATGGCCAGAGTGATGTCGGCGTGAATCACATTGCGCGTGATGAGCTGGCGGTTCCAGTCGCCGAACATACCGCTGGGCACGTCGATCGACACTATTTTGGCGCCCGACTCGTTGATGTAGCGTGCCAGCGCCATGAATCCGCCCACAAGCGGCTCGCGCAGACCGGTGCCGAACATGCCGTCTATCACCACGTCGCCCGGCTGGATTTCCGGTGCCGAGAAATGCTGTCCCACGACCTCTATCAGGGAGTCGTTGCCGAAGCGGGTGCGTATCTCGTCGCGCCAGCGGCGGCATTCGTCGCTTATGCGGTTGCCTCCGATGTTGAGCAGGAACACGGTGGGTTTATAGCCCATCCCCACCAGGAATATGGCTGTGGCGAGAGCGTCGGCGCCGTTGTTGCCCGGGCCTGCGAACACTATTATGCGTTGCGACGGAGCCCAGCGCCGGGCTACGGCGCGGGCCGCTTCCTGTCCCGCGCGCTCCACCAGAGCGTGCAGCGTGATCCCTTCTTTTTCTATTGTGGCGCGCTCTATGGCGCTTATTTCTTCTGTGGTAAAGAGCTTCATTGCTTGAATTGTTGCTTGCGGTTAGGGTCGGAGCATCGGGCACTATGTGCCAACAGTCTACAAAATTACTAAATCTTTTCTCACCTCTTGAGATTTTTATTAAATTTGCGTCAATAAAATCAACAAATTTACTATGCGTCGAGTCACTTACAAAGGTCTGGATTTCGTTCCATATATCGAAAAGGATAAAATCGAACAGCGGATACAGCAGCTCGCACGGCAGATAGAGGCCGACAGCAAGGTCGACAATCCGTTGTTTCTCTGTGTGCTCAACGGAGCCTTTCCCTTTGCCAGCGACCTTTTCCGTGCCGTCAACCTCCACTCTTCCGAAATCGCGTTCATAAGGCTTAAAAGCTATGAGGGCACCGGCTCAACCGGCAAGATTAAGGAAGTTTTCGGACTGGAGGAAGATATCACCGGCCGCACCGTGATTGTGGTGGAGGATATCGTGGATACCGGCCGCACTATCTCGCGCCTTGTCAGTGACCTGAAGAAGCGTAATCCCGCCGAAGTGAAAGTGGCCGCTCTGCTCTATAAGCCCGAAAGCGACGAGGTGGGTATCCGTCCCGATTACGTGGGCTTCGAGATACCGTCACGCTTCATCATAGGCTTCGGTCTTGATCTCGACGGTCTGGCCCGCAATCTGCCCGATATCTGGGTGCTTGATGAAAAATAAACTTACTTTAAATACCAAACACCGTTTTTGCCATGTACAACTTAGTAGTTTTCGGAGCTCCGGGCAGTGGAAAAGGCACCCAGAGCGCACTTATGATTGAAGAATACGGACTTTACCATATCTCCACCGGCGACCTGTTGCGCGACCACATTCGCCGCGACACCGAGCTGGGCCGCGTTGCCAACGACTATATCACCAAAGGCCAGCTCATCCCCGACGACCTTATGATTGAAATCCTCGAGCATACACTCGACACCAACAGCGAGACCGCCAAGGGTGTGATATTCGACGGTTTCCCCCGTACCATCGAGCAGGCCAAGGCCCTTAACAAAATGCTTGAGCGCCGTGGCTCCAAAGTGCATGCCGTCGTAGGCCTCGAGGTAAGCGAGCCCGAACTCTTCGACCGTCTGGTAAAGCGTGGCAAGGAAAGCGGACGTTCCGACGACAATCCCGAAACCATCTCCAACCGCCTCAAAGTATATCACGCGCAGACCTCCCCGCTTCAGGAGTTCTACAAGACCGAAGGCAAATATCACGGAGTGAAAGGCG
>VSPV01000024.1 GCA_009775605.1 Paramuribaculum sp.
TCAATGATAATCTTTACAAAGATATAAAAATCAACCCATTATAAGGATTTCATCACCCAAAATGTCCATTAGACCAAAATCTCACTTGTTTAAAAACAAAGCAAGAGCGGGGCCGGGGGCGCCGCTCTTGCTGCCTACTGGGTGTAGGGGACGTGATTATTCTTTTATTGCGGAGATTGCTGCGGAGTAGTCGGGTTCGTCAGTGATTTCATGTACGAGTTCGCGGTATTTCACACGGCCGTCGGGGCCGATCACCACCACGGCGCGTGCAAGCAGTCCGGCCAGCGGGCCGTCGCAGAGCTGCACGCCGTATTCCTGCCCGAAAAGCGGGGAGCGGAAGGCGGACCCCACGGTTACGTTTTCAATGGCGTTGGCGGTGCAGAAACGTCCCATGGCAAAAGGAAGATCCATCGAGGCGCATACCACGGCGGTGTCTTTGAGCGAGGCCGCTTCCTCGTTGAATTTCCTTACGCTGCGGGCGCATACCTCGGTGTCGAGGCTCGGGAAAATGTTAAGTACCACTGTCTTGCCTTCGTAATCTGAGCTTTTTACAGGCGAAAGGTCGGCTCCGGCAAGATTGAACGACGGAGTTTTTGAGCCTACGGCAGGCATCTGTCCGAAAGTGTGGCAGGCCGTGCCTTTGAAATATACTGTATCCATAAATGTAGCTGAAAGTTGCTTGTTAGAGGATGTCGGTAATAGAATCGATATACTCTATAACATCTGAAGCAAGCCGATTGTTGCGCCCCGGCAGAACCTTTGTCACCTTCCCGGCGGTATCGCATACGATTACCGTCGGCAGCTCCCGCGCTCCGAGGTCGCGGGCAAGGCCGCGGGCGCTCATAAGCAGGTGTTCGCCCGGACGCATGTCGGGCGCGAGCGCCTCTATGCGGTCCACATCGTTGCCGGTGAAGGCAAGTATCAGGTCGGCTCCCGGTTTCAGTGAGGCCACGGCTTTGCGCAGGTTCTCCACGGTGGCGGCTTCAGTCGTGTCTTCGTCGATTATAGCCAGAAGGGTAGGGCGCCGGAAAGGGTCGCCTTCCGCGCGTGTGTAGCGTTCGCCGGTGGTAGTAGGCAATGAGAAGCCGGGAAGAGGCTGACCCGAGAGATGGCTCACATTCATTCTGGAGCTGCGCAGGCGCGTAAACGGCTCGGGAAACATGGCGGCGAGGGTTTGCTCGTTGATTTCGCCGCAATCGTGGGTGGGGCAACCGGAGTAGGCCACTGAGATAATCTGCTCGCTCGGCGCGCCCGGATTGTTGACAATTTCCAGAAATACGGGCAGCGACGTGGTCGGGTCGGTGATATAATTGAGGGTGCGCCCTGTAAGACCGTTGTGGGTATAAGTAGCTCTTACGGACTGCAGATGCCGTCCGCCTATGATAGTATCGGGATTGAAACTGAGGGTATAGTCGGGGTCTCCGGCCATTTTACGGAGCTCCGCTCCTATGAAGGCCGGGAGCAGATAGGCGTATTGTGCGGTCTGCTGCATTCCGGCCGACGGATTGGAGGGGCGGAACACGGTGGTGTCTTCCGCGGCATGGAATTCCGTAAGCTTGCGTCCTGAGAATCTGAAAAGGTTGCCGTGATAATAAGCGGCGAAACCGCCGGAACGGCCGTTTTCGGAATCGCGCCAGCGGATGATGTAGCTGCAAGGCGCAAGGGTGTCGCCGTCGGCCCGGCGCTGGGCGAGATTCACGTCACAGCCCACATCGGTCGACATTGCCTCCATGGTCATCGAGAAGCGTGCCGAATCGGTGTAGGCGTCGGTCGAAGAGAGCCGGTCGGCGATATGGCCGATGCGCGGGTCGATATCGGTGGCTATGGCTGTCGAGGCGGCAAACAGGATGGAAATGGCAACAAGATATTTCATAATAATAAGCGTCGGATGAATCCGGGTATGCAAAGATACCTGCTGAAATTTTAAACGCAATGCCGATTAAAAAGTTTTGTCCCCGTTCGAGAAACAATCAGGGAGTGCTTTTTGAAAAAAAATGGGGGCGGAGTGTAGCAAACGCGGGGTTGCTTCCGTCAGATAGATGTAACCCGACAGAAAACAGACGGAAAAATGACCATCACAGAACAGTTTTTCAGAAACAAGATTATGCCATGCCATAAGGCGATGTATCGCCTGGCATACATGATTCTTGAAAACGAAGACGATGCCTCCGATGCAGTGCAGATGGCCATGACCCGTATCTGGGAACACCGTGATTCGATGCCGGAAATCGGCAATCCGAGGGCTTATTGCATTTCGGCGGCACGCTATGCGGCCATAGATATTGCCCGCGGCCGCAAACCGTCCGACCGGCTTTCGGAAGCCGACGCTCTGGCAGCCTCCGATTCCATGGACGAGCGACTGGAAAAAGGCCAGGAACTCAGCACTGTGAAACGGATAATGCGGCAGTTGCCTGAAAATCAGCAGCGCGTGCTCAGTCTCAGCGCATTCTCGGAATGCTCAAACACTGAGATTGCCCGGATCACGGGACTCTCGGATGCCAACGTGCGGACTCTGTTGAGCCGGGCACGCACAAAACTCAAACTCCTCTATTCCCAACAGCAATGAAACCAGATTTTACTCTCATCAACGATTATCTCCGTCGTTATTACGAAGGAAATACCACCCCGGCCGAGAACGCCATGCTTCTGTCTATGCTTGAAGCAGCCGACGATAGTGAGCTCACCCCTGAGCTCCGCATGGAGCGCGAGATTCTTCGCGCGGTCTGTGACTCAGGCATGGAACTTCAGTCGGAAATCGACATTCCCGACGGCCTGGAGCAGCGTCTGCTTGACGCCACGATAGGCGAGGCATCGGCGGAAACAGCGGCGAGTCCGCGGCGAAGGCATGCTTCAGGATTTCTGTACCGCCTCATAGCTGCGGCCGCCGTAGTGGTCCTCGTGCTTGGTATCTCATGGCGTTTTTTCAGCTCGCGGACTGATGCGGGATCACAGGTGGAACGGCCCGTTCTTGTGGCCGAATCTGCTGAGGGTGACTCTTCGGCGGTAACTGACGCCGGTGCCGCTGCATTGCCCGAGGAACATCTGATAGCGGAGGCAACCACGGCCTCCAAGACCTCCAGTGTTACAGTGCGACCGGTGGCTGTCACCAACGCTGATGCGGAGGCTGAATGCAGCACCATAATGATTACCGAACAGGCCGACAGTCTCGAGGCCATGCGCGTGACCCTGCTGGCACTCCAGACCATCGACAGAGCCATGAACAAAGTAGGCGCTGAGCTGGCTCCGGCGGCGAAGAGCATCGAGGAGAGCAACAGGCAGATTGAAAATACAGCACAAATAATCAAAAACTCATTGATATGAAACGAATCTACATTTTTTTAGCGGCGATTATACTTGCCGTAACCGGTTTGTCGGCGCAGACAAACGCCACTCGCGTTTTTGCCGACCTTGCAAAAATCAAAGGTGTCACCTCAGTGTATGTGAGCGGCCCGATGATGAAGCTGGGACTCTCGAAATTATCCGACAAAATCCGGATGGAAAACAATGGAATATCAATCAAAGGAATACAAAATCCGGGGGGACTGGAGCTTGTAAATGCCGAGAAACCTGAACTTGCTTCCCGACTTAAAGCGGCTGCTGCCGGAATACTCAAAGATAAAAATACCACCGTTCTTGTCGAAACCAAGGAAGACGGCGAGAGTGTGAATATTTTCTCTCCCGGTAAACTCGAAAATAATGTCATAAGAGATCTTATAATCGAGGTGTCTGAAAAAGATAAAGAATATACATTGATTTATATTCATGGCGACATTGAGATTTAAGAGCGGCCTCAGGCTGGCTATGGTGGCGCTCGCGTGCGCACTGCTGTCGACTTCATGCGTGTCGTTCAAGCATAAGACTTTCCCTGAACTTGCCCGTTACAACGACAAGGAAGTGGAAGTGGTGAGAGTAAAAAGGGCAATGATGTCCATGTGTCGGCTGGGCCTTGGCAGTGAGATTGGTAAAGTGATGAAAGGAATGAAGGGTGTTGAGGTTA
Organism: Paramuribaculum sp.; assembly: GCA_009775605.1. Taxonomy (GTDB): domain Bacteria; phylum Bacteroidota; class Bacteroidia; order Bacteroidales; family Muribaculaceae; genus Paramuribaculum. Next base: position 3,998 of record VSPV01000024.1, read on the forward strand.
TAGAATGCAAGAGCCGGGCTTCGGTGGCCGATTGCAGAAAGCTCCTTGCCGAAAAACAGATCGGCGATATGCTCATTGAGACAATTGACCGCTCGGATACCTTGAGAATATATGGCTATCCTCTCCCCGACGGACGTGTCGACCGGATGATGATCGTGGCCCAGGAGGCTCCCGACGATATGCAGCTGATTGTGATTTCCGGAAAAATCAATATCGCGGGCGACCTGTCGGAGCTGACGGGAAGCATCTGACAGCCGCTTTCGGCCGGAGGTTTGCAGATTACCTGAACATTCAGTAAATTTGAATGGTATTCCGTCAAACCAACAATCCAGACCATGTCATTAACGCTATCATTCGTAAAAACTCTCATAGGATCGGCTTTACTCGCAGCGGGTACGGCCGGTTCTTTTGCATCGTCGAGACAGACAATTCCGTTGAACAGCGACTGGCAGTTCCGTTTTTCCCATGAGGTAAACAACAGCGATTCGCGCCGGGTTGACCTTCCTCATACCTGGAACGCCCAGGATGCCCTGGTAGGTAAGATAGACTATAAGCGTGGAATAGGCAACTATACCAAGACAATTCCGGTGGGCGAGGATCTCCGGGGGAAGCGCCTTTACGTGAAATGCGACTGCGCCAACAGTGTGTGCAACCTGTTTGTCAACGGCAGGCATGTGGGTGAACATCGCGGAGGATATTCCGCATTTGTGTTCGAAATTACCGATTTCGTTGACTACGGTAAGGATAATACGCTGCTGCTGAGAGTGAACAACGGCGAACAGCTCGATGTGATGCCTCTGGTGGGCGACTTCAATTTCTATGGCGGACTTTACCGTGATGTCAACCTTATTGTTGGCGACACCATCGGCATCTCCCTGCTCGATTACGGATCGCCGGGAGTGTATCTGCGTCAGGACACGGTGAGCGAGCGCCATGCCGGTGTTACAGCCGGTGTGCGTCTTTCGGCGCGCACCGCCCGGCCGGAGGATGTGACATTGCGTATCGAGGTGCTTGACGGCGACCGCAGCCTGCTTTCGCGCGAGAAGAGCGTGACAGTGCTTCCCGGCGCCGTGACGCAGCCGGACAGCCTCAAATTTGAGATTGACAATCCCCGGCTGTGGGACGGCCGCCGCGACCCGTTTATGTACTCCGTCGAAGTCAGCGTGCTGAAAGACGGCAAGGTGATTGACAGCGTGAGGCAGCCGCTTGGTCTGCGCTATTTCCACACCGATCCGCAGAAAGGTTTCTTTCTCAACGGACGTCATCTCCCTCTGCACGGCGTGAACCGCCATCAGGAGCGCGCCGGCATAGGCAACGCGCTTCTGCCTGAGCATCACCGCGAGGATATGGACATAATGCTTGACATGGGTGTGAACGCCATGCGTCTGGCCCATTACCAGCAGTCGGAATACATGTATGACCTCACTGACCGTAACGGCATAACCGTGTGGGCTGAAATCCCCTTTGTAGGGCCCGGCGGATATGCCGACAAGGGTTTCGTGAACCAGGAATCCTTCAAGGCTAACGGGCGTCAGCAGCTCCGCGAGCTTATACGTCAGAACTACAATCACCCTTCAATCATGTTCTGGGGGCTTTTCAACGAGCTCAAGGAGGCCGGTGACAATCCGGTGGAATACGTGAAGGAACTCAATGTCATGGCTCACGCCGAGGACCTCACGCGCCCCACCACCGCGGCAAGCAATCAGGGAGGCGCCCTCAACTTCATTACCGACAGTATAGCGTGGAACCGCTATGACGGATGGTATGGCTCGACACCCGCCACTCTCGCCACCTGGCTCGACGCCACCCATCGTGATTATCCGGAACTGCGCATAGGCATCAGCGAGTATGGTGCGGGCGCGAGCGTGCGCCATCAGCAGGATAGTGTTGTGCAGCCGGTGCCCTCGGGCCGCTGGCATCCCGAAAACTGGCAGCTGGTCTACCATATGGAGAACTGGCGCATAATCAGCAGCCGGCCGTTTGTATGGGGAAGTTTCGTTTGGAACATGTTTGACTTCGGGGCTGCGCACCGCACCGAAGGCGACCGCGACGGCATAAACGACAAGGGCCTGGTGACCCACGACCGCAAGACAAAGAAAGATGCGTATTATTTCTATCGCGCCAACTGGAATCCCGAACCGATGGTCTATATAGCCGGGAAGAGAGCCGACCGCCGCAGCCGGGAAACGACTGACGTCACCGTGTTCAGCAACAGCGGCCCTGTGACGCTTTACGTCAACGGAAAGAAAGCCGGGACAGCCCAGCCTGACAATACGATGGTATGCACCTTCAGCGGCGTGAAGCTTGCCGCAGGTGAGAATATAATCGAGGCCGTGGCCGGGGATAAAAAGCACCATCTGACCGACCGTTGTGTCTGGACCCTTTCCCCGCAATTGTAATTGCCCGGTATGAAAAGGGAGGGTAAATCCGCAGTGATAATCCGCAGCCGGTTAGTGCCGAAAGGAATATGTATAAATCTTTTCGGGACGTTCTGGGCCAGAGACACAAGCTGGATTGATAAGTATGTGGTCAATCACGAGCGGATTCATACTGCTCAACAGCGCGAAATGCTCTTCGTGCCGTTCTACATCATCTATGTGATTGAGTGGCTTATCCGGTGCGTTCAATACCGTGACCGGAAAAAGGCATATTACAACATCTCGTTTGAGCGCGAGGCTTACGCCAACGGCCATAATCTCAATTATCTTTCGTCCCGAAAGTGCTACGCCTGGATTAAATATCTTAAGAGAGGGAAAAGAGAGTGAGGGCGTTGGCGGTGGTGATTGAAGCGAGATTGTCGGGAGTAAGGTCGAGTGCTGAGGCCACGCGGGCAGCGGTGTGAACGAGATAGGCGCTTTCGTTGCGCTTACCGCGTTTGGGCACCGGGGCCAGATACGGCGAGTCTGTTTCCAGAAGCAGACGGTCGGTGCCGATTGCGGGGAGGGTGTCGACTAAGCGCGAGTTTTTGAATGTGACTATGCCGTTGATTCCGAAATAGAAGTCGACGGTGCGCCTTACGGCCTCCACATCCTCAGCCGTGCCTCCGAAGCTGTGCATCACTCCGGTGGCCTCCGGGAATTCCGAAAGCACTTCCAGCGTCTGAGGCAGTCCCTCGCGGCAGTGGATTATCACCGGAAGTTTTCTTGCGGCGGCCCACTGCATCTGCTGTTCGAGCGCCTGCATCTGCTGTTCGGCAAACTTCTTGTCCCAGTAAAGGTCTATGCCAATTTCTCCTATTGCAATGTAGTCGACGCTATGGCTTTCAAGCTCCTCACGGGTGGCCTCCAGGTCTTCGCGCCAGCCTTCGTTGATTTCGGTAGGATGAAGGCCCATTGCCATGAACGTGACGTCGGGGCGCTGCTCGTGGAGCCGGCGCATCGGCTCTATGGTGGTGAGGTCGACGTTGGGGAAAATCATGCGGTCAACCCCGGCCTCAAGCGCGCGGTCAACGGCGTCGGCTCCGGTCAGTCCCTCAGCGTCGAATTCGGGGAGATAAAGATGAGTATGGGTGTCGATCAGCATAATCAGTGAGTGCGGGTGCGCGATTTGTCGGCTATGGCTGCGAAGAAGTCGCGGGCCGCGGGGGTGAGTCCGGCATGGTCGAGCGATGCTATTGCCTCGTCCACGTAAGTGTCGATGAGCTCGTGGCAGCGTGCGGGAAGGTCGAGAGCCGTATATACTTTCCTTACTCGTTCTATCTTTTCAGCAGGAGCCGAAGGCGACTCTATTTCGTGGCGCAGAATACCGTCCTTGTCCTCGGCGAGAGCTGTGATGAGCAGCCATGTCTTCTTGTCGTTTAGGATGTCGCCTCCTATTTCCTTGCCGAACACCAGAGGGTCGCCGAAGGTGTCGAGGTAGTCGTCCTGCAGCTGGAATGCCAGTCCGAGTTTCTCACCGTAGCCGTACATGGCGCGGAGAGCGTCTTCCGATGCGCCTCCGGCAATGGCTCCGAGGGCGCACGCGCAGCCTAAAAGCACGGATGTTTTCAGACGTATCATTTCCATGTATTCACTGGTGGTGACGTCGGTGCGCTGCTCGAAATCCATGTCGAGCTGCTGGCCTTCGTAGACCTCCATAGCCGTCTTGTTCATCATTTCCAGCAGCTTCGGCAGCGTATCGGCGGTTGTTCCGCGGCAAAGCAGGATATTGGAGTATGTGAGCATGGCGTCGCCTGAAAGGATGGCTGTGCGCTCATTCCAGCGGCGGTGTACGGTGGGTTTGCCACGGCGCATGTCGGCGTTGTCCATCACATCGTCGTGGAGCAGCGTGAAGTTATGGAACATCTCCACGGCAAGAGCCTGGTTTATCGCCCGCATGGGGTCGCCGCAGAATGCCTCGGCACTTGCCAGCGTGAGCACGGGGCGAAGCCGTTTTCCTCCGCAGGAAAGGGCGTAGATTATGGGCTGATAGAGTCCGGCGGGAGAGGCGGGAAGGCCGGGGTCGGAAATGCGGGGCTCGATTATGTCGAGGTATTCTTTGGTGGTATGCATGATGGTATTGTTATTGTCGGTTAATGTGAAAGCGCTTTCATGAACGTGGCGGCTGCAAGCGAGTCGGTGCCGTAGGCCTCTTTTATCGCGCCGACCAAAGCGGTGCTGTCCGGGTCGCCGGTCAGACTGACGGCGAGGGTGCGGGGCGGTGCGGCCACTGTGAGCACGTGGGCGCGGAGCGGGAGGGGAAGCGTTGCGGTGACGGAATCGATGGCGAAGGCAAACCGCGTGGCGAGCGAATCGCGTCCGGAGCCGGTGTAGCGCGCGGCCACGCTGCGTGTGAACCGTCCTGCGAAGGGATAATGGGTGTGGGAGGCACCGGCCATCCACGCCACCAGCGTCTCGGCTATCTCTTCCGGCTCAAGGGAATCCACGGCGAGGGCGGCTTGCCTCTGGGGGGAGGCCGCGGGGTCCAGCGTCAGCCCGTGGTCGGGTGGCAATATGTTCCGTCCACCGTTGCCGCAGGCTGAAAGAAACGCCGTGAGAATCACGGCAGCTGTTACTAACGCATTCGTTTTCATTCTACATGCTGTTGCATCTGCAAATTTAATCAGAATAGCGGGTCTTTCAAAATGATGGAACCTTCCCGGAAAAATTGTTGTTAGATAATTATATTTTTCATTGATATGAGTTCTCCCGTACAACAGACCGCACCGTCGGGCACACTGTCGGCTCCGCCGAGGAACTATGGTGTTTTCGTGGTGTTCATAGCCATTATCGGCGCCTTCTCATCGCTGGTAAACGATATGTATCTTCCCACGATTCCCGATATGATGCGGGAATTCCACACCACCCCGTCGATGACGCAGATGGGCCTTTCCATGGCTATGGCCGGTATGGGCCTCGGCTCGGTGCTGTGGGGATCGGCCAGCGACCGCTACGGCCGCAAGCCTGTGCTCCTGGTCTCGCTGGTGATTTTTGCTGTTGCCACGGCTGTATCGCTGTTCTCGCGCAATATAGTATTTTTTATAGTGTGCCGACTGTTCCAGGGGCTCGGCGCGGGTGGAGCGATGGTTCTTTCCACCTCTATTCCGGCCGACGTCTACATGGGACGGCAGCTTGCCAAGCTGATGGCGATAGTGGGAGCGATCAACGGTATCGCGCCGGCCCTCGGCCCGGTTGTGGGTGGTTTCATGGCCGACTGGGTGGGCTGGCGCGGAATATTCGTGCTTCTGCTGGTGATAGGCGTAGGCATGACGTTCTGGACCACCCGCTATAACGAGACTCTTCCTCCGTCGCGGCGCCTCAAGGTGAAGTCGATGGCTGATTACCTGCGGGCCTACAAGAGTCTTTTCGTCAACGGCCGCTTCATGCTTTACGTCGTTATCAAGGCTGTGGCCATAGGGCTTCTTTATGCCTATATTTCATCGGCGCCCTTTATCATCCAGGACCATTACCATTTCAGTTCCATAGATTTCGGCCTGATTTTCGGCGGTAACGCTCTCTGCATGGGCGTGGGTTCCACACTCGCCCTCCGCTTCAGGGTGATGAAGCAGGGAATGGTGGTGGGATGCGTGGGGATGTTTGTGTTTGCCTGCGCCGAGGCCGTGGTGATGTGGATTGACGCCCCGTTCCTCTACTATGAGATTTTCGCGGCTCCCATGCTGCTGTTTTCGGGCATGATTTTCTCGACCGCCAACACCCTTTCCATGGAAGAGGGGAGGGCGGAGGCGGGAACCGCCTCCGCGATACTCAGCGTGGTGAAATATGTTTTCGCCGCCGTGGTCTCTCCTCTGGTGGGCCTTGGCAATATGCTCCATTCTGCGGCCATAGCGTTTGTGGTCGTCACCCTGATAGCGCTGGTGCTCGCATGGTTTGCATGGCGCCTGGCTCCACTGGCCGATATGGTGCGTAAGTAAAGGTTAAAATCTTATCTGCACGCCGGCAATGATGTTGCGTCCGCGCAGGCGGAAGGCGTGCTCTGTGCGGGAGAGCGTGCCGTAGTTCACATACTGATAGCTGCGGCGGTTCAGCAGGTTGTTGGCCGTGAGCGAAAGGCGTGTCTTGCCCACGTGCCACACCGCCGAGGCATCGAGCAGCACAAGCGAGGCGGTGTTGCCTTCCGGGAAACGTGTCAGAAAATGTTCCGCACCGGCGGTCAGCTGAACATGGTCGCTGGGTGTGACGGTAGCGGATATGTTTTGATGGAAGGAATGGTAGTTGGTTGACTCGCCGTTGATTTTCAGCCGTGAATATCCATATTCCGCATTATAGTTGGCCGAGAGCCACCGGCACAGGCTGCCCTTGAAATACGGTTTTACTCCGGCCGTAAACTGTCGGAACGGTATTACGGCATTATCGCGCATCGACGAGGCTGACGAGGCCGATGCATTGATGTCGAAGCCCGTCACCATTCGGCTGTGGCCAAGCCCTTTGCTGAAACCGCCGTTTACGAACCACGAATCGCTGTGGTGAAGGCGGTCGGCGTAAGTGGAAACTATGAAATCGCCTACGAACAGCTGGTTTGACATCAGCGAGCTCCGGCTATGGTTATAAGTGGCAGAAAGATTAAAAAACAGCGATTTCAACGGATTGCGGTAACGGTAGGAAAGGGTGGCGGCCACATCCTGGGAGTATTTGTCGGGGTTCTCGGCAATGAAAAGATTCCTGTAGTCGGAAAGCACGGGAGCCGTGATGTTGAGATATGCCTGCGGCGCGCCGAGGCGGTAGGCCACCGAGGCGGAGATATCGGATTTGGATGTAAGTTGGCGTTTCACGTAAAGGCGTGGCATAGCCGTGATATAGTCATGCTGCCCGGCTACAGAATAATGCAGCCATTTCAGAGCCGCCCGCAGTGATACCCTCCAGCCGCCGCGCTCGTAATCCAGCTGCGGGGTTGCGTAAAGGTTTGAGAGGAATGCGCTGTGCGATCCGTCGTTGTCAAATTCGCCGAGGCCTGAAAGAGCCGTGTGCATGCGGTGATAGTCGATGTCGAGGCCGGTTGTGGCATAATATTTCCAGAAACGGCTGAGTTTACCGAATTTTGTTTCTGTTGTGCTGCGGAAATCGGTGGTGCCGACGCTCTGCACGGCATCCTCCTCGCCTGCAATCAGCAGTCTGTCGGGACGATAATCCAGCGAGTTGCGCGAGATGAGTGTGAAGAGTCTCTTTTCGTTGCGTTTCACAAGTTTAAGGTTGTTGGCGGCCGACAGACTTTTGCGGTTCACCCGCTGGTCTACGTCAAACGAGCCGGTAATAGCGGAGTTCGACCTGTTCCAGATGCCGGAGGCCGTGAACTTCTCTTTAAGATAATATTCCCGCTTGTTCGTCTGGCTGAAAAACTGTGCCGAAAGGTCGTGGCTCTGTGTGCGCTGCGAATTATGCTGCACGAAATCGGGAATAAGCTCACTGAAATAATCGGTGGTCAGTGCTGAATTGTAGTCCAGCCGGTCGCCCATATGGTTAAGTTTCAGACGCATGGAGGTGTCGCCCGATTTCCATGCCGTGATTGCGTTTGCCAGCCACGACAGATTGTCGCGCGTGCGCTTCTCGGTGAGGGGGGCGCTGATTATGTCGGCCGATATGTATTCGGGCCACAGGGACGCGGTGTAGTCCGACGAGAACATGTCGTCGAAGTCATGTTCCTGTATCTCGTTGGCCGGATTCCAGCCGGTGTTGTCGGCTTTCAGTGTGACGATATTCTGGACGCGGGAAGCTATGCGCATGGTGTAGAGCGAGCCGTTGTAAAGCAGCGGTTCGGCTCCGGCTGATGCCTTCGCCACTCCCACCCAGCGGCTGCGGGCATCCTCTTTCAGTTTGAGGTTTATGCCTGCCTCCTCGGGAAATTCTATGCCTTCGAGCGCCTTGACGGGCTGATGGTTCTCCATCACCTCAACGGATTTCACATCCTTGTGGGATATGTTGTTGGTGGCGAGACCATACTGGCCTCCTACGAAATCGTTGCCGTCGATATAGAATTTGTTGATGGGCTTTCCCTGATACTTTATTGTGCCGTCGTCCTCCACCTTGATTCCGGGCAGACGTTTTATGACGTCGATTATCGCGTTGTCCTTTGCGTTGGCATACCGGGCCACGTTGAACACCAGAGTGTCGCCTTTGGCATAGATGTCGGGGGCGGCCACAATCACATCCTTCAGCAGAGTGGCCTTCGGTTTCATGCTTATGGCCGACATGTCGGCATCCACAGGCAGTGAAATGGTCTCATAGCCCATGAAGCGGAAGGTTACGGAGTCGGCCCCGGCTTTGGGCGCGATGGAGAAACGGCCTTCCCTGTCGGTTGACGTAAACGCCCCTTTCGATTTCACGATGCAGCCCACGATAGGCTCACGGGTGTCGGCATCCGTCACGATGCCTTGCAGTTTCCCCGGGCCTGCTGCCGAGGCCGACAGCAAGCTCAGGAGAACGCAGAGTATTGAAAAGCTGTTTCTGTTCATTTTTTCCAGTCAAGTTCTATGTAGTCGTATGGAAGTTCTATCGGGTCGTAGGCGTCGGGCTGCGGATTCCCCGCTCCGTCGGTTACGGTGATATGACCGCCGGTGGTAGCTTCAAAGTAAGCGTATGGATTCACTTCATAACGGTGCTTGGCATCGTAATATCCGCGGCGGTCGGTTTTGTTGAACGGTACTTTGTAGATGGTGACGGGCCGGTCGGCCTTTGACTTTATGCCGATGCACTCAAAGGTGTAATGACCCTCTGCGTCTGAGGCCGTCATTATGAGGCCGGGCAGCCCGTGGAGCTTCCAGGGGCCGTCCATAATCGGGATTTCCTCGGTGTAGAACACCGTCCACTCCCGTCCGCGGAAGCTGCACCGCGCGCTCTGGCACGCGTAGCCGAGAACGGTCGTAACCGAGTCGGTCAGCTCCCAGTCGAGGGCCGGCATCTCCTCTTCATAGCGGAACCAGTCCTGACAGATTTTTTCGGTGTGGGTCAGACGTCCCTCCGGGTAGTTCTTATATATTGTCATGAACTCGCCGTTGCTGAGCTTGCCGTCCATTGCCGCCTGCGCAATCTGGTCGGATGAGGAACGCATGATAAGGGAATCGACCGTCAGATTTTTGTAGCTCGAGAATTTAGAGAGGCCGCCGGGGCCTATCTGCAGCAGCATATTGTCGGAGTCGTAATTGTCTTCGAGTGAGGCCGTGGTATCCACGCACCAGCGGTAGTCGTAGACAAATTCCATTGTCTCGGGCGCGATGGTCTCTGTTTCCGGAACTGATCCCTGAAAGATGCTGAGCTGACGGCGGAGTACTTTGCCTGATGCCATGCTTGCGGCTACACCGGCGATGGCGAGAATAAAAAATATTTTCTTCATAACGTTTGTTGTTTGATGCCGCAAAGTTATGGCGCCGTTACGCCTCAGGCCGAAAATAATCATTACTCAAGCATTATGGAATTATTACTAAATTATTACTCCGAGGGAATCGGCCTGAGTTTTAGAACCCTGACTGATGAAAAATCCCTATTTTTGTATCATGGAACGACGGATAAAGACACTGTATATTGTAACGATAATAGCCATTCTTGCTTTCCTTGGAATGCAGGCATACTGGCTTTATGGACGCTATGAGTTCGCTCTCAGCGATTATGAGCGCAATCTTGGCGCAAGTATAGAAAAGTGCGTGGCCGAATATAATGCGATACGCGCGGTCAGCTCGGATTCCCGCGTGGATTCTTTCAGGAATGGTAAAGATTTCAACATTTTTTACGTCCCTTCGTTTTCGTTGAAGCAGAAATATGGCGATACGGTCCAGACAAAGCGCACGTCAAGAATTTATACCTATGAGTTTTCGGCTCATGAACTTTTGGGAATCAAGCCCGGCACGCCGCTCACCGACGAACAGAGAACCCTCGCCATGAAACTTGCCGAGGTTATGACAGCCGCCCCTGTCGACTCTATGATTTTCGACTCCTCGGGCGCCAGGGACGAGAATGAGGCATGGCTTGCCACGAACAATGTCCAGACGGAGCGGAAATGTCCGTTTACGGTGGAAGGAATAGACTCCATTATGGAAAAGGCCGGGATAAAGGCAGAAGTAACTCTGGCGAGAGCCGACAGCATGGTATGGAATACTGCGGTCGATTATCATAAATCTGTTTTCTCTCCGGCTGTCTCCATGATTATACCATACTCGCAACTGCAGGGCCTGACGGCGTGTATAGTCAGCCGTGTGAATCCATTTGACGTGCTTCCCGGAATGGGGTCTACGCTTATAATCACGCTGCTTGTGTCGTGCCTGCTTATAGTGTGCCTGGTGCTGCAGTTCTCGACCGTATTGAAGCTGTCGCGTCTCGACAAGATGCGCAGCAGTTTTGTCACTACCATGATTCACGAGCTCAAACGGCCTATTTCCACTCTCAAGATGTGTGTGTCGGCCATGGGTATCGATTCCATGATGCGGAGCGGGGAAGTGAGGAAGGAGATACTGGCCGAGACAAGAAATGCCCTTGACAATCTCTCGGCATATTTTTCGAAGCTCAGGGATATCACGTTCAATAATGTGGAGCAGATACCTCTGAATATCCGCAGCGTCAATCTCAGGGAGCTGTTTGACAGTGTAGCCTCCGCGGCGGTAATCCCGTCAGGGAAGACCGTGGAAATCAGAAACAATATAGATGGAGAGGCAGTGGCATCGGCCGACCGTTCCCACCTGTTCAACATCCTCAACAATCTGGTGGAGAATGCCATTAAGTATTCCGGAAAAGCGGTTGAAATCACCGCCGAAGCTTCACTGAGCAACGAGACGGTTGAGATCCGTATAAGCGATAACGGCAACGGTATATCCTCCGGCGACCTCCGGCATATCTTCGACCGATTCTACAGAGGCAAGGCCTCGGCTGGCGAACAGCCGGGTATGGGTCTTGGGCTGGCCTACGTGAAGTTGCTTACAGAGGCTCACGGCGGCAGCATTACCGTAAGCAGCTCAGAGGGCAAAGGAACATGTTTCACGATAAAGCTTCCGCAATGAAAAACGCGCTCAAAATACTTTTAGTGGATGATGACTTCCGCAATTCGATGCTTCTCAAGCGCTTTATTGAGGCGGAAGGCTACGAGACACTCTATGCCGAAAACGGCAGGGTGGGACTGGAAATGTACCGCAACGAGAATCCCGACCTTATTCTTCTGGACATAAACATGCCGGAAATGGATGGCTTCGAGATGGCAAGGATTATCCGCGAGACCGACAAGCGGGTGATTATCTTCTTCCTGACCGACCGCACGGATAAGGTTGACCGGCTTCACGGCTTCTCGCTCAAGGGCAATGACTATATTCCCAAGCCGTTTTATCCCGAGGAGCTGATGGCCAGAATCAGGGAGCGTCTTGACAGCATGATTGTGTCGACCGAAACTGTCTATGAAATCGGTCAGACGGTGTTCCGTCCCAATATCTCCACACTGGTATATGCGGGGCAGACTTCGTTGCTGTCGCTGCGCCAGGCCGAGATTCTGACTATTCTCGCGGAGAATCTGGGGGCGGTGGTGAGCCGTGATACGATTCTCAACGCTGTGTGGGGCGACGCAAGCTATTCCAACTCCCTGTCGCTGAATGTGCAGATCACCTATCTGCGGCGCCTGATTGCCGATCCGTCGGTAAGCATCGTCTCGCTTAAAAAGCGTGGCTATATGCTCGCCGTTACCCCTTGAATTCCATATATAGCGAACTCTCATTCTGTCCAAGGCGTTTTCTTATAAAGGACAGGATATGAGCACAGCTTTACTTATTATTGGAATTCTGGTGAATATCGTTGGCGCGGTGGGTCTGTTAGTCAATGCCTTAAAACGTATCCGCACGAGGCGTGACGTTTCAATGCCAGGCTATCGGCGCGAGGAGATTGAGAATGCGATGCGTCGTCGCCGGTATATATTGCTTGGGTTTATGATTGTAGGACTGATATTCGTGTATCTCAGTACCATAACTTTTTAAGGACGGTGAGACTCGACAATTCGGATTATTTCCTCGCCGAAGGCATTGAGCTTCGTTTTTCCTATGCCGTGGATTTGCTTGAGTTCGCTCAGTGTCGACGGGCGTTCGCGCGATATTTCCATGAGGGTTCGTGTGGAGGCAATCCAGAAGGCCGGTTTGCCTTCGGCTTTTGCCTTTGCGTAGCGCCATGCCGAGAGGGCGTCGAACAGTGCTGAGTCGGCTTGGTTGAGTTCGGTATCGGCGGTTTCCTGCTTTTTCTCCTTACGCTTATCGGTCGCGGGTTTGGCCAAAACGGCGCGGGCTTTTGCATCAAGGAATCCGGCGGTGGTGAATCGCTCCGAACCGAATGTGTGCAGCAGCCGGAGTTTGAGACTGAGAGCCTCGTACAGCGTTTCCCGGGCTTCCGTAAGGCGGCGTGTGGTCTCCTTGTTGTCGGTTTTCGAAGGCGTTTTTTCAAGCAGCGATGTCATCGGCGTGAGCTCTTTCATGAAGTAGGCCGAGGCATCGTTTATTCTCGCGTCCGTTCTCCCGTCGGTCCCTTCTTTCACCAGCGGAAGGTAGGAGCTGACAAACCGGCAGCTCACGTCTTCTATCTTTCCCGGAACGCCGGAGGCATATTCGCGGTAAAGGCGCGTCAGTTCGGGATATGTCTTGTAGAGAAATTCTTCTATGATGCGCTGGAGGTCGGCGAACGCGTGAGTGAGCGGCAGCATGTCGAAGAGCTCAGCGAAGCAATGTGCCCTGAATTCCTTTTCAAGAGTGCCTACGCACGGGTCGCCGGGCTGCAGGGGCGGATTTGCTGTGGCGAAATCCGTCACCTCGGGGTCGTTGATGATGGCGCGGGGTGATAGTGGCGCATCGAGCACGAGCCCTTCGAGGCTGCGGCAGCGCGAGAGCGCCACGTAGGTCTGCCCGTGGGCGAATGAGTGGGCGAGGTTGATGATGGCCTTGTCGAAGGTCAGACCCTGGCTTTTGTGAACCGTGATGGCCCAGGCTGTGCGCAGCGGGAACTGGGTGAAGCGACCCTGCACCTCCGCCGTTATTTCCGCCGTCTGTTCATTGACGGTATATCTGTTGTTTTCCCAGATGGCGCGTTCCACCTCCACGGTTTCGCCGCTGTCGCCGAGCAGGCGCACATTCACACAGTCGGGGAGGATGGCTTCAACCGTTCCCATGGAGCCGTTGAAATAGCGGTGCGATGCGTCGTTTCGCAGAAACATCACTCGCGCGCCCGGCTTCAGCTCCAGGCACTCGTCGGCGGGATAGGAGTATTCGGGAAATTCTCCTTCGGTCGTGGCAATGAGTTTCACCGGCGCTCCGGGCAGCCGGGCGAGGCGCTGTTCGTTGATGGCGCGCGCGTCGCGGTTGTGAGTCACCAGGCGTATGTAGCCCTCGCGGTCGTCGGGGTTGAAACCTGATATGTAGCGTGAATTAAGGGACTGGAGGGTGCGGGCGTCGGCCGAGTTGTCGCGCACGCGGTTCAGGATGTCAAGAAATCCGATATCGGTCTGGCGGTAGCATTTCTCAAGGTTCACGCTCCGGAAGCCGGCTTTCTGCAGCGCGTGGCTCGAAAAGAAATATGGCGTGGCGTAATGAGGGGAGAGGAGTGCCCAGTCCTCGGGCTTTACCACGGGCGCGAGCTGCATCAGGTCGCCGGTAAGAAGCAATTGCACCCCTCCGAAAGGCAATTGGCAGTGGCGGAGACGGCGCAGGGCGTCGTCAACGGCGTCGAGCAGGTCGGCGCGCACCATGCTCACCTCGTCGATTATCAGCAGGTCGATGCCGCGGATTATCTTGATTTTGTCGCGGGAGAACCGTCCATAGCTTTTCTGCGCTCCCGCTGCGGTCGTTCCCGGGACGTAGGGCGAAAGCGGCAGCTGGAAGAATGAGTGGATGGTGACTCCTCCGGCGTTGATGGCGGCTATGCCTGTGGATGCCACCACCACGGCACGTTTCGCTGTGGTGGATGTCAGTTGCCGCAGGAATGTGGTTTTTCCCGTGCCGGCACGCCCGGTCAGGAACACGTTACATGATGTGTTTTCAATCAGCCTTCGGGCAAGTTCCATTTCTGGGTTCGGGGTGGACGGTTCCATAGTCATGACCATTGAGGTTTTATATGAAATAAAACGGCGTGTCAAAATCGGGGTTTTGACACGCCGCCAGCTGTTTTTTCGGTTCTGAGAAGTTGTTGCCGGTTATCCTCCGAAGTTGTCGTAGTGGATGTTTTCGGGGTCAACGCCGAGGCTGTCGAGCATTTTGTTTACGGCAGCGCTCATCGGGCCGGGACCGCACATGTAGTATTCTATATCCTCGGGGGCGTCGTGGTTTTTGAGGTAAGTGTCGTAGATTACCTGATGCACGAAGCCCGGAGTGTATTTCACGCCGGCTGCATCTGCCGCGGGATCGGGACGGTCAAGAGCCAGATGGAAGTGGAAGTTGGGGAACTCTTTCTCAAGCTGCAGGAAGTCCTGGAGATAGAACACTTCGTTGAGGGCACGCGCGCCGTAGAAATAGTGCATTTCGCGGTCGCGGGTGTTGAGGGTCTTGGTCATGTGCATGATCTGTGCGCGGAGCGGGGCCATACCTGCGCCGCCGCCTATCCACATCATCTCTTTCTTCGAGTCGAAAATGGGGTGGAAATCTCCGTAAGGGCCGCTCATGAGCACCTTGTCGCCGGGCTTGAGCGTGAAGATGTAGCTCGATGCGATGCCGGGCATTACGTCCTGGAAACCTACCTGGGGTTTCGGTTTGAAAGGCGGTGTGGCTATGCGCACGGTGAGCATGAAGCGGTCGCCCTCGGCGGGATAGTTGGCCATGGAGTAGGCTCGCACGGTAGTCTCGTCGTTGCGGCACTTGAGGCTGAACAGTCCGAACTTTTCCCATGCGGGGAGATATTCCGCACCGATGGAGGCCTTGTCGATATCCTTGTCGTAGTCCATGGTGTAGGGCGGAATCTTTATCTGGGCGTAAGAGCCGGGGATAAAGTCCATGTGTTCTCCCTTGGGAAGGGCCACGATAAATTCCTTGATGAAGGTCGATACATTGTTGTTCGAAACGACCTCGCACTCATATTCCTTGATGTCGAGCACGGAGGCGGGAACACCGATTTTCATGTCTTCCTTCACTTTCACCTGGCATGCGAGGCGCCAGTCATCCTTTATCTGCTTGCGCGAGAAATGCACGGCTTCTGTGGGAAGAATATCGCCACCGCCTTCGAACACCTGCACTTTGCACTGTCCGCAGCTGCCTTTGCCGCCGCAGGCCGAGGGAAGGAACACGTTGCAGTCTGCCATTGATGCGAGCAGCGATTTGCCCGACTCGGCTTTCACGTCGGTGTCGTTGTTGATGTTGATGTTTACCTTGCCGGTGTGAACCAGGTAATGCTTGGCTGTAAGAAGCACGGCCACCAGCAGCAGGGTTATGAGCAGGAAGATGCCCACGCCGGCAAGTATGGTCAGCGACGAGGCCGACATAGCGAGAAATATAACGTTTGTTGCCATGGTTTTACAGTTTTATTCCGAGGAAGCTCATGAAAGCTATGCCCATGAGGGCGGTGAGAATGAAAGTGATGCCGATGCCGCGGAGCGGACGCGGAATGTTGGAGTAGGTCTGGAGGCGTTCGCGGATTGCGGCGATGGCCACGATTGCGAGAAGCCAGCCGATGCCCCATCCGGCGCCGGCGCAGAAGGATGTGAACACGCTGTCGAAGCCGCGCTGCTGCATGAACAGCGAGCCGCCGAGAATGGCGCAGTTCACGGCAATGAGCGGCAGGAATATGCCGAGCGACGAATACAGCGCGGGGCTGTATTTCTCCACGGTCATTTCCACGAGCTGTGTCATGGATGCTATCACGGCAATGAACATTATGAGCGAGAGGAAGCTGAGGTCAACATCGGCGAACTGCGGGCCCAGCCATGTGAGAGCGCCGGCCTGAAGCACGTAGGTGTTGAGCAGATAGTTTATGGGGAGGGTGATGCAGAGCATGAATGTCACCGCCACACCCAGTCCGAGAGCTGTCTTTACATTTTTAGATACCGCCAGAAACGAGCACATGCCCAGGAAGTAGGCGAATATCATATTGTCGACGAAAATCGAGCGTATGAATAGGTTGAGATTCTCCATCTTCAGATTTGTTTTTCGTTAGCT
This sequence comes from Paramuribaculum sp., assembly GCA_009775605.1. Classification (GTDB taxonomy): domain Bacteria; phylum Bacteroidota; class Bacteroidia; order Bacteroidales; family Muribaculaceae; genus Paramuribaculum. Next base: position 20,517 of record VSPV01000024.1, read on the forward strand.
TTTTGATTGGTGTGCGGTCATTCGTCCTGAAGGTCTTTGTTGATCGAACGGTGAACCCAGATGATGCAGCCCACCACAATAAGAGCCATGGGCGGGAGAATCATCAGGCCGTTGTTGACATAGCCGTGGTCGTAGCACCACTGGGGTATCACCTGGTAGCCGAGCAGGGTGCCGCTTCCGAGGAGTTCGCGGAAGAAGCCCACAATCACAAGGATTATGGTGTAGCCGATGCCGTTGCCCACGCCGTCGAGGAAGGAGGGCCAGGGCTTGTTGGCCATGGCGAAGGCTTCGAGACGGCCCATGAGGATACAGTTGGTGATGATGAGGCCGATGAACACGGAGAGCTGTTTGGACACATCGTAGGTGTAGGCTTTAAGCAGCTGGTCTACGATTACCACCAGTCCGGCCACAACCACCAGCTGCACTATGATGCGGATGTTGGTGGGGATGGTGTTGCGAATGAGCGATATTATCACGTTGGAGAAAGCGAGAACCGCAATCACGGAGATGCCCATCACTATGGCCGGCTCGAGTTTGGCGGTCACGGCGAGCACCGAGCAGATGCCGAGCACCTGCACTATCACGGGGTTGTTCTTCGAGAAGGGGTTGAAGAAAACCGTTTTCCAGTTTATTTTTTCGGCCATGGCGTTTATTTGGTTCTAAGGGATTCGAGGAATGATTTATATGGCGAGAGGGAGTTGGAGAGCATTTCGCCCACGCCCTTGCTGGTGACTGTGCCGCCGGAGATGCCGTCAACATAGTCTTCGTCGCCCTGGGGTTTCTGTCCGGCTTTTACCACTGCTATGGGCAGGAAACGGTCGGCCTTGAACATCTGCTTGCCTTCAAATTGGTTGCTGAAAGCGGGCTTTTCTATCTCGGCGCCGAGTCCGGGAGTTTCGCCCTGGTGGGCGAAGTAGGCTCCGTAGACGGTCGAGCCGTCGGCGTCAAATGCGATATATCCCCATATCGGGCCCCAGAGGCCTGCTCCGTAGCAGGGGAGGATGTATTTCACGGCACCGTCGGGCGTCTGGCAGGTAAATACGGGAAGCTCGCGCTTGTCGGCGGGAAGCTTCACCTGGGCTGCCACATCCACGGTGAAAGCGTCGGCGCCTTCAATTTCCTGGCCGCAGTCGTTGTACACGGCCTGTGAGGTGACGTATTTGTTGAAGTCCTCTACCACCTGTCCCTTTTCCGGAACGATGCGGGCGGCGGCGAGTATCTGGCGCATCTTGTCGGCGTCGATATTGCTCTGCTGGCGCGAGCGGAGCGACAGGGCCACCGTGGCGAGGGCCGTGCCCACGATGAGCACGAGTGCCACTATATATATTGTGGTGTATAAGTTGCTTTGCTTGTTCATAGTTTCAACGTTATATATAAATGAGTGGCACGCGGTCAGGCTTTGAGTCGGCGCATGCGGCGGTTAACATTGGCCTGCACCACGCAATAGTCGATGAGGGGTGCGAAGGCGTTCATCAGCAGCACGGCGAGCATGGCACCCTCGGGATAACCGTTGTTGTAGACGCGGATAAGAATGGCGATTACGCCGGTGAGGAAGCCGTAGACATATTTTCCCACTGTGGTGCGGGCGGCGGTCACGGGGTCGGTGGCCATGAACACTGCCGCGAAGGCAAAGCCTCCGAACACCAGCTGCTCCACGGGAGAGAGCATTGATGCAGGGTAGGTGGGTGTCTGGCAGAGGTTGGCTATCCAGCCCATGAACAGACCGCCTGCCACTACCGACAGCATAACACGCCATGAGGCGATGCCGGTGAAGAGCAGTATGGCGGCTCCTATGAGGATACACAGGGTGGAAGTCTCGCCGAACGAACCGGGAATCAGACCCAGGAATGCGTCCCAGAGCGAGAGGGGGTCGCCTACTATGTTGGTGAGGTGAAGTTTGTCGCCCACGGTTGTGGCAACCTGTCCCAGCGGTGTGGCTCCGCTCACGCCGTCAGCGAAGTTCACGTGTCCGCCCAGGCCGCATATCGGATTGGCCGAGATGAAGGCGTGGTCGCCGCTCATTGAGGCGGGGTAGGCGAAGAAGAGGAAGGCGCGGGTCACCAGGGCCACGTTGAACACGTTGTAGCCCGTTCCTCCGAACACTTCCTTGGCGAATATCACTGCGAATGCGGTGGCTACGGCCAGCATCCATATCGGAGTCTCGATGGGGCAGATCAGAGGCACGAGTATGCCGGTGACGAGGAAACCTTCCTGGATTTCCTCCTTACGCCACTGAGCCACGACGAATTCTATGCCGAGGCCCACAACGTAAGTGACTATTATGCGTGGCAGGATTGCCAGAAATCCGTAGGCCATCACTGACCAGAACGGGAACTCTGTCATTCCTGAACCGAGGAAGTTCTGATAGCCGGTGTTGTACATGCCGAAGAGCAGGCAGGGCATCAGGGCCAGCACCACTATTATCATCACTCGCTTGGAATCGAGGCTGTCGTGGATATGTACGCCCGACGATGAGGTGGATGTGGGCGTGTAGAGGAAGGTCTCGAAACCGTCGAACACCGAATGGAAGGCGTGAAGCTTGCCGCCGGGCTCGAAGTGAGGCTTTACTCTGTCGAGATATTTGCGAAGCATTGGGTTATTATGGTTGATTGTTTTTTATAATCGGTGATAGTGACGTTTATTCGAGTTCCTTGCGCAGGTAGTCGAGGCCTTCGCGCACGGTTTTCTGAATCTCGGTCTTGGAGGGGTCTACATATTCGCAAAGGGCGAAGTCTTCAGGCGACACCTCGTAGATTCCGAGCTGTTCCATACGGTCGATGTCGCGGCTCATTATGGCTTTGAGCAGAGGCTCGGGCATCACGTCCATGGGGAACACCTTGTCGTATTCGCCCGACATTATCATGGCGCGGCGACCGCCGAGCAGACGGGCGTCGGGAGCGAATTTCTTCCCCGGGAGGAAACGGGAGAGGAACGAGCGGCTCACGCTCATCTTCTCGGGGCTCATCGAGGCCCAGCCCATGAATTCGTTCACGTCGTCGCCCTCGGGGATTACGGTAATCTGGCGGTAGGGATAATGGAGGAAACCGTCGATGCCGGTGGCTGTGCCGGTGAGCACGTTGCCTGCGATTATGCGGTGGTGATGGCCGTCGTTGTTGACGTTGCCTTCAATTAGCGGCTTGATCTGCGCTCCGGCCACGGTCTGCACAAGGCAGGGGGTCTTCACTTCCGAACCGGTGACGGCCACAAGGGTCGACCAGTCGACGAAGCCTTTCAATATAAGGTGTCCCATACGGGCAACGGTCACTATGTCGAGTTTCCAGATGGTCTCTCCCTTGTTCACCGGCTTGATGTTGGCGGCGAGCACGCCGGCGTTTCCGGCGGGGTGAGAGCCTTTCACAACCACTTTCACCGCAGGGTCGGGCACGGGAATGGCGGCGTCGGGACGCATGCCCACATATACTTTTCCGGAGGTCAGCGTTGCCAGTGCTTTCAGGCCGGCTTCTATTTCGGCGCTCTTGCCCTCCACAGAGCGGGGCAGGTCAACGGCAAGGGGAGCGCTGTCGATAGCGGTCACGAATATGTCGCGGGGCGTGGCTGCGGGTTCCGGAACGATGTCGTAGGGGAGCTGGCGCATCATGACCCACAGTCCCGAGCGGCGCAGGGCCAGACGGAGAGCTTCGGCGTCGGAGCCTACGCTTGTGGTGGCCGGAGCGCTCTTTTCGGGCGTGGTCTCCACCTCCACTCTCAGAATCTTGCGGCGGTCGCCGCGCACAACCGCCTTTACGGTTCCGGCTACGGGCGACACGAGCATGGTGTCGGGATTTATTTTGTCGAAAAGGAGAGGAGCGCCTTCCTCTATTGTCTGGCCTTCCTTCACGGCCAGTTTGGGAGTGAATCCGGGAAAGTCGTCGGGGCACACGGCCACCAGTCCGGGAGCTACGGATTTCACTTGCGGTCCGGCTTCCACGCCTCCTTTAAGACGGAGGTCGAGGCCGCGGCGGATATTGACAGTCATTTCCATGAGCGAAAAGATGCGGTTGTAAAGTATTAATAACACGCAAAGTTATTTATATTTTTTGATTTTTGTTAAGGATTGCTATCAAAAAATGCTGTTAATGATAAGGAAAAAACTTAACTGGAAATCCCAGGGACATAATTGAAAGAAAATTGATAGAAATTTGCCTGCAAAAATTTTGGAAGTTTAAAACTTATGGATACTTTTGCATAAATCTTTTGCATGGAAAGACTTTACAATCCTTTGAATCGAACCCAGGAAATCGTCAGCTTCCCCAATCGATAACAGGAAAATCGCCGGCCCTCAGGGCTCATACAATTGACAATCAATCAAATCAAATAACCAATATTTAAAACTTTAATTTCAGTAATTATCAATTATGGAAGCTCAAAAGCCCACCACCAAGCCTCAGGAGGCTAAAAAACAAGGTAGCAATGTAGGCGGCATCAAGAATGCATTCTTGGTAATCATCGCTTGCTTCATCGTTGCAGTATGTCTGTTCATCTTCTGGTTCGGTCACGAATCACACTTCGAAGAAGGTCATCCCATCGATCTCTGGGGTACCATCTATAAAGGCGGTGTAATCGTGCCTATCCTCCAGACTCTGTTCCTTACCGTTATCGTTCTCTCTGTAGAGCGCTGGATCGCTCTCTCGAGCGCCAAAGGTAAAGGCAACATCACCAAGTTCGTTGCTGGCGTTAAGGCTTGCCTCGACAAGAAAGACATCGCCGGTGCTCAGGCTCTCTGCAAGAAGCAGAAAGGTTCTGTAGCAGCTGTTGTTGCCGCCGCTCTCGTTCGCTACGAGGAAATGGATCAGAACACCGTTCTCACCAAAGAGCAGAAAATCCAGACCCTTCAGAAAGAAGTTGAAGAGGCTACCGCTCTCGAGATGCCCGCTCTCCAGCAGAATCTCCCCATCGTGGCTACCATGACCACCCTCGGTACTCTCGTTGGTCTTCTCGGTACTGTAATCGGTATGATCAAGTCGTTCCAGGCTCTCGCACAGTCCGGTGCTCCTGACTCGACCGAACTCTCGACCGGTATTTCGGAGGCTCTTATCAACACCGCCTTCGGTATCGCCACCGGTGCATTCGCCGTAATCTCCTACAACTTCTACACCAACAAAATCGATAACCTCACCTACGCTATCGACGAAATCGGTTTCTCGATTGTACAGACTTTCGCAGCCACTCACTAATCCAGCATTACTTACACATTAATTAAATAAACAGCATAAGTAATATGGTAA
>VSPV01000025.1 GCA_009775605.1 Paramuribaculum sp.
GGTGGGTGCTGAGGGATTCGAACCCCCGACCCTCTGCTTGTAAGGCAGATGCTCTGAACCAGCTGAGCTAAGCACCCTTGCTGATAAAAATGCTTTCCGGAAAACCTATATATAGTGTTTTGAAGTGGTGGGTGCTGAGGGATTCGAACCCCCGACCCTCTGCTTGTAAGGCAGATGCTCTGAACCAGCTGAGCTAAGCACCCGAGGTGGTTTCCGTCGAAAGCGTTGCAAAGGTATGGACTATTTTTGATTCACGCAAGCTTTTCTTGAAGTTTTTTTGAGACGAGGCGAAAAAACTGAGAAAAAGCGGCCCATGCTGACGCATAATGTGGCGTCGCGCCCTCCGGGGCTCGCCACAGAGGGAGAGAGAGGCGCTTTCGTGTCCGCCCGCTCACGCAGGCGGTTGTAAAGAGATCGCGCCTCCGGCGCTGGGAGGTAGGGTCACTCGTCAGGAGCCAGTCAGAAGGCTACGTTGTATTTGCGTTGCATGAAGAGGGGGTGGAGGGCTTCTTTGGCCTGGCGGAGCCCGGGGTCGCCGGAATCGTCCTCGCGGTTCACGTAGTTGAGCGCGGGATGGCGCGTGGCCATCATGGCGGTGAAGTCGCGGCAGATGGTCTCGCCGGCGCCCGTCACCTCATGGTCCATCTTCTCGATGTGGGTCATGAGCGTGTCGCCCACAGGCTCACCCATGGCAAAGGCCACGACGCCCCGGCCGGGCACACGGAGCACCCCTCCCTCGAATCCGTAGAAGTCCGGGGAGCGGAGCACGCGGAGGGTCTGCGCGCGGTCGTAGGCGGCGATTTCAGAGGTGTCGGCATCGGTATGCAGACGTTCGTAGAATTCTATGAGCTCCGGGGCATCGGCTGCCGTGACGGGCGAGAACACGGCATCTGGATGGTCGAGCGCGAAGCGGTTTATATGGTTGCGCTTCTTGCTCAGTTTCTTTCCGGCGAAGGTGCTCAGCGCCTTGATGCCGTAGATATAGTCGGCCCAGTCGGTAAGTTCGGTAAAGCGGCGCGCGCCGTTGTCCATGAGCACCTGCAGGGCTTCCTGCGGCACTGCCGACATCACAGGCTCGACGCCCTCGGCGCGGCAGTGACGCCGCAGAAGCGCCAGCGATTCGGCTATGGGCATCGGCCCGAGCGGGAGCGAGAACGCCGGGCGCGACATATCGTTTTCCGTCACACCCTTTATAAACAGTGTGTCGCCTTTTATGGCTTTCTGATAATGGAAATAGTCGGCCCACAGGAAGATTCCGCCCACAGAGAAATCGCACGAGCGGAAGGGATGGGCGGTGAGCCACGGCCGCAGCTGGGGTATGTCGGCCGGGGTTACGGGCGTGAATTCAAGCATAGGAATCGACGGTTGTTCAGAATGTCAGCGTCGGTTGAAATAGAGGTCGAGCACATCGCGCGCGGCGGTGAATGAGCTCTGGAGATTGCCCAGCACACGCGCCTCCTTCTCGGCAAGGGCGGCGGCTATTACGGGGTCGTCGTAGAAACGGCGGCGCAGCGTCTCGTCGATAGTCTCATACATCCAGTAGCGTTCCTGCTGGTGGCGGCGCACCCGGAAATAGCCGTTGGCCTCCACGAAGGCGAAATAGCGGTCGACCATGTCCCACACCTCGGGGATGCCCAGCTCGAAATAGCCGGAATAGGTGAGCACCTCGGGCTTCCAGCCCGACTCCGTGGGCGGGAAAAGATGTAGGGCGCTGCGGAACTGCGCCTGGGCCAGACGGGCGCGGTCAATGTTGTCGCCGTCGGCCTTGTTGATCACAATACCGTCGGCCATCTCCATTATGCCTCGCTTTATGCCCTGCAGCTCGTCGCCCGTTCCGGCAAGCTGAATGAGCAGGAAGAAGTCGACCATCGAATGGACGGCCGTCTCGCTCTGACCCACGCCCACGGTCTCCACAAATATGTTGTCGTAGCCGGCGGCCTCGCAGAGCACTATCGTCTCGCGCGTCTTGCGGGCCACGCCGCCGAGCGAACCGGCCGAGGGGCTGGGGCGGATGAACGCTCCGGGATGCACGGAAAGCTTTTCCATGCGGGTCTTGTCGCCGAGAATGCTGCCTTTGGTGCGCTCACTCGAGGGGTCGATGGCGAGCACGGCAAGCTTGCCTCCGCGCTTGAGCAGATGGAGACCGAACACATCAATCGAGGTGCTTTTGCCTGCGCCCGGCACACCCGTTATGCCTATGCGGCGCGAGCGGCCAGAATGAGGCAGACACTTCTCGATCACCTCCTGGGCCATGGCGCGGTGTTCGGGCGAAAGGCTCTCCACGAGTGTGACACCGCGCGAGAGCATGGTTACGTCGCCTTTCAGAATGCCTTCCACCAGTTCGGCGACCGATGGCATTGGCCGGCGGCGCCGGCGGAGATACGGGTTGACCTGCGGAGGCTGGCTCACGCCGGCATTTACGGCAAGACCGCCGAACTGTTTGTCGTTTTCTATATGTTCCATGGCTGGGAGGGATAAGAGTTTTAATAAGCTAATGTATCATTCGCCCACCACGCGCAGAATCAGGCGCGGATCGGCAGGCGAGTTGGTCACGATGGTGAGAGTGGTGTTCAGCGGCTGGCCGCCGGGGAGTTTCTGAGGGTCGAGCGTTACGGTCACCTGCACCTTCTTGCCGGGTTTCACCTCTGATTTCGCGGCCTTGGCCGAAATGCAGCCGTCGGGGCTGTGAAGCTGCCGGATGATCAGCGGGGAGCGGCCCGTATTGGTCAGTTCGAACGTGCGGGAGGTCTTCTTGCCTCCGCGGTCTATTACGCCGAATTCCACTGACCTCACGTCCGCTCTGACGCCGGGTGCGTTCTCGCGCTGCTCCGGAGTGAGGCGGCTGAAATCCTCATGGATAATCATCACGGTGGATATGGTGGCCGTGGCGGAGGGATCGGCTATGTCGGGGATGAGAGTGAAGGTATTTTCCACCGTGCCATATTGCGGGCAGCGGTCGGTGAATGCAGTGAGCGAAGCCACCGCCTGCTCACCGGCAGGAATCTCGGCCGGACTGAAAGTACAGCGGATGTATGGCGGAAGGTCGGCTGCAGCGGGAATCACTGTGGAATCCGTGGGATTGTAGATAAGCACGGAGCCTCCGAGCACATGCCCTTTGTTGGTCTCGCCCAGCGCCACCACGGTGTTGCTCAGACGCATCTGCCCCACCTCTATGGGGAACCGCTTCTCGAGCGTGGACGAGGCACCGATCACGGTTCCGGTGATTTCCAGGACCTCGCGGCGCGAGGGAGCGGTGGTGGTGAGCATCACCTTCTTTTCGAAGCGTCCGGGACGTCCGGCGGGGTCAAACGCCACGCCCACCTTTACGGTGTCGCCCGGCGGGATGTCGCCGCGGCTGAACTCGGGGCGCGTGCAGCCGCAGTTGGCGCGCGCCGACAGCACCACTATAGTGTCGGTGCCTACGTTGACGCCGCGAAACACCGTCCGGGCCAGCCCGCGGTCCTCGCGTATGGCTCCGAAATCATGCACCGGCTCAAGCCAGACTATCTGGGCCGACGCAGTGGCGGCGGCAAGCAGGGCGCCCAGCAATGCAGATTTCCTTCTCATGGCACAATCACGCCTCCGAATTTAAGCTTCTTGCGGCCGGCGTTGGTCTTCACCGTTACCTGCCGCTTTATCTCCCCCCGGAACGTGGCCGGGTTGAAATGGATGGTGATGGTACCCGACTCGCCGGGGGCTATCGGCTTCTTGGGAAACTCGGGACGGGTGCAGCCGCAGCCGCCGTTGCTCACGCTTATTATCACCAGCGGAGCGGTGCCCGTGTTAGTGAACTTATAGCCGAACGACACCTGGCCGCCCTTGGCCTTGATGTTGCCGAAATCGTGGGTTTCCGATTCGAAGGCTATTTTGGCTCCCCCCTCGGCGTGTGCCGGCACGGCGAGCGGGAGTGAAATCAGGGCCAGAAAGGCCGTGAATATGAAGAAAATCTTTTTCATGACGCGTAAGCTGCGGATAATGGGTTGATGTAATGTAAACGCCGCGCATGGGCGGCGCGTTCGGGCGCCTGACGTGGCGATGCGCAAATTTACAACTTTTTCAGGCATACACACCAAAGGTAAAGGTTGCCATACCGGAATATTTGGTTATATTTGCAAAAAATACCAATCTTCAAAAAGTTAACCATACCTATTATTCATTATTACCGATGAAAAAAGTAATTCTGAGTCTGGCCGCTCTCGCCCTTATGGTAATGCCGGCCTGCGACTCCAAGAAATCCGCCGACAAGGAATCGAAGGTGATTAAGACTGAGATTCCTGCCCGTCCCGAAGGCGCGACTGATCTGGTGGGATTCGCCACCAGCCCCATGGACACCGTACGAGTAGGCTTCATTGGCCTCGGCATGCGCGGACCCGACGCAGTGAAGCGCTTCACTGCCATCCCCGGCGCCAAAGTGGTAGCCGTGTGCGATCTTGAGCAGGACCGCGTTGACAAGATGCAGGAATGGCTCAAGGAAAAAGGTATCAACGACGTTGCCGGCTACGGCGGCTCGGAAGATGCATGGAAACAGCTCTGCGAGCGTCCCGACATTGACCTTGTCTACATCGTCACCGACTGGGTTAACCACGCCCCCATGGCCCTCTACGCAATGGACAACGGCAAGCACACCGCAATAGAGGTGCCCGCCGCAACCAGCCTCGAGGAAATCTGGGCGCTTGTCAACAAGGCCGAGGAGAAAAAGCTCCACTGCATGATGCTTGAGAACTGCGTTTACGACTTCTTCGAGATGAACACCCTCAACATGGCCCAGCAGGGTCTCTTCGGCGAGGTGCTCCACACCGAAGGCAGCTATCTGCACGACCTTTCAGAGTTCTGGCCCTACTACCACAACAACTGGCGTATGGACTTCAACCAGAAGCATCGCGGCGACGTGTATCCCACCCACGGCATGGGTCCGGCCTGCCAGCTTCTCGACATACACCGCGGCGACCGCATGGAAACCCTCGTGTCGATGGACACCAAGGCTGTCAACGGCCCGGCATACATAGAGAAGGCCACCGGCGAGAAGCCCGACAGCTTCGCCCAGGGCGACCACACCATGACCATGATCCGCACTGCCAACGGCAAGACCATCCAGATACAGCACGACGTGCTCACCCCGCGCCCCTACAGCCGCATGTATCAGCTCACCGGCACCAAGGGCTTTGCCAACAAGTATCCTCAGGAAGGCTACTCGTTCGAGCCTGAGCAGCTTGCATCGGCCGACGTTCCCGACCACGAGAACCTCACCGCCCACGGCTTCGTGAGCGACGAGCAGAAGAAGGCTCTCGAGGAGCAGTACATGCACCCCATCATCCGCGAGGTTGGCGAAGTGGCCAAGAAAGTAGGCGGACACGGAGGCATGGACTACATAATGGACTACCGTCTGGTCTACTGTCTGCGCAACGGTCTGCCTCTTGACATGGACGTGTATGACCTCGCAGAGTGGTGCTCGCTCATTCCGCTCACCGCTATCTCGATCGAGAACGGAAACGCTCCCGTGGAGGTGCCCGACTTCACCCGCGGCGCATGGCAGAAGCAGAAAGGCTACCGCCACGCCTTCGCCAAAGAACCTAAGGAATAACTAATCCATAATTACAGCAACGGTGTGCACGAACTCGATTCCGGCACACCGTTTTTTTTGTTTTCAATGGCTGTGACTTCTGACGGGCCTGACAGGTCGGACAGGTCGGACAAGTCCGAAAAGTTCGAAAAGTCAGGATGCAATCTATTCTCGGGAGGGCGGCTTATTCCGCGATGAGGGTGGCGGAAGTGGCGTCGGCTATCTTCACGCGCACGGTCTGGCCCACCTTGTAGTCGCGGCGCGGGAGCACCACGGTCTTGTTCTGGGGCGTGCGGCCCACCATCTGCTCACGGCTGCGGCGTGCCACGCCTTCTATGAGCACTTCCACCTCGCGGCCTATCTCGGAGCGGTGTGAGGCAAGCGAAAGTTCGTTCTGCAGGGCTATCATACGGTTGAGGCGGTCAATCTTCACCTCTTCGGCCACATTGTCGGGCAGATGCTTAGAGGCCATGGTGCCCGGGCGCTCCGAATATTTGAACATGAACGAGGCGTCGAATCCCACTTCACGCATAAGCGAGAGCGTCTGCTGGAAATCCTCCTCGGTTTCGCCGTGGAAGCCCGTGAACAGGTCGCTGGTTATGGCGCAGTCGGGTATGATGCGGCGTATGGCGGCCACGCGGTCCAGATACCACTCGCGGGTATAATGGCGATTCATGGCCTTGAGCACGCTGTCGCTGCCGCTCTGGACCGGCAGATGTATGTGGCGGCAGATATTGGGGTGCGAGGCAATGGCATGCAGGATATCGTCGGTCATATCCTTGGGGTGGGAAGTGGTGAAGCGCACACGCATGTCGGGAGCGGCTTCGGCTACAAGCCCCAGCAGGGCGGCGAAATCGGTCACAGTGCCGTCGGCAGCGTCGGTATAGCGGTAAGAGTTCACGTTCTGCCCCAGAAGAGTCACCTCGCGGTAGCCCTTTGCGCGGAGGTCGGCAAGCTCGTTGAGTATACTGCGCACCTCGCGCGAGCGCTCGCGTCCGCGTGTGTAAGGCACGATGCAATAGGAGCAGAAATTATTGCAGCCGCGCATTATGCTTATGAAGCCGCTCACCGTGTTGCCCGGCAGACGCACCGGAATCACGTCGCGGTAGGTCTCGGTGGTGCTCAGCTCCACGTTGATGGCTTTCTGACCCGCCTCCACCGAGGCAATGAGGCCGGGAAGGTCGAGATAGCTGTCGGGCCCTGCCACCAGATCCACGCCGTGGTTGGCTATAAGGTCGTTCTTCACGCGCTCGGCCATACATCCTATCACGCCTATTATCAGCCCCCGGCCGCGGCGCTTGCGGCGCAGCGAGTTGAGAAACTGCAGGCGTCCTATTATCTTCTGCTCGGCGTTGTCGCGTATCGAGCATGTGTTGAGAAACACGGCGTCGGCCTGTTCAAGGTCGTCGCAGAGCGTGTAGCCGGCCATCTCCATTATCGAGGCCACTACTTCTGTATCGGCCACGTTCATCTGGCAGCCGTAGGTTTCTATAAGGAGCCGACGCGGAGCGTGGCCGGAGTTATTGTCTGTTTCAGGCATAATATATGTTGAGTAACAGCAACTCTACATTTGGTGGTTGCGGTATTTTCTGCTAATTTTGCACAAAATTAATAAAATGGAGTAGAATAGAGCTGATGGATCGTGATATTTTAAAATCGATTGTGGCGTTTCTCATCACAGCCGCCGCGATACTCGGCCCCACTTTGCTCGAGTGGATCAAGCGCAGGATGAAGGCTGATATCCGACGCAACACCCCTGTGCCTCCACAGCTCTCGCGCATGAATAAAAAGGCTGCTGAACTTTCCTCGGCAACCAAAGCAAAGCCCTCTGACCATCGCGAGGCAATGCACCGCGCGTCCGAAAAGGAAACGGCCCGTGTCTTTCCCGAGGCCGATTCCATGGCACCGCCAATGAGCACTGAGCCCGAAGCTCCTACGCCACAGAAAACAGCTCCCGCTCCCACGCCGGTCAACACCCGGGCCGCAGCTCTGCGCCGCGCGGTGATAGCCGCCGAGGTGCTGCAGCGTAAATTCTGACTGCCGCCTGTATCCATGAAAATAACCTTAACACAAAAAATATAAACGCAATAATATGGCTTTCCCAATTCTCACGGCACAAGAAGCTGCCGAACTGATCAATCACGATGACAATGTGGGATTTTCCGGTTTCACCGCCTCCGGTTCTCCCAAGGTTGTCCCCGAAGCTCTCGCCGCCCGTGCCGAAAAGCTTCATGCCGAAGGCAAACCATTTAAGATAAACATCTTTACCGGAGCCTCCACCAACCGTTGGGCCGACGGCGCCCTGGCCAACGCCAACGCCATCAACCGCCGCACTCCCTATCAGAACACCCCCGACCTGCGCAAGCGCATCAACAGCCACGACGCACATTATTTCGACCTCCATCTCTCCGAGCTGGCCCAGAAATTCCGCTACGGCTTCTATGGCGACCTTGATGTGGCCATTCTTGAAGTTGCCGAGGTGATGGACAACGGCGAGGTTGTGCTCGGCACCGGCGTGGGCAACGTGCCCACATTCGTGAGCCGCGCCAAGAAGGTGATTCTCGAGCTCAACGAAGTGCTCCCCAAGACCCTCTACGGTCTCCACGACATCTATCTGCCTCTGGATCCCCCCGAACGCCGCGAGATACCCATATTCAAGCCCAGCGACCGCATAGGCCATCCCACTGTGAAAATCGACCCCGAAAAGATAGTGGCCGTGGTTCACAGCAAGCGCTACGACGGCATAAAGGGATTCACCGCCCTCGACGACACCACGCTGCAGATCGGTGCCAACGTCTGCAACTTCCTTGTCTCCGAGCTTAAGGCCGGCCGTCTGCCCAAGTCGTTCCTTCCCATCCAGTCAGGTGTGGGCAACGTGGCCAACGCAGTGCTGTTCGGTCTTGGTGACGCCGAGGAGATTCCCCAGTTCGAGATGTATACCGAGGTGATACAGGATGCCGTGATAGAACTGATGAAGATGGGCAAATGCAAATTCGGCTCCACCTGCTCGCTCACTCTCAGCGACGCCACCGAGGCCGAAGTGCTCGGTAACCTTGAGTTCTTCCGCGACAAGCTCGTGTGCCGTCCCTCCGAGATATCAAACAACCCCGAGGTAATACGCCGCTTGGGTGTCATTGCCATGAACACGGCTCTGGAGGCCGACATATTCGGCAACATCAACTCCACCCACGTGGTAGGCACCAAGATGATGAACGGCATAGGCGGTTCGGGCGACTTCACCCGCAACGGCTACCTTTCCATTTTCTCCTGCCCCTCCGTCACCAAAGGCGGCGTGATAAGCAACATCGTGCCTATGGTATCGCATGTGGACCATTCGGAACACTCCGTCGACATCATCGTGACCGAACAGGGTGTTGCCGACCTCCGCGGCAAGGATCCGGTGCAGCGTGCCTACGAAATCATCAACAACTGCGCCCATCCCGCCTACCGTCCTCTGCTGCTCGAATATCTCAAGCTCGGCAAAGGCGGACAGACTCCCCACTCGCTTGAAGCCGCATTCGCATTCCATGTGGCATTCAAGGAGTCAGGCGACATGAGCAAGGTCGACTGGAGCCGCTACGGGTTCTGATTCCACTCCGTTAATTCAAATTACCTATACTGAGGGCGCGCATTCACGTGATGTGCGCCCTCAACGTGTATTGGTGCGGGACGTTAGCGAGGATTTTTTAACACAAATTGGTTCTATTTGCAATAGTTTGTGTAAATTTGAAGCCAATAATCCAATTTGACGGTTTAATCCAACTTGAAGGCGCATGAAGAAACTTCTACTCCCGATTTCACTTCTCATTCTGGGCATGATGCCGGCGGCAGCTCAGAAAATCAATCCCAAAGGCCGCATAATCCTCGAGGAGATACGCATGTCGCGTACCGACCCATCGATGCAGAGCACTCTCTCCGTAAAGCCCGGCGAACAGGTGCGCGCTCTCATCACGCTTAACCCCGGCTACGGCCCGTCGGCGCTTACCTCCACGGGATTCGTCGAGGTTACAGCCGTCTTAGGCGATATCTGTGTGGCCGTTTTCCCCATTGAGCTCGCCGAGAAAGTAGCCGACCTCCAGGAGGTGAAGTCCGTGAGCTTCGGCGACGAGCTGCGCCCCACGCTTGACTTCGCCCGCCCCTCGGGAAAAGTCGATGAAGTGCAGAACGGATTCGCCTACAACGGTCAGACCGTGAGCTTCGACGGCACAGGCGTGGTGCTCGGAATGATGGATATTGGTCTGGAACCCAATCATGTCAACTTCAAGAACAGCGACGGCAGCACACGCATACAGCGCGCATGGCATTTCAAAGGTCAGGACGGCACAGACGTTACGGAATATACAGCTTCCAATATGCGCTCCTTCACCACTGACACCGAGAAGGAAACCCACGGCACGCATGTGGCCGGCATAATGGCTGGTGGCTATAAAGGCACCGGCACAGTGGCTTCCGTCAATGTACCCGAAGTTCCTCCTACAGGATTGACTTCAAAAAATTTTAGTGTCGGGCAAATGAACGTGCCCTTCTACGGAGTTGCGACCAATTCCGATCTCGCACTTGCAGTCGGAAATCTCTCCACTCCCAATATCATACAGGCTGTAAGCAATATCATCACCTACGCTGAATCGCAGAACAAGCCCGTGACCGTCAATCTGTCGCTCGGAAGCAACAGCGGCCCGCATGACGGAACCGATTCCTACTCCAAGGCTCTCTCTGAGCTTGGCAAGCGGGGCATTATAGTGATGGCCGCAGGCAACGAGGGCGACCAGGATATCTCCATCAAGAAAACCCTCAGTTCCTCGGGCAACGATGCGTATCTGCGTACTTTCCCATACGCGCCCACTGTCGACAAAGTAGTCCTTCCTATCAGCGGCTACGTCGACCTCTGGGGTTCCGACAATTCTGTTGTGACATTATCCGTAGGTCTATATTCATTCTCGACCCGAAAGTTCACTCCCGTTTTCACTCTCAACGGCCCCGATCAGCAAGGAACCACCGCAAACAAAACCGCTTTCACATCGGAATACAGCGGCTCAGTTGTCGCAGTCTCCGGTGTCGACGAGAACAACAACCGCTATGAGGTGATGATGAAGTTCAACAACGTAAGCCGCAAATCAACGGCCACTCAGTATATCGCCATAGAAGCTACCGGCCGAAGCGGAAACACGTTGTATCTCTACGGCAACGACAGCGCCATTTTCTCCAACCGTGGAGGAGGCAATTCGTCCACAGCCACTGGCTTCACAAAAGGAAATCCCAACAATTCCATTAGCGACGCATGCTGCGCTTCCAATGTTATTTCGGTAGGTTCTTATAACACCCGCAATATATGGGGCGTCTTATATAACAACGATGAAGGAAATGTATACGGCTTCAACGGGTCATTCCCTATTGGCGAAATTTCCGGATTCTCAAGCTACGGCACATCGTTCCAGGGCACGAAACTGCCTCTGGTATGCGCTCCCGGCGCTGGAATCGTATCGAGTGTCAACCGCTATAACGTTGCGGCAGAAGGCTCGGAGATACTGATGTCGGCCAAAGCCGCCAACGGCGTGTTCACCGATTACTGGGGAGAACTGCAAGGCACCTCGATGGCATGCCCGTTTGTGACAGGCACAGTGGGTCTGTGGCTGCAGGCCGACCCGGCGCTCACATTCGCACAGGTACTCGAGACCATAAACAAGAGCTCAGTGGCCCAGACATCCGCCCCCGAAAGATGGGGCGCGGGAAAAATCGACGCCTTAGCAGGCATTAAATATGTGCTCGACAAGAAAGCCGCCATCGGCAGCGTGTTTGAGGACGAGGACCAGCGCCTTGTGCTCACTCCCGGCTCAGGCAGCTGCAACGTATATGTGGCCGGTGCATCGCACATGACCCTCAGCCTCGTCGACCTCCAGGGACGCGCGCTACGCACAATCGAGGTTTCGGGCGACAACGCCGACATATCCACCGACGGCCTCACAGGCATCTACGTGGTGGAGGCAGTGACCGACCTCGGACGCTTCGCCCGCAAGGCCGTGCTCCGATAATCGGCAACCGATTAAATCGCTTATTAAAAATGTAGGGATGCTCCCCGGAGCATCCGCTGAAAATATATACATACTCTCATTCATCCTACGGATGCACCGGGGTGCATCCCTACCCATCGGACAACTGCATGGCTGGGGCAAATGGATGAACGATAACTAATGTAAAGAAAAACAGACAATGGCAAACTGGTTTGAATGTAAAGTCCGCTACGACAAAATGATGGAAAACGGGGTAGTAAAGAAAGTCAACGAACCCTATCTGGTCGACGCCCTGTCGTTCACAGAGGCCGAGGCCCGCATCATCGAGGAGCAGACACCCTTCATATCCGGCGACTTCTCTGTGAGCGCCGTGAAACGCACCAAAATTTCCGAAATATTCCGCGACGACAGCGCCGACAAATGGTATCTGGCCAAGGTGGCGTTCATAACCATCGACGAGAAGACAGCCGTGGAGAAACGCTCAGTCACCACCATGCTTGTGGCCGGCAGAGACTTCAAGGGCGCATACGAAAACTTCAATGAAGGCATGAAAGGAACGCTGGCCGATTTCGACCTCGTGTCGCTATCCGAGACACCCATAATGGATGTCTACGCCGCCAATCTTTCAGGCAAGCATCCGTCGGCCCCCACAGCGGCCGAAGTTGTGGCTAAAGAAGCCGAATGATGGCAGCTGACACGATAGCGGGACGCCTTGAGGCGGTGCGCCGCGAGCTTCCGCCGGAAGTGGAGCTGGTGGCGGTGTCGAAATTCCATCCCATGTCGGCTCTTGCCGAAGCCTACGGAGCCGGACAGCGCGTGTTCGGCGAAAGCCGGGTGCAGGAGCTGAAATCGAAGGTAGCCGCCACCCTCGCAGGCGAAATGGCTCCGGGAGCACCGGTGCCCGATGATGTGCGCTGGCATTTCATCGGTCATCTTCAACGCAATAAGGTGCGGCAGCTGCTTGCGCTGCGTCCCGCGCTGATAGAGAGTGTGGATTCCACGGAACTGCTGGAGCTTATTGACTCGGAAGCCGCCCGGCTGGGCATAGTGCAGCCCGTGCTGCTTCAGGCCCATGTGGCGCGGGAGGAAACCAAGACCGGCTTCAGCCCCGAGGAGATGCTTGAATACTTCACAGCGCGGAAATTCGAGAATCTCCGCGCCACGCATATCTGCGGGCTGATGGGAATGGCCTCCAACACCGACGATACGGAGCGTGTGCGCCATGACTTCGCCACACTGCGCGACCTCAAGCGGCAGATCGAGGCCCTGTGTCCCGACCTGCGAGGATTTTCCACCCTGAGCATGGGCATGAGCCACGACCGCGGCATCGCCGTGGAGGAGGGTTCGACCATGGTGAGGATAGGCACCGACATATTCGGGGAGCGCGAATACTGAGCTTTGAAGAAACTGACCTTCACCCAAAAATCCAAAAAATAAGCGCCAAAAGCGGCACATATTATAAAAATTCGCTAATTTTAAGGCTTGAAACAATAATCAACTAAACATAAACCAATCTTTTTATCATGAGTAACCAGTCAAAACAATGGGGAGCCATCATAATAATGATAGCCCTCTTTGCCATGATTGCCTTCGTGACAAACCTTTGCTCACCCATGGCGGTCATAGTCAAGAACCAGTTCGGCGCTTCCAACCTGGAATCGCAGATAGGCAACTACGGAAACTTTATCGCTTACCTCATCATGGGTATCCCCTCCGGAATGCTCATTAAGAAATTCGGATATAAGAAGACCGCCATGCTCGCCCTCATCGTGGGCATCGTGGGCATCTTCGTTCAGTGGATGAGCGGTTGGGAAAGCATGGAAAAAGCAGCTTTCGCCGTTTATCTGGTAGGTGCGTTCATCGGCGGCTTCTGCATGTGCATGCTCAACACCGTTGTTAACCCCATGCTCAACATCCTCGGTGGCGGCGGCAACAAAGGCAATCAGCTCATCCAGATAGGCGGTGTGTTCAACAGCGCCGCAGCTGTGGCCGTCTACATCCTCATGGGCGCTCTCATCGGCGATGCCGCCAAAGCCCACGTGGCCGACGCCACTCCGGCTCTGTTCATAGCTGGCGGCGTGTTCATCGTTGCGTTCTTCGTGATCATGTTCACCCACATCGATGAGCCCAAACAGGCTGCTCCCGCAAAGAAAAACGGCCCGAAAGACCCCCACAGCGCCTTCTCGTTCCGTCACTTCCGCCTCGGCATCCTCGCCATCTTCCTTTACATGGGCGTTGAGGTAGGCACCCCCACCTACATTCTCCAGTATCTTACCTCCGCTCCCGACGCAGCCACTCCCGGCTTCGGAATGGACGCCAACATCGTAGGCCAGATCGTGGCAATCTACTGGCTCCTCATGCTCGTGGGCCGCTTCATCGGCGGTTCCATCGGCGGCAAGGTAAGCTCCCGCGCTATGATCACGGTAGCCGCTTCGCTGGCTGTAGCCCTCACAGCATTCGGCATGTTCGCTCCCACCACCTGGCGTGTCAACGTTCCCGGTATCGACTGGGCCAACGTAAGCATGATCTGGGCTGAGGTTCCCGTGGGCATCTTCGCATTCATCCTCATCGGTCTGTGCACCTCCGTGATGTGGGGCGGTATCTTCAACATGGCTGTTGAAGGTCTCGGCAAGTACACCTCCATCGCTTCCGGCGCGTTCATGACCATGGTATTCGGCTGCGCCGTGATGGTTGCCCTCCAGGGCTGGATCGCCGACATCGCCGGCAGCTACCTGATAAGCTACTGGGTAGTTCTCGGCTGCGCCGCCTACATCCTCTTCTACGCCCTCATCGGTTCCAAGAACGTCAACACCGACATAAAGGTGGAAGAAGAAGCCACCCAGGTGCTCGATGCAATCTGATCTCAATTGAAAAAACAGCGGCGCTGAAAGCCGCATGAACCCTCCGCCCCGGCCCATTAAATGATGAGCCGGGGCGGAATTTGTGTATGGTTTTGTTTATGATGATGCAAATGAGTAATTTTGCAGCAAAATACCCCACGAAATGGAAAATAAAATACTTAATTCGGCGGCCGACAATATCCGCGTGCTCGCCGCTTCAATGGTAGAAAAGGCAAAATCAGGTCATCCGGGCGGCGCCATGGGTGGAGCTGACTTCATCAACGTGCTTTATTCCGGCTTTCTGGTAACAGACCCCGACGATCCCACATGGTTCGCGCGCGACCGTTTCTTCCTTGATCCCGGTCACATGTCGCCTATGCTCTACAGTGTTCTCGCCCTGCAGGGCCATTACACCATTGACGAGCTTAAGGAATTCCGCCAGTGGGGCAGTGTGACTCCCGGCCATCCCGAGCTCAATCCGGCCCGCGGCGTGGAAAACACCAGCGGCCCTCTCGGTCAGGGACACACCATGGCTGTGGGAGCGGCCATAGCCGAGCGCTTCATCGCAACCCGCTTCGGCGAGGTTTTCGCCCATAAGACATACGCATTTATCTCCGACGGCGGCATTCAGGAAGAGATAAGCCAGGGCGCCGGACGTATTGCCGGATTCCTGGGTCTCTCGAACCTCATAATGTTCTATGACAGCAACAAGGTGCAGCTCTCCACCGACGTTGACGCCGTTGACACCGAGGACTACGCAGCAAAATACCGCGCCTGGCACTGGCACGTGATTGAAATAGACGGCACCGACCCTGCCGCCATAGCCGACGCTCTCGAGAAAGCCGAGGCCGAGAAGCACAAACCCGTGCTCATCATAGGCAACACCGTGATGGGTCGCGGCGCAGTGACCGCCACGGGTGAGAATTTTGAGGGCAAATGCAGCACCCACGGACAGCCCCTGAGCAAATCGGGAGCCGACTATGCCATGACCGTGAAGAATCTCGGAGGCGACCCGGAGAATCCCTGGCAGATACGTCCCGAAGTGAAGAAGCTCTACGCCGACCGCGCCGAGGCCCTGCGCAAAATCGTGGCAGAGCGTCGCGCCGCCGAGAAGGCATGGGCTGAGGCCAATCCCGAACAGGCCGCTGTGCTCCGCGGATTCATCGAGGGCCGTCTTCCCGAAATAGACTGGAAGAGCATCGTCACCAAGGCCAACGTGGCCACACGCACCGCATCAGCCGCAGTGCTCGCCGAGCTTTCCCACAAGGTGAAGAACATGATAGTGTCCAGCGCCGACCTCGCCAACAGCGACAAGACCGACGCGTTCCTCAAACATACCCACGCCCTCACCCACGGCGATTTCAGCGGAGCATTCCTCCATGCCGGCGTGAGCGAGCTCACCATGGCCGCAATAATGAACGGTATAGTGCTTCACGGCGGCATGATTGCTGCCTGCGGCACATTCTTCGTGTTCAGCGACTATATGAAACCGGCCATACGCCTGTCGGCGCTCATGGAGCTGCCGGTGAAATACGTGTGGACCCACGACGCATTCCGTGTAGGTGAGGACGGCCCCACCCACGAGCCGATAGAGCAGGAAGCACAGATACGACTTCTGGAGCAGATCCACAATTTCTCCGGACGCCGCTCAATGCTGGTGATGCGTCCTGCCGACGCCGCCGAGACATTTGTGTGCTGGCGAATGGCAATGGAGAACTGCCATACACCCTCCGCGCTCATCCTCTCCCGCCAGGACGTGAAAGACCTTCCCGGCGACCGTCTGGCCCAGGCCGAGGGCGCGCGCCGCGGCGGCTACGTGGTGATGGATGCCGAGGCTCCCGCCGTGACGCTGGTGGCAAACGGCTCGGAGGTTTCGCTGCTCTGCGACGTGGCCGTGCTGCTCAAGGCCGAGGGCATTGCCGCGAGAGTGGTTTCGGTGCCTTCGCTCGGTGTGTTCCTGGACCAGCCTGCCGACTATCGCGCAAGCGTGATTCCCGCCGATGTGCCGGTGTTCGGACTTACCGCCGGACTCCCCTCAACCCTTCGCGAAGTGGCCGGAGCATCCGCCACAATCTACGGCATGGAGCGCTTCGGAGCATCCGCGCCCTACAAGGTGCTTGATGAAAAATTCGGTTTCACCCCCACAGCCGTGCTTGAGAAAGTGAAGACCATGCTGGGAGCATAAATCCCCGATAAGATAAACAGACAGCGGTGTGTCAGAGCCTGGTTTCTGACACACCGCTGATGTTTTTTCGGGGATCTGTGGTTTTATTCTGCGCGATAAATGAGGGTGCAGGCGCCCTCGGGGCGCAGGATGCGCGAGGCTTCGGAGCGCAGTCCGGACGCCGTGGCCTGCCTGTAGTAATCTACCTGTGTGTTTATATCCACATTCTGCATCACAGCAGTGGCGAGAAGCAGCGCCTTTGAACGGCAGCTGACCCAGCTGAGAAGCGTACGGCTCTCGAACCGATTGAGAGCGCTTTCCAGCTCATAGTCCGACGGGCCTTCTGTCGCCATTTTCTCAAGCTGTTCCCAGAGTGCGGCTTCGGCGCGGGCCACGTCGGCATCGCTGTTGCCGCGCAGCCATCCGCCCACCTTCAGATAGCCCGGTTCGTCAGAGCCCGAGATTGAGGCATCGGCGGAGGTGAATATGTCTGTTCCCATCACCAGCCGGCGGTAGAAGCGCGAGGAAATGCCCGAGGCAAGTACGTCGGTTATAAGGTCGGCCTCGCGATAGCCCGGAGCCATATATGCTCCCATGGGGAAGCAGATGGTGACGGAGGTCTGCGGCACGGGGCGCGTCACGGTGAGACGGCGCGCCTCGGTGATTTCAGGCTCCGGCGCATATAGGCGCGGAGCCACGGGACGCGGCTTTACCGGCCCGAACCACCGTTCAACCTCACCGCGTGCCTCCTCAAGGCTTACAGGACCCGCTATGGCAAGCACGGCGTTGGATGGAGAATAATGAGTATGGTAGAAGCGGCGTATCTCCTCGGCAGGGCACTCCATTATATCTTCGGGACAGCGCCCTATTGTGGGAATACGGTAGGGATGCTCACGGTATATCAGCGGCCGCAGAATGTGGCCGAAATCGCCGTAAGGACGGTTGAGACACACCTGCTTGAATTCCTCAACCACCACCTTGCGCTGCACTTCGAGCGAGCGGTCGGTGAGAAGCAGCTGCTCCATGCGGTCGGCCTCGGCGCGCAATGCGGTGGAGAGATTCACCGGCGGAATGCTTTCGTAGAAATCGGTGAAATCATTGGAGGTCCAGGCGTTGTTGGAGCCTCCGGCAAGTTCGAGGGCGCCGTCGAAATCAGGAATGTTAAGCGACCCTCCGAACATCAGATGCTCGAAGAGATGCGCAATGCCGGTGTGCGCGGGATTTTCGTCGCGCGCGCCCACGTTGTAAAGCAGATTTACGTGTACCAGCGGCGAGGCGGCATCATAGTGATGGACCACCCGCAGTCCGTTTGGGAGAGTGAACGTGGAATAAGGAATCATCTGTCAGGGATTGAGCACCTTCATGCTCAGGATTTTCACCGGCTCCAGAGGACGGTCGTTGCCGTCGGTCTCCACCTGCTGGATGCGGTCTATGACGTCCATGCCCGAAAGCACTTCGCCGAACACGGTGTAGCCCCCGTCAAGATGCGGCGTGCCGCCTACAGTCGTGTACGCCTCGCGCTGTTCGGGCGTGAATCCCGCTGCGGGCTCAGCCTTGGCTATCTCCTGGGTACGGCGGTTGAGTTCGTCCTGAAGGGCCTGGAGTCCGGCCTGGTCGCGGTTGCGGCGCAGGGTCATGATGGTGTCGCGGTTCTGGGCCGTGAGCGTGTCGAAAATCTCCTGCATGCGGGCGTGACGCATACGCTGCTCCATGGCGTCGAGCTGTCCGGGAGAGAACATGCGGCCGGTGACCACATAGAACTGCGAACCGCTCGACTGGCGGTCGGGGTTCACCGCATCGGCCTCGCGGGCGGCGGCAAGCGCTCCGCGTTTGTGGAAATGGCGGTCGGGCATTATCTCGGCGTCGATTTTGTAGCCGGGGTCGCCGTTACCGAGGAGTTTACCGGCGGGAGCGTCCTTCGACTCTGGGTCGCCTCCCTGCACCATGAAGTCGCGGATCACGCGGTGGAACAGCAGGCCGTCGTAGTAGCCTTCCGAGGCGAGTTTCACGAAGTTGCGGAGGTGTTTGGGCGTGTCGCCGTAGAGGAGCAGCGTGACGTTGCCGAGCGAGGTGGTCATTTCCACCTTTACGTCGCCTGTCGGGGCGGCGGGAGCGGTTGATGTATTCTGCATTGCGGGAATGGCTTTTGACGTGGTGACGGCGGCGATACACAGGAGCATCCCCGCTATCGCCGGTAGAATTCGTTTAGTCATTATTATGAATCGGGCGCTTAGATTCCGGCGGGATACACGCGCTTGTATATGCGGCGGAAGTTGTTGTCGGAAGCGTTGAGCTCTTCGTGACGGGCCTCGTAGTCCTCACCCCATATCGAGGGAAGGAGCTGTGCCAGATAGTTGCGCTCGCGGTCCTTGTCTATCGCAGCCTCTATCAGACGTGAAATCTGGGGGGCATATTTTTCGCAGTCGATGGCGTGGAGATAACGCGCGGCGCTCACGGTAAACTGTCCGTTGGGGTCAACGGCAACCATGTTTTCAATGAGTTCGTCGAGAATAGGATCAATCTCCTGAATGTTGTTGGCTATGAACTCGTAGGTCTGGAGTCCGTCGGGGTCTTTGCTGAGTTTAGCCTTTAGTGCTTTGTCCATTGCTTGTGAGAGTATTGATTGGAATGAGGAGAGTCAGAATAGATTTACGGGGTCGGAAACCGAAGTACCGTCCACGCCCTCAAGGAGCGTCTTCATTGCTTCGGCCCGGTCGGCCCGGATTGAGATTGTGATGGAGCAGGTGTTGTCGAACTCCTGGCCGGTTATGGCGGCTTCGGAATTCTTGAGGGCGCGCATCACATCGTTCATTGCTATGTAAGGGAACGTGACGGTGAGCGATGCCATTTCGTGGGCCGTCACGGTCTGAGCCGCGTCCAGAGCCTCGCATGCGGCGGCGCGGTAGGCCGCGATAAGGCCGGAGGTGCCGAGCTTGATGCCGCCGAAATAACGCACCACCGCCACCACCACATTGGTGAGGCCGTGGGAGCGTATCTGGCCCAGAATGGGTTTGCCTGCGGTGCCGGATGGCTCGCCGTTGTCGTTCGACGCCGTGACGGAGCCGTCGGCGCCTATGGAATAGGCCCAGCAGCAGTGGCGCGCGTCGTGGTATTCGTTGGCTTTCGCGGCTACGAACGCGCGCGCCTCCTCAGGGGTGGATGCCGGAGCGGCAAATGCTAGAAAGCGGCTCATCTTCTCGCGCACAATCGCGCGGGAAGGAGCAGCTATGGTGAGGTATTCGCTGGCGCGGCAAGCCATGGCGCGGAATCAGAGTATGAGCATTGCGTCGCCGTAGGCTCCGAAACGGTATTTCTCCTTCACGGCCTCGTTGTAGGCCTTCATTACCAGCTCGTAGCCGCCGAAGGCGGTGGCCATCATGAGCATGGTGGAATAAGGAAGGTGGAAATTCGTGAGCAGAGCGTCGGTCACGGTGAAATCGTAGGGCGGGAAGATAAACTTGTTGGTCCAGCCGGTATACGTCTTCATGTGGGCGCTCATGCTTACGGCGCTCGCTATGGCGCGGAGCACGGATGTTCCGATGGCGCACACGCGGTGGTTGGCGTCCTTCACGCCGTTCACCATATCCACCAGCGCCTGTGTCACTTCCATCTGCTCGGAGTCCATGCGGTGCTTGGTGAGGTCTTCCACGTCGATTTCGCGGAAGTTGCCCAGGCCGCTGTGGAGCGTGAGAAATGCCTGATAGATGCCTTTTATCTCCAGACGCTTCAGAAGCTCGCGGCTGAAATGGAGGCCGGCGGCGGGAGCCACCACGGCGCCCTCTTTGGAGGCATAGATGGTCTGGTAGCGTTCGGCGTCGGAGGGTTCCGGCTCACGGTTTATGTAGGCGGGCAGAGGAGTCTGGCCAAGGGCGAAGAGAGCCTTCTTGAACTCCTCATGGGGGCCGTCGTAGAGGAAACGGAGAGTGCGGCCGCGCGAGGTGGTGTTGTCGATCACCTCGGCCACCATCGACTCATCGTCGCCGAAGTAAAGCTTGTTGCCGATTCTGATTTTACGGGCGGGCTCCACAAGCACATCCCAGAGCTTGTTTTCGGCATTGAGCTCGCGAAGCAGAAACACTTCAATGCGCGCCCCGGTCTTTTCCTTGTTGCCGAACAACCGGGCAGGGAAAACCTTGGTATCGTTGAACACAAAAATGTCGCCGTCGTCGAAATAGTCGATGATATCCTTGAATATCCGGTGCTCGATTTCACCGCTCGCACGGTGGATTACCATCAGGCGTGACTGGTCGCGTTCGTCCACGGGATACTGGGCTATGAGGTCTTGAGGCAGCTTGAATTTGAATTGCGATAGTTTCATAAGGGAGAAGAATCTTATTTATTCAGTTAACGCGTTTTTATTCAGATTGTTTGGACTTGGGTGCCGATTTTCGGCGCGCGGGCGGCGTGAAGTCGTCGGGGAACGTAAGTTCTACGGTGCGTATCAGCTCCACAGCCTGGTCGACGGTCAGGCAGATGTCTTCGGTGACCTCTCCCACGCGCGTGCGCCGCAGGGCCGTAAGGTGACCGCCCGAGCCGAGGGCCTCGCCTATGTCGCGGGCCAGGGCGCGGATGTAGGTACCTTTGCTGCATACCACCCTGAGGGTGATGCTCTCGGGCGAGAATTCAAGAAGCTCCAGCTCGTCGATTACGAGCGTCTTGGGTTTCAGCTCCACTTCCTCGCCGGAGCGTGCCATCTCGTAAGCGCGGCGTCCTTCTATCTTGCAGGCGCTGAACGATGGGGGCACCTGGCTTATCTCGCCCTTGAAGCGAGGCAGGGTCTGCTCCACGAGCTCACGGGTGATGTGGCCGGTAGGATAGCGGGCGTCAATCTCCGTCTCGAGGTCGAATGACGGGGTGGTGGCGCCCAGAGCTATTGTGGCCACATATTCCTTTACACCGGCCTGCAGGCTTTCTATCTGCTTGGTGGCGCGTCCGGTGGTCACAATCATCACTCCGGTGGCGAGAGGGTCGAGCGTTCCGGCATGGCCCACCTTCATCTTCTTCAGGCCTATGCGGCGCAGAAGCGAGGCGCGCACGCGCTTCACCACGTCAAATGAGGTCCAGCCGAGAGGTTTGTCTATATAAAGTATTTCGCCTGTAATGAAATCCATTCCTGAGCGCGAGGGGTTAGAACATGTTCCAGAAAATGCAGAGCAGGCCCACGGCCACGCAATAGTAGGCGAACCACACGAACTTGCCGCGTTTCACCAGCGAAATCATCCAGCGGCATGCGGCGCATCCCACAACGAACGAAGCCATGAATCCTATGGCCAGCGGCGCCCAGCCTATGGTCTCGGCCGTCACGGAACTTCCGGCGGCCATGTCCTTGATGTCGAGGAGGGCTTCGCCGAGAATGGGGATAATCACCATAAAGAATGAGAACTGGGCCACCTTGTCGCGGCGGTCGCCGAGCATGAGGCCGGTGGCTATCGTGGTGCCCGAGCGGCTCAGGCCCGGAAGCACGGCTACGGCCTGGGCGCAGCCTATGATGAATGCGTCGCGCCAGGTTATATCGTGTCCGCGCTCCTTATGCCCCTCGGCAAGAGCAGCGGAGTCGGGGCGCGTGCGGAAAGCATAGGCGAAGTAGAGCAGAGCGGCCGTGATAAGCAGGCACACGCCCACTATAGTGAGACCGCCTCCGAAGAAGCCTTCCACCACATCCTTGAAGCAGAGTCCTACTATGGCCACAGGCACACAGGAGAGAAGGATTTTCAGCACGTAGTTGGTGTTGGCGTCGTTGCGGAGAGTGAAAAATGACTTGCACAGCGGCAGGAACTCGTGCCACAGCACCACGATGGTGCTCAGCACGGTGGCCACATGGAGCGTGAGGTCGAATTCAAGCGCGTCGGCACCCGAAAGGTCGAGGCCGAGGATGGAGCGGCATATCTCAAGATGGCCGCTGGAGCTGATGGGCAGGTATTCGGCAAGGCCCTGCACAATGCCCATGATGAGTGCGTCGATACAGTCCATGGCTTATTCTTCGGTGTTTTTGGTGGAACGTGATTTGCCCGACCACATGATGGCGAAGCCCATGAAGAGGAAGCCGAGGAAGGAGATTGTAGGGCCTACTACCACGCGGCGTGCCGAGAATATGTCGGGATTGAATTCCGTTGGGGTGGAGCCTTTACCGGCCATGAGCACGAAACCGAGCACAATCATAAGGCCGGCGATTGCCATGAGTATGAAGTTGGTCCTCACGAGAGGAAACTGCGTTTTTGATTCTTTTTCTATTTCGCCGTCGGGCTGCGGAGCGCGGCGGATATCGGAAGGTCTTTTTGCCATAATCTGACTTTACGGGATATTGTTATTCTTTGGTAATCTATAGTTTAGAACAAGTCTTCGTAATGTTTGCGGAGGTATTTGCGGGTGGCTATCCAGGAGGTGAAGGCACACAGGGCGGCACCGGCGGCAAACATGCCTCCGACGGTCCAGGCTATCCCGTCCCATGTGATCCATTCGATTACTCCGGGGCGGATATGCTCGAGATAGAACACTGCGGCTGTCAGCACCACGGCTGCCTCGGCTGCAGCCAAAAGCCCGTGGAGAGTGCTCTCACCCACTATCGGGCGCGTGATGAAGCCATCGGTGGCGCCCACATACTTCATGGTCTGTATGGCGAAGCGGCGCGAGTGGATGGTGAGACGCACGGTGTTGTTTATCAGAGCGAAGGAGATGAGTATGAGCGCACACGCCATGACGGTCATTATGGCCATGGCGGTGTTGATGGTGGCGTTGACGTTGCTTACTATCGCGTCGTGCACATGCACATCGTAGACCCACGGCAGGTCGGTGTAGGCCTCGGCCACGGCAGCTATGCTGTCGGGCGAGCTCCACGCTTCTTTCACACTCACCTCAAATTCGGGTAGAAACGGGTTGATTCCGAGGTCGGAAAGGGCCTCATCGCCCGCGCCCATCTCGGCTATCCAGCGGGTGCGCACTTCCTCGGCAGAACGGTATTGCACCGAGGCCGTCTGCGGAGCGGCGGAAATTACGGCTTTCAGACTGTCGGGAGAAAGGGCTCCTGCCTCGTCGTCGACCACCACAACGAATCCCAGCCTTTCACGCAGGTCGGTGGTCACATGGCGTGCGGTGAAGGCGGTAAGTCCCATCGTGCCGAGAATCAGAAGCACCAGCGCCACACTCACTATCGAGATGGCCCGGGCTCCCCTTACGGCTTTTGATGTAGGTATTTTATTTTGCATCAGGATAATAGACATTTTTGAGCCGCAAAAAGGGCATAGTAGTCTAAATTTCATGCAAAATTACGCATTTTCCCTGCAAAATCAGCCAGGTTTCTTGGAATTCTTATGGGTCTTATAAATCTGATAAATCGTATAAGTCTTATAACACTATCTTAGTTATTGATTTTCAAGCTCATGCCGTTGAGGCGGCGGAAGAGGTCGAGGGCGTAGACGTCGGTCATGCCCGAAACGTGGTCAACCACGGCCTGGAGCTTGGTGCAGAGGTCGGGCGAGTTGACTTCATACTGCTCCGGCACCTGCGAGAGGAGCAGCTGCGAGTAGTTGAGCGTTGGATAGCGCACGGCCTCCACCAGCTTTTCGAGCAAGAAGGAGATGATACGCGTACCGGCAAGGTCTATATTTACCACATCGGCCGACCGGTAGATTTTCTCCCATGAGAGGCGGTCGCAGCGGGCGTAGCCCTCGCGCTCGAGTTCGGGCATGTGGTTTATGAGCGGCCCGCTGAACTCTCCGGCAAGTATGGCCTCCTCGTTTTCCACAAACACCGCGGCGCACGCTTCCACAAGCGCCCCTATCACGGCCGAGCGCAGATAGGAAATCTTCTCGTTGGGGTCGGCCACGCGCTCCATTACCTCGAGCTTGCGGGCGCGCCGATCGGGCGAGAAGAAGCCCAGGAAGAGGTCAATCACCCGGTCGGTGGGCAGCAGGCCGAGTTTGTGGGCGTCTTCAATATCCATCACCTCATAGCAGATGTCGTCGGCAGCCTCCACGAGATACACGAGCGGGTGGCGCGCGTAGCGCACTTCGCCGTTAGGCCCCGGCTTAGGCAGCATTCCCAGCTCGTCGGCCACCTTGACGAACGATTCGGCCTCCGAGGCGAAGAATCCGAACTTGTTGCGGCCCCGGGCCAGAGTCGACTCATAAGGATATTTCACAATGGAGGCGAGCATGGAATATGTCATGGCGAAGCCTCCGGGGCGCCGACCGTTGAACTGGTGCGTGAGCAGACGGAAGGCGTTGGCGTTGCCCTCGAAGCGGGTGAAATCGGTCCACTGCCGCGGCGTGAGGCTCGACTGCAGCTCTCGGCCCGGGCCCTCGCTGAAGAAGCTCGAGATGGCCTTCTCGCCGCTGTGGCCGAAGGGCGGGTTGCCCAGATCATGGGCCAGACAGGCGGCCGACACTATCTCGCTGAGGGCGTCGAGACGGTCTACCCACGGTTCTGAGGCATACTTGCGGCGCAGAGCAAGCGAGACCTCGCGCGCAAGCGACCGCCCCACGCACGACACCTCAAGACTGTGCGTCAACCGGTTATGGACGAAGATGCTTCCCGGAAGAGGAAACACCTGCGTCTTGTTCTGCAGCCGCCGGAACGGCGACGAGAACACCAGGCGGTCATAATCGCGCAGGAAGTCGCTGCGCACCCCGGCCTTCGAGTCGTGATACGACTCGAGGCCGAAGCGTTTATCGCAAATGAGCCGGTCCCACTGCATCAGCCGGGAGGCGCTTTTATTCGGGCTATCAGGGAGTTTCTGTTCCATACATCAAAGATATTGATTTCAGTCCAAACTGACATGAGACACACCAGAGAAAGATATAATTTTGCGCAGAGGGGCAAAACGGAAC
>VSPV01000026.1 GCA_009775605.1 Paramuribaculum sp.
ATACAGGTGGGTAGGGTCTGTAAGGTCCGTTGTGGCGGGAGAAAAAAGGCGGTGTGTCACGGATTGGTTACACACCGCCGGTTATGGGTGGAAAGGCGCGGGGCCTTTCATTGGGTCGGTGATGAATCGGGAGTTGCTCCGATTGGGGTCAGGGGCGATTACTCGGGAAGATGACCTACTTCGGGATCAACACCCCACTGCTGCTGGGCAAGGCGGCGATAGTTGTTGTAGCGCCACTGTGCGTTGGCCTTGGCAGCCTTGAAGAGTTCCTCGGCTTCCTGGGGATACTGTTTCATTACGGAAGCGTAGCGCACCTCGCCTTTGAGGAAGTCTTCGAATGCGTCCCAGTTGGGTTCCTTGCTGTCGAGAGTGAAGGGGTTCTTGCCTTCTTCCTCGAGAGCGGGGTTGTAACGCCAGAGGTGCCAGTAGCCGCAGGCAACTGCGTTGGCCTCTTCCTGCTGCGAACGTCCCATGCCGGCCTTGATGCCGTGGTTGATACAGGGAGCGTAGGCGATGATGATCGAGGGACCGTCGTAGGCTTCAGCCTCGCGGATGGCCTTGAGGGTCTGGGCCTGGTCGGCTCCCATGGCTATCTGGGCGCAGTAAACGTATCCGTAGGTGGAGGCGATGAGGCCGAGGTCTTTCTTGCGGATGCGCTTGCCGGAAGCAGCGAACTTGGCGATGGCGCCGAGCGGGGTGGCTTTGGATGCCTGGCCGCCGGTGTTGGAGTAAACCTCGGTGTCGACAACGAGAACGTTTACATTCTTGCCCGATGCAAGCACGTGGTCAAGACCGCCGAAGCCTATGTCGTAAGCGGCACCGTCGCCGGCAATGATCCACTGCGAACGTTTAACGATGAAGTTCTTGAGGTTGAGAATGCCCTTGCATACATCGCAGCCGCAAGCCTCGCAGAGAGGCACGATTGCGTCGGCTACCTCGCGGGTGGCGGCGGCGTCCTCGCTGTTGTCGAGCCACTTCTGGGCGAGAGCTTTGATCTCGTCGGAGCAGTCGGGGCAGGAGAGGGCGGCGGTCATCTTGTCGGCCAGACGCTGGCGCATCTTTTCGGTGGCTATCTTCATGCCGAGGCCGAATTCAGCGAAGTCCTCGAAGAGGGAGTTGCCCCATGCGGGACCGTGGCCGGCGGCGTTGACGGTGTAGGGAGTCGAGGGAACGGAACCGGAGTAGATCGAAGAGCAGCCGGTAGCGTTTGCCACCATCTCGTGGTCGCCGAAGAGCTGGGAGATGAGTTTCACGTAGGGAGTCTCGCCGCAGCCCGAGCAAGCGCCTGAGAACTCGAAGAGCGGGGTTGCGAACTGGGAGTTCTTGACGTTGAGCTTGGTGTCTACGAGGTGCTGCTTGGAGGCAACATTCTTCACGCAGTAGTCCCATTCCTTCTGGACGTCGAGCTGAGTCTCGAGGGGCTGCATGCGGAGAGCCTTCACGCCCTTCTTGCCGGGGCATACGTCAACGCAGTTGCCGCAACCGAGGCAGTCGAGCACGTCGACGGCCTGGAGGAAGCGCATGCCGGTGAAAGTCTTGCCGATTGCGGGGATGGTATCGCTTTCTCCGAAGGGAGCTGCGGCCATTTCCTGCTGGTCGAGCACGAAGGGACGGATGGCGGCGTGGGGGCAGACGTAGGCGCACTTGTTACACTGGATACAGTTTTCGGGATCCCATTCGGGAACGAAGGCTGCAACGCCACGTTTCTCGTAGGCAGCGGTGCCCTGTGCCCATGTGCCGTCCTCGATGCCCTTGAAGTCGGAAACCTTGAGGAGGTCGCCGTTCTGGGCGTTGATGGGACGAACCACGTTGTTGATGAATGCGGGGTCGTCGTTTGCTGCGGGAGCGTCGGCGGGGAGGTTGCTCCAAGCCTTGTCGACGGGGAGCTGACGGTATTCGCCGCCGCGGTCAACGGCTGCATAGTTCTTGTCTACGACGTCCTGGCCTTTCTTTCCGTAGCTCTTTACGATGAATTTCTTCATCTGTTCAACGGCGAGGTCAACGGGGATAACCTCGGTGATGCGGAAGAATGCGCTCTGGAGAATGGTGTTGGTGCGGTTGCCCAGACCGATTTCCTGAGCTATCTTGGTGGCGTTGATGTAGTAGACGGTGATGTTGTGGTCGGCGAAGTATTTCTTCACGTTGTTGGGCAGGTTCTTGGCCAGCTCGTCGCCTTCCCAGATGGTGTTGAGAAGGAATGTGCCGCCGTCGCGGAGACCGCGGGTCACGTCGTACATGTGGAGGTAAGCCTGCACGTGGCATGCCACGAAATTGGGGGTGTTCACCAGATAAGTGGAGCGGATGGGCTCGTCGCCGAAGCGGAGGTGCGAGCAGGTGAAGCCGCCCGACTTCTTGGAGTCGTAGGCGAAGTAGGCCTGGCAGTATTTCGAGGTGTTCTCGCCGATGATCTTCACTGAGTTCTTGTTGGCGCCCACTGTTCCGTCGGCACCGAGGCCGTAGAACTTGGCTTCGTAGGTGCTTGCGCCGGAGAGTGCGATTTCCTCAACGGGGGGAAGCGAGGTGAAGGTAACGTCGTCGACGATGCCCACGGTGAATTTGTCCTTGGGTTCGGGGAGGGCGAGATTGTCGAATACGGAGATTACGAGGGCGGGAGTGGTATCCTTCGAAGCGAGGCCGTAGCGTCCGGCAACGATCTTGGGAGCGCCTTCAACGCCTGCGTAAGCCTCAACCACGTCGAGGTAGAGAGGATCGCCGGAGGCTCCGGGTTCCTTGGTGCGGTCGAGAACGGCCACGGTCTTCACGGTCTTGGGCATTGCTGCGAGCAGGTGCTTGGCCGAGAAGGGGCGGTAGAGGTGAACGGCGATCATGCCCACTTTCTCGCCCTTGGCCATGAGGTGGTCAATGGCTTCTTCGGCAGCCTGGGTAACGGAACCCATGGCGATGATCACGCGCTCGGCCTCGGGATGGCCGTAGTAGTTGAAGAGGTGGTATTCGCGGCCGGTGATGGCAGAGATTTTCTGCATGTAGTCTTCCACGATTTCGGGAACGGCCTCGTAGTACTTGTTGCAGCTTTCACGGTGCTGGAAGAATACGTCGCCGTTCTCGGCCATACCGCGGGCCACGGGAGCCTCGGGGCTGAGAGCGCGTGCGCGGAATTCGTTGACAGCGTCCATGTCGAGGAGCGGGGCGAGTTCGTCCTGCTCGATCATTTCTATTTTCTGGATTTCATGAGAGGTGCGGAAGCCGTCGAAGAAGTTTACGAAAGGCACGCGGCTCTTGATTGTCGAGAGATGAGCCACTGCGGAGAGGTCCATCACTTCCTGAACGGAGCCTTCGGCAAGCATGGCGAAACCGGTCTGGCGCACCGACATTACGTCCTGATGGTCGCCGAAGATGCTCAGAGCATGTGAGGCGATTGTACGGGCCGAAACATGGAACACGCAGGGGAGAAGCTCACCGGCGATTTTATACATATTCGGAATCATCAGGAGCAAGCCCTGTGAGGCAGTGTAGGTGGTGGTGAGGGCACCGGCCTGCAGCGAGCCGTGAACGGCACCTGCAGCACCACCTTCAGACTGCATTTCCTGCACGAGAACTGTTTCGCCGAAAATGTTTTTGCGTCCGGCGGCAGCCCATTCATCGACGTACTCGGCCATCGTTGATGACGGAGTGATAGGATAGATGGCTGCCACTTCCGAGAACATATACGAGATATGCGCAGCGGCCTGGTTGCCATCACAGGTCAAGAATTTTTTACTCATAAGATTGAACTGTAATTTATTGAATGAATAGAATTTCAGATGGTTACACACGGATGCCCTGCGGCGAGGCCCGGAGGCGCTGCCGGACGGGGCGGTAGTCACCGCGAAGATATGAAAAAATCGCCAAAAAGCAAAGTTTTTTGAAGGTTACGGACGCAGGACAAAAAAACACGCCGTCCCGTCCGGAAGGTCCTGGAATGGGCCCGGGGAGGAACGGCGCTATGTATCGGAATGGCCACGGATCAATGACTCATGTATGTGTCGCTCCGCGGTTTTTACCTGAGGGATATTTCGGCGCGGCGGTCGAGTTCAGGGGTGGCGTAGGCATCTGTCGAGCCCATTCCGCGGGCTTTGATTCTCGATGGGTTCACACCGTGGCTCACCAGATAGCGCCCTACGGACTCGGCTCTGCGCTGGCTTAGGCTTCGGTTGTAGACGGCGCTTCCGCTCGGGTCGGTGTAAGCGTTGATTTCCACATTTTTGCCGGAATCGCGGGCGGCGCGGGCCACGCTGTTGAGGGTGGCGTTTTCGGGAATCGTAGCATCGTCGAATTCAAAGAAGTAGACGGCGGGAGCGGCCGCTGCGGTCTGAGCGGCCGTATTGCCGGCTGCTGCCGTAGTGGCTGCCGCTCTGGCTGCCGGGACAACCACCACGCGTCTGATTACGGGCTTTACCACCACTTTGTGGCGCACGCCTACGGCGGCTTCAGTGGTGCCGTCGGAATAAGCAGCTACTGTCTGTCCGGGTGTGACTTCGGCGGCATACACATCGGGGTCGTAATAGGTCACATTTCCGGTTGCGGCATCTGAACCGGGAGCTGCCGGGGCGGAGGCCAGAGATGCAGCACGGGCTTTCTGAACGCGTGCTATGCTGTGGTTGCTCCTGTCGTTTTTAACGAGCATGCGGCCGTCAGTGAAAAACATCGCCACGATAGCGGCGACAACCACACCCAGAACTGCGAGCGCGGCCCATCCGATTGCTCCCATGCCGGATGATTTGCTTTCCCTGGCTGCCATTGCTGCGGCTTTTTCAGGCTCCACGTAAGCTCCGATCCGTTTTTCAGGTTCGTGTTGAGGCAGACGTTTGTTCTCTTCATGACCTGCGATACGGTTGAACTCCTTGCGGGCATTCAGCCTTTTTTGATTTTTATTGTTCTCAGCCATGACTAAAAGTTTTTGAGTTAGACAATCTTGAAATTTAGAGCATAACAAGCCGGGGCGGAAAAGGTCGCAGGGCAGGAGGTTAAATAATAAAAATAAAAACGAAAAAAGCGGTGTGTCGGACTTTGACTTCCGACACACCGCTTGCTGTGGGTTATTGTGGTGATCTACATATCGTTACTGGCGGGGAGAACCGAAACAGTATACGTTGCCACCGAAGTCGGTTGCCACCAGTATGTTGCCCGAGGGGGCTACGGAGCTGAACATGGGTGCTCCGGTCTTGTAGCGCCAGCGTACGCGACCGTTGCCGCGTTCAAGCCCGTAGATTGTGCCATCGGAGGCTGCCACGTAGATATATTTGGCTGTGGCCACGGGGCTTGTCTCTACCTGAGCCGATACGGGTCGGGTGTAAGGGCCTGTATAGATGAGAGCGTCGCGGGTGGGGGTCTTCCATTTGAGCTCGAGAGAAGATGCATCGACGGCTACGATACCGTCCTGCGACGTTCCGAACACAATCTCATTTCCGGCAAGAAGTGGCGACGAAGTGACGTCGACCTTGACGGGGAGTTCCTTGCGGGTGACAATGCGTCCGGAAGCCACGTCGATGATGAAGAAAGACTGGCGGGAGGGGACGTAGGCGAGACCATTTACAATCACCGGTGAGGCGCCACGGTCGCTGAGACCGTCGGAACCGATTGACCATAGTTTCTTGCCTGTTGATTCGTTGTTGGCAAAGAGTGCGCTCCACTGCGCTCCGCAAAGCACGGCTCCGGCGCCGACAGACAGGGTAGAGGTGGTGCCTTCGGCCTGACTCCAGTCGTTGTTGAGCCAGAGGCGACGGCCGGTGCGGGCGTCGAAAGCCGACAAGCCGCGGCCGGTGCCTGCAAATACGGTGTTGTCGGTGGTGGCGAGACCCTCAATCAGGGCGTAATACCAGCTCACAGGCAGATTGGCAGTCCATGCCGTAGAACCATCGGCGCAGTTTACAGCGTAGAGATTGCCCATTACGTCCTGGGCAAATACCTTGTTGTCGGATATGGCTATGGTGTTTTTGATTGATGCCTTTACGGGATAGCGCCATGCAATGGAGCCGTCGGCGATGTTGAGGGCGTAGATGGCAGCACAACCCTTGTCGTCCTCATCGACCGAGGCAGTGTAGATGCGTCCGTCGTGAATGAGCGGAGAGGTCATGAATATATTTGCTCCGACGTTGCTAACCCATGCCAGAGCCGGGATGCTGTCGACAGTGGCGTCGGTGAGGCCTCCGTTGTGGGCGGGGTTGCCAAGCAGATTGTCCCAGTCGGCGCCGGGAGCAACGTTCACGCCCGAAGGAGAGTAGATGAAGTCGGAAGTCTGCTCAATGCGGTTGCCGTTGGCATAGGTGACGGTAGCCTTGATGGTGAGACGCTTGCCCTCGAAGCCTGCGGGAATCTGAAGGGGAGCGGTCCACGTCCAGTCAGTGGACTGAGTAAGACGGCGCGCCGGGGTGACGGCCTTGCCTGCCGCAAAACAGGTGTAGGTTATATCCTTGACGCGTGTGATCGAGGAGTAGGCGTTGACGGTGACAGTCTGTGCTGATGTATGTCCGGCCGGTGATGCGATCACGGCATGGTCGCGGATATAGGAATAGCGCAACTCGGTTGTGGAGTTGCCGTTGCGGTCTACGTTGACCACACGGTAGGCACTCGTCGAATGGTCGATGCCGCCCTTGTCGGGGGTAGATGTGCACATTACAAAGGCACCCGGAGTGTTTTCGTGTTTGTGGTTGATGTGGTAGTGCCCGTAAATCCATCCTTTGAGATTATAGTCGGTGAGATTGAGGCTGTCGGTGCGGCCTTTGTAGGTGAAATTACCTTTGGCGAAGGGGAGGTCGTGGTTGAAGAAGTAGAGAGGGGTACCCTGGGGCACATTGGCGAGGTCATTGCGGAGCCAGCGCACCACCTGGTCGGTATTATAGCTCGGGGCGTGGTCGCCTCCGGCCATCGGTGTCACGACGTAGTGGACGCCGTTGACGTCAAATGAATAATATACCGGGCCGTAGAGCTTCTCAAATAGTTCTTCTCCATACTTGCCTTTTACAAGATCGTGGTTACCGATGCAGTAGAAAACGGGGAGGCCCATATTGGCGGTGTTCATGAGGCGGATGTGGGCCCGCAGACCGTTGTCGTAGCAGATGTCGCCTGTATGGACTATGAATGCTGCGCCTTCGTTGGCGGCATAGCGGCGGAGGTCGTCGACCCAGTCTTCGTTGAGCTCGGTGTTGAAAATCTCCGTATCGGTTACCTGGATAAAGTTATGTTTGCCGTCGCGGGTTATTTTCGCATCATAAGGGATGAGGCCGAAGTCGTATGACTTTACCTCAGGAGAGATGGCGATGTAGTGACGGTTGTGGGTGAGATAGCCCGAGGGAGTGGTGATGAAAACAAAGCGCTCACGGTCAAAACCGGGAAGGGTGAAACGGCCTTTGGCGTCGGTTTTTACAACGTTGAGACCGTCGGACACAGCCATGCCTTTGAGGGGCTTCTCGCCATTGTCGAGAACGCCGTTGGCGTTGGAGTCCACGAACACAGTGCCTGAATAATCGGCCCGGGCGCCGACGGCTGTAAGTAACAGCGCGGCGATGGCCGCAGGCCGCATGAATCTATCGGTAAAGCTCATAATGATTGGTTTGGTATGAAATTTGAAATTTAGCGCGAAATAATAAAAGATTTTCCAAAAATAAAACCCGAGCATAAGAAAGTCCATGAATATAGTGGGTTTTCTATGAACCGAAAGGCTATGTGACCGCCGGAGAATTCAGCCGTTTCTGTAATTCCATAGTCCCCCTCGCACATCTGTCCAGAATGATTTACACTACTGCCGACACGCTGCGCACGCCCGTGAGCGTGGCGCATTTCGGTGATGCCGACATGGATGCGTCGGTACCCGCCACATGGAGCCTCACCGGAGCTGACGGCGCCGAAATAGCCTCGGGCAATTTCCGACATGGAAATCTCCCTGCCGGCGCGCGCTCGCCCCTCGGCGATATTGAAGTGGCCCTGGCTGGGGTGAAGGCTCCCGCACAGCTGCGCCTTACAGCAACTGTAGGCGATAAAGCCAATGACTGGAATATATGGGTATATCCCCAGCAGGCTGCACCGGCAGCAGAAATAATGATGGTTGACCGCCTTGATGAGAAGGCCCGCGCCGAACTGGCCAAGGGTGGAAAGGTGCTTCTGTCGGTGCGCAAAGGCGAGATGACCGACTCGCTCGGCGGCGACATTGCCAACGGCTTCTCAAGCATATTCTGGAACACCGCATGGACGGGCAAACAGGCACCCCACACATTGGGCGTGCTCGTGAATCCTTCGCACCCCGCTCTGGCAGATTTCCCCACAAGCTATCACAGCGACTATCAGTGGTGGGACGCCATGACCAATTCGTCGGTGGTGAAACTCGCCAAGGTGGCTCCGCAGGCCCAGCCTATAGTGAGAGTTATCGACGACTGGTTTACCAACCGTCCTCTCGGCCTGATATTTGAGGTGAAGACCGGGGGCGGAAAGCTGCTGGTGAGCGGCGTGGATTTCTGGAACGATATGGAAAACCGTCCGGAGGCCCGGCAGCTCCTGAAAAGTCTGACTGATTATATGGCTTCGCCCGCGTTCAATCCCGCTGCGGAAGCCGAAACTGAAAAAATAGCATCGATTGTAAGAGGGAAATAGACTGGAGTGATGAGACTGTTCATATAGTCCCATCGGAGAAATAAAAAAGGAGTTGTGTAAAAAATAAGATTATAACACAACTCCTTTTTTATATCGTTTCTTTGGTAAAATCATGCGAGGTTGCGGCGGACGCCGTCGATGAATTCCTTCATGGCTGCGGAGTCGCGACGGGCCACTATGTCGCGCAGATGTGCGAGATTGTCGATGATGAGATCGAGTTTCTCTGGGGTGAGGGGATTGAAAAGTATTTCCGAAAGAAGGAAATCGTCCTCGCTCATGAGCCCGCGGGCTATGGTCATGTGGCGCTTGAATGTGGTGCCGGGCGCATCCTGATGCTTCATCACCGCTCCGAAAGCGAGGGTAGAAGCGAACGGGATGCTCAGTGAATAGGCTATGGTCTCGTCATGTTCGGCGAAAGTATATTCCACTATGTGCAGGTGCAGCCGCCGGTAGAGATCGTGGAAGAACACTCGCCCCAGATGGTCGCCTTCTTTGATTATCACCACATTTTCGTCGGCGAGATTGCTCAGGGAGGCGAATGTGGGGCCGAACATGGGGTGGGTGGAGACAAACGGATGTCCGCAGCCGGCGTAGAACTCCGGGAGGCCGGTCTTTACGGAGGCGATGTCGCTGAGTATGCAGCGCTCCGGCAGATAGGGAAGCACGCTTTCGAAAGCCGAGAGGGTGTATTTGACCGTGGCGGCGTTGATGACGAGTTCGGGCTGGAATTCCTTCACCTGCTCGGGGCGGGTGAAACGCTCCACGTTGAATGTGAAACGGAGGCGCTGGGGATTGGTGTCGAGTACCGCCACCTGATGGTCAAACGAGAGGAGATCGCAGAAAAACGAGCCCATTTTGCCGGCTCCTATAATGAGAATTTTCATTTGCTTTCAAGAATTTCGATTTGCTGTCTTACGGATTCCTCGTGGATGGCCGAGAGGACGGTGCGCACGAAATCGGTCGCCATTCCCAGTTCGGCTCCCTGCTCGGCGCGGGAGTTGAGGATGTCGTCGAAGCGGCTTGTCTGCACCACAGCCATGGAATGTTCCTTTTTGTAACGGCCGATGTCGCGGCACACGGCCATACGGCGGCTGAGCACGTCGAGAAGCTCGTAGTCGAGGCGGTCGATGCTCTGGCGGAGCTGGCGCAGGCTCTCGGTGGACTGCTTGCTGTCGCGCATCACCAGATTGTCGAGAATCACGGCGAGCACGTCGGGCGTCACCTGCTGGGCCTTATCGCTCCATGCGCTGTCGGGGTTGCAGTGGCTTTCGATTATGAGACCGTCGAATCCCATGTCGAGGGCCTGCTGCGACAGCGGGGCTATGAGCTCGCGCTTGCCGCCGATGTGGCTGGGGTCGCAGATAACGGTGAGATTGGGGAATCGGCGGCGCAGCTCGATGGGGATGTGCCACTGAGGCTGATTGCGGTAGAGATGCTTTCCATAGGCCGAGAAACCGCGGTGGATGGCGCCGAGACGACGCACACCGGCATTGTAGATGCGCTGCAGGGAGCCTATCCAGAGCTCGAGGTCGGCGTTGACGGGGTTTTTCACCAGCACGGTGAGGGCAGCTGGATCGCGCTCGGCGATTGCGTCGGCTATCTCCTGCATGGCAAATGGATTGGCCGAGGTGCGCGCTCCGATCCACACCACGTTGATGCCGGCGTCGATCGCGGCGAGGGTGTGGGCGCGGTTGGCAACCTCGGTGGCGGGAATCATTCCCGTCTCGGCAGCTACACGTTGCATCCATGGAAGTCCTACAAGGCCCACACCCTCGAATCCTCCGGGGTGGGTGCGGGGCTTCCAGAGGCCTGCGCGGAATATCTTTATGCCGTTGGCAGCGAGGTTACGGGCTGTGTCGAGAACCTGCTGCTCGCTTTCGGCGCTGCAGGGGCCGGCTATGATTATGGGGCGGCGTGCGCCCAGAGTATCGTCGATTATGGGAAGAATGTCGTTCATATAGGGGTGTTGTTGATAATTGTTCCGGGGTGTTATTTTTCTGTGATGCGTCGGAGGGCTTCCTCAAGGCGTGCGGGAGGGGCGCAGAGGGATATGCGGATGTAGCGCTCGCCGTTCTTGCCGAAAATGAAGCCGGGAGTGATGAACACGCGGTAGTCGCGGAGCACGCGGTCGGCCATGGCCTCGCTTCCGGCTTCGGAGTCGGGGATGCGTCCCCACAGGAACAGGCCGCGCTGCGAGGGATCGAAGGTGCATCCGAGGGCCGTCATGATCCGTTCGGCGATTGAGCGGCGTTCGGTGTAGGAGGCGTTGAGAGCCGTGAACCATGCGTCGTCGGCATCGAGAGCGGCTGCGGCGGCAAGCATCGCCGGTTTGAACTGGCCGGAGTCCACGTTGCTTTTCACCTTCAGAATCCAGTTGATGTATTGCGGATTGGAAGCTACCATTCCCATGCGCCATCCGGCCATATTGAACGTTTTGCTGAGGGAATTCAGCTCAAGGGCCACATCAGTTGCTCCGGGCACCTGAAGGATGCTCATGGGAGCGTCGTTGAGTATGAAGCTGTAGGGGTTGTCGTGGGCAATCACGATGTCATGGCGCCGTCCGAACTCCACGGCTTTCTCGAACACTGAGCGGAGAGCGGGGGTGCCGGTGGGCATGTGGGGATAGTTGAGCCACATCAGTTTCACCCCTTCGAGCGGTGTCTGCTCCAGGGCGTCGAAGTCGGGCATCCATCCGTTTTCGGCCGTGAGACTGTAGGGGCGCACCACGGCTCCGGCCAGACGGCTTGCGGAGGTATAGGTGGGATAGCCGGGGTCAGGCACCAGGGCTATGTCGCCGGGATTGATGAAGGCCATGGTGATGTGGAGAATGGCCTCC
This sequence comes from Paramuribaculum sp., assembly GCA_009775605.1. Lineage (GTDB taxonomy): Bacteria > Bacteroidota > Bacteroidia > Bacteroidales > Muribaculaceae > Paramuribaculum. The sequence goes on from VSPV01000026.1 coordinate 11,420, forward strand.
TTGGAGCCGATCATGGGCTGAATCATGGTGTCTGGGTCGAGTTCCACGCCGTAATGCCGGGCATAGAACCGTGCCCATGCGTCGCGGTATTCACGGATTCCGGCGGTCACCTGATAACCGTGGGTGGAGGCGTGCCGGGCTTCCGCGCAGAGGGTCTCCACGGCGGCGGGGGGAGGCGGCATATCGGGGCCGCCCACGCCGAGCGACACGATATCGGCACCGGCGGCGTTGAGCGCCGCTACTTCTTTCATTTTGCGCTGCAGGTAGTATTCCTGGACCGAGGCAACGCGTTCGGATGGTTTTATATTCATTTTACTGGATTTTTGACGAAGGGTTATAGACCGGAGGCGTGGGCGCCTCGCGATAGAGGCCGAGCTCGTGGAAGTCGTTGAGGAGCGGGGTAATCGCCGTAATGGCCTGATGGTAGCGCACGGGGTCGGCGAAGGATACGTCGACGTAGAAGCGGTATTCCCATTCACGGCCCACGATGGGGGTTGACTGGATTTTCGTGAGGTTGATGTCGTAGAACGACAGGATGGTGAGCACCTTGGAGAGCGCTCCCTGGGTGTGGGGGAGGGAGAACACGAGCGATGCCTTGTCGACCTCGGTTGAGGCAGGGGCTATATCGCGTGCCACGAGCGGATCGGCCAGAATCAGGAAGCGGGTGAAGTTGTGTTTGTTGGTCTCTATGCCGTCGGCGAGCACGTCGAGGCCGTAGAGCCGCGCGGCGTAAGCGCTGCATACGGCCGCATGACCCGTGAGGCGGCGCGCGGCGATTTCGCGGGCGCTTCCGGCGGTATCGTTTTTCTCTACCATGCTCATGGCCGGATAGCGGCGCAGGAACTGCTCGCATTGCATCAGGGCTATGGGATGGGAATTGACCTCGTGGATATCGCCGATGGTCTGCCCGGGAAGAGCGCATAGCGCGTGAGAAATGCGCATTTTGTGTTCGCCCACCACCCGGGCGTTTGTGCGCCGTATCAGCTCATGGTTGGGGAGGATGCTTCCGGCTATGGTGTTTTCGATAGCCATGATTCCGAGGAGCGATGCGTCGGCGGTCATGGCCTCGGCCAGATCGGCGAATGTCTCGCACTCCACAATGTCAATCTCGCAGCTGCGGGGGCTGAAGAATTCGCGCGCGGCGGCATCGTGGAAGCATCCGGCTTCGCCCTGGATGGCTACTCTGAGTCTGGTTTCTTCTGAATGGGATGTCATTGGCAGAAAATATTTGACCCGCTTGCCGTGAGGCAGGCGGGTCAGTCGGTTTCAATGATGAGTATTCTTATTGTTTTTGACTTTCGATTGTGCGCGATGGCCCGCTTCTATTCGTGTGGAATAAAATAACCAAAAAAGTATGCGTAAAATCGGTTAGTCTTCATATGATTCTGTCGACGCCATAGCAAAATGCCATGTTTTACATCGGTCAACGAGGCAAAGGTAATAACTTTTTCATTGATTCCAAATTTTATTCCGGAAAATGGCCCTTAAATTATCAAAAAGTCAAATTCCGACCTTTGGACAATATTGTTTCTTATACCACGGTTTGTGGAATTTGAAAACCTGAGTTATGCTTTAATAAATACCCATTTATGCACCGGTAATAATATAACCTACTACAGTCCAGGTAGTTTAATGAGACAAACGAGTATATTGCCGATTGGATATCGCAGTAATTCGCATACAGTAAGCGATATAACGTAGCTGAAGCTAATTGTAAGTTAAGGAGCCGTAGAGGGATTACCAATTTAGCAGTTCGGGATTAAGGAGGAAGTCAATTAATCCGATTGTGACTATTCCTTCCTCATTCCTTTTTGGTTTGATATAGTCTTTAACGATGATGATCTTTTTGAAAGAATCATCAATATTAAGCAGCGAGGCGGATTCCTGCCGCTCTTTGGCATCTGTTGGCATTACGAATGCAGACTGAATGTAGTAGCGTTGACTTCCTTGATTAGCCACGAAATCTACCTCATACTGCTTACGAATGGTCTTCCCGTCCTTATCGGTTGTCCGATGTCCTACCATGCCGACATCAACTTGAAAGCCACGTATTTTTAGTTCATTATAAATGACATTTTCCATAATGTGGTTTTCTTCTTGCTGCCTAAAATCAAGTATCGCATTTCTCAGACCCACATCAGTAAAATAATATTTAGACAATGTATTTATGTATTTCTTGCCCTTGATGTCATAACGGATTGCCTTTTCTGTTAAGAATGATTCACAAAGGTATGTAAGATAATTATCAATAGTTTTATTTGACAGAGATACGTTTTTAAGGCTTTTGAATGTGTTTGCCAACTTATTTGGATTGGTTGGGGAACCTATTGCAGAGGCAATTATCTGAATCAATTCTTTTAGCTCAGATTCACCCTTAATGTTATATCTCTCGACTATATCATTGATATAGACTGTTGAGTATAATCTTTTAATATAGTCGATTTTCTTTTTGGGCGTTTCTAACGTCAATACATGAGGAAGGCCTCCGTAGGTATAATAGTCGCTCCATGCTTCAATAGGGTGCCTATTGTCAACCGACATAAATTCCGCAGAAGAGAGTGGATACACATGAATCTGGTCACCTCGGCCTCTGAATTCTGTGATTATGTCGGTGGACAAGAATTTGGAGTTGCTTCCAGTAACATACACATCGGCATTCTCTACCTTAAGGTAGCTATTAAGCACATCCTCAAACTCCGGTACATGCTGAACTTCATCAATAAGTATGTAATACATCTTGTCATCCACCATCAGAGAGTCGATATATGCAAGCAGAGCATCAGGATTTCGAAGAGGCGCGTTTCGTCTATCCTCTAAATCCACTTTAATGATATGGTCGTCGGATACTCCATGCCCTTTCAAATAATCACCGAATAAGTGGAACAATAGATATGACTTACCGGATCGTCTTAACCCGGTAACAATCTTGATAAGCCCGTTATTCTGGGCGCCAATGAGCTGATTTAGGTAATAGTCACGTTTGATAATCATAATCTATTCCAAAAAAGAGGCATTTATGTCAATTATTTGGAGGACAAATATGGTTTTTTATTTTGAATTGAGTAATATTTCCACTCCAAAAAAGTGACATTTATGCCTATTTTTTGGAAAAAGTCAAATTCGGAAGTAGTGGGGGCAGTTCATGGTTTATCTGTTATTTGTGACCGAGCAGCAGGCGTATGCTTCCGTGGCAGGGAAGGGCCTCGAGGGTCTTGCAGTAGTTGCCCCAGGCTATTTCGGGGTAGTCCCAGCGGTTGTCGGCATAGAGCGAAATGGAATTGTCGGAGGTGGTTGCGAGGCGGCAGGCAACGTCGGCTTTGGGAGATATTACCGAAAGATTGCAGGCTCCCGAAAGAGTGTAAATCTCGATATTCTCTTTCATTGCCTTTGCGGCCATTGTGAGGGGACGGTCGCAGTTCGCGCCGCGGTCAGCCCAATAGAAGTAGTCGTGGGTGTCGTCGCGCCATGCCTGGCGGGGTTCCTGGCCGTAGCGCACAACTTTGGAGTTGTAAAGGCTGACGCTTCCCTTGTTTCCTGACATCGCATCGGCGGGATAGTCGTCCCAGTAGCCGCGACGCTGCCATGACAGGTGCGTGTAGGAATAGGGGAGCCGGAACATGAGTCCCTCTTCGCGGAGGAAGCCGTTGGGGAGACCGTCAACGTTATAGGCTGTAGCCATCTCGCCCTGAGGGGTGATGATGATATTGAATGTGACGCTGACGTCGCCGTAGGTACCTTTGATGTCAACCATGATGTCGGCACCGTTGCGCCGGTGTGTCAGTGATGTGAGTTTCCACTGGTCGGGGTCCACTACCACATGGTCGGCGATCTTGCGGACCTCGGCTCCCGAGAGATGATTGAGGTTGACGTAGCCGTTGAAATAGGGGCCGCTTGCAATTGCCGGGATTCCACGGACGGTGGCGTTGGTTATCAGTCCGGTGGTTTTGCTGAACGGTATCGTGAATCCGTCGCCGGTGATTGTGAGGCTGTTCCCACTGTCGGTAACGCTCAGCGATGTGCCTGCGGCGGCAGGGCTGGGCATCTCGGCCTTGACGTCGCCTATGGTGAAAAGGTAGCTGTCGATAGTGTCGCGGCCGGTGGCGGTGGTGAAAGTCAGGCGAAGGGAGTCGACGCGCTGCCAGTCGGAGCCGGGAATGACGAGTGTGGCTTTACCGTGGGGCATGAGGTCGGGCATCGCAACGGGAGTAACGGTGCCTTTGTGGGAAACAGAGGCTTTGATCTCGTTGAGATTGGTGTGGTCAAAGCGGTTCATCAACGTAAGATACACCGGCTGTCCGGGCACGGCATCGATGGCTCGCGCATCAAGGACTTTGACGGGGGTATAGGCTTTCTTGGTGGCCCAGAATTCGGGCTTTGGACGGCGCCAGATGTCAACTATGCCCCAGTCGCCGTAGCCCACGCACTTTCCGGTGTAATCCACCGGCTTTCCTGAGCGTGCGAACTCAATCCAGTAGGGTTCGCCTGCTTTGGGATCGGGAAGCATGAAAACATCGTCAATATATCCCCAGATGGCACCGCCGAGAGCTCCGGGAGCGTTGTATACGCCGTCCCACATCATATCGAGGGATTTACCCCAGAATTCGCGTATGCCGGGGTCGTTGCGCAGGGTCTCGAAGGTGTAGCATGCGGGGTGTGCCCATTCGTCGAACAGAGCCGGGATTCCTTCGCCCTGGAACCCGCGGGTCTGCTTGCCCACCTGCCAGAGGTTGCCGTCAACGGCGGGGTAGTGCATGCTGAGTATGTCGTAAATAGGTTTGGTTCCCTCAGGCTGATAACCCGGATAGCTCCATATCACGGGGCGTGTGGTGTCGTAGGCTTTCACGCGGTCGTAGCTCTTCTGGAAGTTGGAGCCGTACTGACTTTCGTTGCCGACGCTCCAGAACAGAATGGAGGGATGGGTCTGGAAGGCCTTTACCATCTCGTCGAGCTGGCCGAGGTATTGTGCGGTGAAAGTGGAGTCGTTCTGGGAGGCGCCGGGGGCGTAGTTCTTCTGGCGGTGGGTATTGACGAAGCAGGCAGCCGTCTCGCATTCGATGTAGATACCGAGGCGGTCGCAGAACTCAATGAAGTCCTCGGTGGGAGGGTAGTGGGATGTGCGCACCCAGTTCATGTTGGCCTGCTTGAAGAGGACGGCATCGATGCTGTCGGTGGCGCGGTCGGTAGAGCGTCCGCGGCGGGGATCCACGTCGTGACGGCAGGCGCCGCGCAGTTTCACGGGCATTCCGTTCACAAGCATGCGGTCGCCTTTGATTTCTATGTTGCGGAATCCTATCTGTTTTCTGACGGTTGATGCAGCAGCGCCGTTGTCGGGATTTATCTGAAGGGTCAGGGTGTAGAGATTGGGGTGTTCGGCATCCCATTTCAACGGTTTCTTAACTACTTCGCTGATTTGGTTGGGGCCAGGTTTCAATTGGGCTGTGCCGAGATTCATCACGGAGCCGTCGGGAGCGGTGAGTGTCACAGCGGCTTTTGCCGGTTGCTTTCCGGTTAGATTGAAATCAATGTGCAGCCGGGCGTCGGTGAAGGTGGTGTCAAGTCGTGCATCGACGCGAAGATCGGTCATGTAAGTGTCAGGAACGGCAAACAGTTCCACTCCGCGCAGTATGCCGCATATGGGATGGTGGGCATAGCCGGAGCCATAGGATATTTCCTCTATTGGGTCGACCAGTTTCAGTTCGATAGTGTTTTCCTTGCCGGGTTTCACCCAGTCGGTGACGTCGGTTTCCCAGCGTGAGAATCCTCCGCGATGTTCGCGCACATATTTTCCGTTGATTAAAAGTGTTGCATAACTGTAGGTGCCGTTGAAGCGCAGTATGGTGCGGGAGCCGGCGAATGACTGCGGCAGAGGGAACTTCTTGCGGTAGACAACCTCCTTGTCGTGAGGCACGGCGTAGCCCTGCATGGAGGCTTCGCCGGGAACATCTACGGATGTCCAGCCGCTTTTGGGGGAGAACTTAAACTGCCACTTGCCGTCGAGGTTAAGCGAGGCGGGGCTGGTGCCGTTGACCGAGGCGGGGAACGGGTAGGTAACGGCGTCGTAAGCGTCGTAAGCGTCGTAGGCATTGGCCCCGAATGCCGATGCCAGCATCAGAGCCGCGGTTGCGATTTTTCTGAGGTATGAGATTACACTTTGCATAGGATGAAATATTTTCTGCAAAGTTAGCAAGTGTCAATACCTTGATGATGCTTTTAATGGGCTGGATGCTTGCACAAAACGGAACTTTTGGGGCGGTGAGTTTGCACTTATCGGACAAAGAATTCCATGGGAGTACGGCCGGTTGCCTTTTTGAAAGCCCTGGAGAAATACTGCGGGGACGAGAATCCGCAGGCAAAGCACACTTCCTTTACGGAGTGTTCGCCGGAGGTGAGCATGGCTATGGCCTGCTGAATGCGGATGCGGGCAATGTAGTCGGAGGGGGAAATCTGTAGATGGACGGCAAATAATCGGCGCAGCTCGCGGTCGGATATTCCTGCCTGAGAAGCTACCTCAGAGAGGGATATGCGCCCAAGAGCGTTGCGGTCAATGATGTCCTTGGCCTTTGAGAGCGAGGGGGGATAGGACTTGTCGGGCGCGTCGGTCTCGCAGTGGCGTCGGAGCAGTATGATTAGCTGCGCATAGTTCAGAAGGGCCGCATTGCGGTAGGATGTCTTTTTGTTGGCCAGTTCCCAGATAATGGCGTGGATTGTGGATCTGATGCGTGCGTTGCCCGAGATGCGCACCACGGGCTCGCTGAGTTCGAGGCTGAATGAGGTTTTGCCTGAGGCGAGAGCGAGCACGTCGGGCATCATTTCAAGCTGCAGCAGCGTAGCGCCTTTGCGTCCCGCCTGAAAGCGGTGGGATGTGCCGGGGGCTATGAGCATGGTATCGCCTTTGCGGAATGTGAGGCGTTTCCCCTCTGTGAGGAGGAAGCATGAGCCGCTGCTTACGTAGTTGATTTCGATGCGGCGGTGGGAGTGAGGGCCGTATGCTTCTCCGGGGAGAAAGGAAATGCTTCGGAACACCTCGGCAAGACGCCGGGCGTCGGCAGAAGCGGAATCTCCGTGTGGAGTGTCTGAATCCAGAATATGTGTCATCCCCGGGAAAAATTGGTGTTTGTCAGTTACCGGATGTCTTCGAGGCGCGGCGCAGGTCGGTGTGGGATAGACGTTGGCGCACTTCCTGTGCAGAGATGCCGGGAGCGTGGAGCGCCACGCGGTATTCGCGGCCCGGAAGCAGGTCGAAATAGTTGTCGGCGAAGAAGTAGTCGCCGTCGCCGAGTGTCATGCGGAAGGCGCGTACAAACTTGTCGGACTTCACGGAGATTGTGTAATCACCGTCGGAGCCGCTGACGTCGCAGGTAATGACGGCCTGCGGAAAGCGTACTTCCTTCTGCGGGGCGAGAAGAAGGAGGGTCTCGTAGATGGAATCGTCGGGAGTACGGAGCGAGGCCGTGACGACCGCGTCGCGCGGGTCAATACCCTCGGGAAGATCCGACGCTGGAATGGAGATGACAGTGACGGCGTCGGGCTGAACGTTGACTTGCCGGTCGAGTGAAGTCAGTATGCGGCCGTCGAGAGCGAGCACATCAATGTCTACGTGGGCCGGAACGGCGTCCTTACGGTCGGAGGCGATATAGAGGGTGAGGGCGCCGAGGCTGTCGGGGCGCAGGGAAAGCATTATGTCGCGATAGGCTTTTGTGGCGAAATAATGCTGCGCTTTCCAGCGTCCGTAATAGTCGCGGCTTGACCATGAGGCCACGGGCCAGCAGTCGTTGTGCTGCCAGAAAAGGGAGCCCATGCAGTAAGGACGGTCGCGGCGATGGGCTTCGATGGCGGTGCGGATGGCATCGCCCTGCAGAACCTGAGTCATATAGAGCATCGATTCGAAATCTTTTGGCGCGGGATAGCCTTCGAGAAGGTATTTCTCAAGTTTGCGGTTGGCGCCAGCACCGGCACGCTGATGGGCAAGCATCACGTCGGAATCGATGAAATGCGAAGCGGAATCAGGGGCATATTTTCTCACGGTCTCTATTTCGGGGAAGGACTGGAAGCCGTATTCGCTGAAGAAGCGGCTGCGCTGCTTGTTGTAAAGCTCGATGGGCGCGCCGCCGCCCCACACGCTCCAGAAGTGGAAGTCGCCGCGTTCGGCCTGCGAGGAACCGTCGGGACGGCTGAACGGAGAGGAAGGTGTGTAGGGCCGGTCAGGGTCGTGCTCGGCTACGGTCTGCGGCAGGAGGGAGAAATACACGTCGTCGAACTGACGGCGCATCATGTCGGCCTCGCCTGCTGCCTCGGCCCGGCGACGCCATCCCCAGCCGTACCAGGCATCGAGACATTCGTTGTTACCACACCACACGGCTATCGAAGGATGGTTGCGCAGACGGCGCACATTGTCCACGGCCTCATGGCGAATGTTGTCGAGCAGAGCGCCTTCGGCGGGATACATGCTGCACGCAAACATAAAATCCTGCCATACCATTATGCCCATGCTGTCGCAGAGGGAATAGAAGCGATCGTCCTCATAGATGCCGCCGCCCCACACGCGGAGCATGTTCATGTTGGCGCGGGCTGCGTCGGCTATGGTGCGTCGGTATTTATCGGTGGTGACGCGGGGCAGGAAGTTGTCGGAGGGAATATAGTTGGCCCCTTTGGCGAATACCGGACGTCCGTTGAGCCGGAAATAGAACGTGCGCCCCTGGGCGTCTTCGTCGCGCACAAGCTCGATAGTGCGTATTCCGGCAGTGACCGAGCGGGTGTCGGCTATGTTGTGTCCGGCGGATATTTTTACGTCGAATCTGTATAATTCGGGATTTCCCAGGCCGTTGCACCACCAGAGACGGGGATTCTTTACGGTGAAGGGAATATAAATCCGGTTCAGACCCGGAGTAAGATCTGTTTTGGTGCGGGCGTAGGTTTTCTCGCCACCCACGGTGACGGTGCACCCCTTGACGCGGGCGGGAGAGTTGATTTCTACGGTGGCCGTCATGCGGGCTTCCTTGGCGGAGGCTGAGAGGGTGCGGATGAACACATCGTCAATCACCGGGCCCGACCATGCCTTGAGGTAGACGGGGCGCCAGATGCCTGAGGTGACAAGGCGTGGGCCCCAGTCCCAGCCATAGTGGTAACCGGCCTTGCGTGCGAAGACGCTTACTTTTTTGTTGAAGACGCCGCCGTTTTCCGACTGGTCGTTTGACGCCGGATAGGGATATTTCAGGCCCAGAGCCTCGTATTTGGGAATGTCGGTTTTAAGCGGGGAATGGAAAAGGATGCGGAGATCGTTGCCGGAGGGTTTCAGCAGCGACGCAACGGGTACTTCCCAGCGGCGGAACATATTGTCGGCCTTGAGAACGAGAGAGTCGTTGAGAAACACATCGGCGTAGGTGTCGAGGCCGTCGAACACCAGGCTCACACTGTCGGCTGCGCCCACCGCGGGGTCGAGGTCGAAGGTGGTGGAATAGAGCCAGTCTTCCTTGTCGACCCACTGCACCATCCGCTCGTTCTGGGCTATGAAGGGGTCGGGAATCATGCCGGAGGCCATGAGGTCGGTATGTACCGTTCCCGGAACGGTGGCGGGATGCCACTGCATGAGGTTGTTCTGACGGAATTTCCAGCCGGAGTGGAGCTGCTGGGTGATTACAGAGGCGTTTGCCATCAATGACGATATGAGGATTGACGATAGGATAATGACGGATTTCATGGTGGAGGTATGGCAAGGTTGATGATGAATGGGAGAGCGGGAAACGGGAGTGCGTTCCAGCCTATTTCTCGAGGTCGGCGAGGATTGCTTTCAGCTCCTCGTCGGTGGCCTGCAGACGGCGGCGGCATTCGCGCAGGAGTTCGGTGGCGCGCCGGGTGTAGGCCGTGAGAAGGTCTATGTCGCAGCTGTCGCTCTGCATGTTGCGGAGTATGGCGTCGAGTTCGGAAGTGGCCTGAGTGTAGGAAAGCTCGGCAACGGGGGTAAACTGAGGTTTTTCCATAAGGAGGATGGTTATTGCTGTGGAAGGATGGTTTTGACGGTGGAGGTGAATTCTCCGGAGGCGAGGCGCGTGGTGACTTCGGCTCCGGCAGGAAGCGAGGAGGCGTCGGTGACAGCACGGCCCCGGAAGGTGGTGAGGGAGAAACCGCGCCGGAGGGTGGCCTGCGGGGAATAGGCTTCGAGAAGGTCGGCCTTGGCAGTGAGCCGTTCGACGGCGCGTGATGTGAGGGCGGTGGCGGCGGTGGCGAGGGCGCGGCCGGTCATGGAGATGCGTTCGAGACCCGCCACGATGTGGCGTGAGGCCGCGGAACCAATCACGGCGGCATCGCGGTCGAGAATGTCGAGGGCGCGCTGCCACGCGGCACGGGGCGCTGCGGCAAGGGTACTTGACTGATAAGCAACCTGCATGCGGTAGGCCGCGATTTTGTCGGATGCGGCGCGGACTATGGCGGCGGCGGTGGCGTCGAGGCCGTCGAGTTCCTGCTGGGCCTGGGCCACGAGCCATTCGGCGGCGGCGGTAGGGGTCTTCACGCGCATGTTGGCCACGTAGTCGAGCACCGTGACGTCGCGCTCATGGCCTATGCCCACTATGACGGGGAGAGGAAACTGGGCAACGTTGGCGGCAAGGTCGTAGTCGTCGAACGCCATGAGGTCGCTGGTGGCTCCGCCGCCGCGGATTATCACCACGCAGTCCCAGCGGTCGCACTCGGCGGCGATGGCCTCGAGAGCGGCGATTACCGTGGCAACGGTGCGCTCGCCCTGCATCACGGCGGGAAACAGGGCGGTGCGGAAGCGCAGGCGCGAGGGATTGCCGTAGAGCTGGTTCATGAAGTCGCCGTAACCGGCGGCGCCCGCGGCTGAGATGACGGCCACGCGCAGGGCCGGGACAGGCCATTGGATTTCGCGGTTCATGCCCAGAATGCCTTCAGCCTTGAGGCGCTGCAGGATCTCGCGCCGGCGGCGTTCGGCCTCGCCCATGGTGTAGGCGGGATTGATCTGCGATATGACGAACGACATGCCGAAGGCGGCATGGAAGCTGACCGTGCCGCATACCATGACCTTGAGCCCGGACGCAAGACGCTGGCCGGTGGCGGCGGTGAAGAGGGCGTTGAGGCGCACAAAGACGTTGGCCCAGATGGCTGCGCGCATGCGGGCGAGAACTGCGCCTGTGGCGGGGTCTTTCTCCAGCAGCTCGAGATAGCAGTGGCCGTTGTTGGTGCGCACATCGCTAAGCTCGGCCACCACCCATCGCGACTGGAGAGCGGGAACGGCGAGGGAGCGCCCCACGAGGGCGGCGAGCTGGCGCAGGGTGAGTGCGCCGGAGGTTTCGGGTGCGGGCGAGGGAATGCTCATGGTCTGGGCTCGAATCTGCGTCCGTTCCATTCATACTGAAGCTTGTCGCGCAGATATGGACGGACGGCGGCGGAGTCTTCAGAAGAAAGGGATTTTCCGGTGTTGTTGGTGAGTGTAAGCAGACGCGTGGAGGGGTCGTAGGAGTAGGCTACGAGCATGAAGGGCACCATTTCGGTTACCTGGTCGGCATGGGATTTGCCGAGGGGCGTGAGCCAGTCGCGCACGGCGGGAGCGCGGAACACGCGGTCGGTGAACGCGCGGCTCCAGTCGGAGGAGTAGATGTCGAGCCGGCTGTCTCGCTCGGGAACGTCCATTGTGGTGATGACGGCCACGAGTGTGTCGGTGCCGCTTTTTGGGGGGAGCACGGCTATGAGATAATCGGATACCTCCGTCATGTCTATTTCGATAGCCTGCGGCGAAAGGCTCTTTACGCCGCTTTTGCCGCGCAGGACGTTGGTGGACTTCACGTCCATGCCGCTGGCGTGGTAGTCGAGCATGTCGAGGCGCGTGGTGCTGTCAAGGAGCGGCAGCACCGTCTGCGGGGCCGTGACGAACGCTTTGGCTGCGGTGAATTCCGAGCGCAGAGGAAGGGCGGTGAGCGCACAGACGGCTATTGCCAGAAATGGCAGAAGTTTCGTTTTCATGATTCGTCTTTATTTTTTGCGGCGCGTGGCTTTGGGGGATTTGGCGCTCTGCTTTGGCTTGGCCGCTGCGCGGCTTTTCTTGCGGAAGTAGTCGAAGGTGGTCTCTTCGGCGGCGTCGGCTCCTGACGATGCTTTGCGGCGGGAGCTGGAGCGCTGGTAGTCCTTGTCGGTGGCTATCTCGCTGTACAGGCGCTCGCCCATCCAGTCGGCGCCGGTGAGGCCGTCGACCACGCGGCGTGCCTCCTGGGAGGGAACGTCGAACAGGGTGTAGTTGGGCATGAGGTCTATGCGGCCCACATCGACGCGCTTGCCGGGCACGTTGTGGTTGAGAACCTCGATGAGGTTGCCGGCGAAGAAGCCGTCGGCTTTGCCCATGTTGACGTAGATGCGTTCCATGCCTTTTTCGGCTGTGCGGCGGTCCTTGTCTTTGTCGTTGCGCGGAGCGCGTTCCCTGCGGTCTTTGGTAGGCTTCTCGTCGATGAAGTCGATCTCGGGAGCGTCGCGGTAGTAGTCGAGCAGACGCTGGAATTCGAGGGATACCACGCGCTTGAGGAGGTCTTCGCCCGACAGCCATTCGAGTTTGCGGCTCACGCCGGGCAGATATTTGGCGATTTCTTCCTCGTCGACTTTCACTTTCTCGATGCGGTCGGCAAGGTTGTAGAGCTGCTTTTCGATGATGTGCTGGGGAGTGGGGACTTCCTTGCGCTCGAATTTCTTGCCTATCTTCTTCTCGATTTCGCGGAGCTTGCCTTTCTCGCGCGAATGGATAATGGCCACGCTCACACCGGTCTTTCCGGCACGGCCGGTTCGGCCGGAGCGGTGGGTGTAGACGGCGGTGTCGTCGGGCAGCCCGTAGTTGATCACATGGGTGAGGTCGTCGACATCGAGGGCGCGGGCGGCGACCTCGGTTGCCACAAGCATGGTGCTGCGACGGTCG
>VSPV01000027.1 GCA_009775605.1 Paramuribaculum sp.
CAGGTATTCTAACCAGCTGAACTACCACACCAAGTTTTGAGGTGCAAGTGGCGTTCTTGCCGTTTTGCGAGTGCAAAGTTAAAGCACGATTTTGATTCCTGCAAGTTTTTCAGCAAAAAAATTGCTTTTTCTTCAAAATATCCTCCAAAATCCGCTTTCCGGAGGGTTGAAATCAGCGAAAACGCCTCGTCCGGCAGTATTATCCAAATCTAAACCCAGAAAGAATAGATAAAATCCTCCGCCCGCGAAATCAGCAGAGCGGAGGATTCCGGGTTTATTGCTTTACGGGAATCAGCGGATGAGGATTTTCTTTTTGACCGCACCGTCAATCATTATATAGATTCCGGGGCTAAGACGGTCGGCCGGGATTTCGATGCCATGAAGATTGTAGTAACGGGGTCTGGAGCCATCATTGCGCGTGGAATCGATGCCCGACGATACCGTGGAGAAGCGGAGTTCTATCATCACGTCTCCTTCAGCAGAAATGGCTTTGTAAAGGCTGCCGTCGGCGCGTTGAGTGAAATCCTCGTCAACAGACAGCACTGTTATGACGCCGTTGTTGCTCACAGCGGCGGAGATCAAGGTATACCCTTTGTCAGGAACCGCAAAAAGATGAAGCACGTCGCCATAGTGGATGACGGATCCTCCTGCCATCGCATCGCCCGCGGGGACGCCTGCGGCATCCACATTCCCGTAGACAGCTGCATGTCCTCGCCCCGATTCCGTGACGATAAGCGTATAATTTATCATGGCAAATTCAGCCTTGATTTCGATGTCGTTTCCGGCCACAATCACCGCGCGCCCATCGAAGTCGACGGGAACTTCGGCACCCGTGACTTTAAGAGCGGCAAGCCGTGCACCGCCCTGAGGCTCGCAGACAAGCGTTATCTCACTGCCCTTCTCTACCTCGCCGCCTGATGCTATCGCACCATCGCCGCTAACAACACTTACAGTTCCCGGCCCGACAGAGGAATAAGACACAATAACTTTTTCCGGAACCGAAGGTTCATCGCCGGAAGCGGCGGGGTCAACCTCAAATATGGCGCCAACCTCAGTATCGCCGGTTACAATGAATCGATCGGCGGCAATCACCTCGCGGTTCAGAGTCACGGCCGCGAGTTTATAGCCATGATCGGCGACAGCTGCAATCAACACAAGAGTTCCTTCGGCAACAGCCGAACCGGATTCGATACGGGTTCCCTCTTCATCGGAAAGCGTTATGGTTCCGTTTCTTGACGGCTCTATGGTCACCACATACTTGGTTACCGACGGCTCAACCGGGGGCGCCGCTCTGACAATGGCCTTGATAACGCTTTCACCGGTGACAACAAACGTGTTTCCATCAAGTTTCGCGTCGTTCCGATAGATGCCCTCGAGTTCGTATCCGTTATCAGGTCTGACTTCAACCGTAACTACAGTCCCTTCAAGCACCGGAGTACCGGAAGGAATAATGGTGCCACTTTCATCGAAAAGCCTTACAGAAACATTTGATTGCGCCAGGACTTTCACCGCATATTTCTCTTTTCCTGTCGGTGTCTTCTTCACTACGGCTTTTATCTTGCTCTCACAGGCCACGGTAAAGGTGTTTCCATCGAGCTTCTCACCGTTCAGATAAATATACTCAAGCTCGTAGCCGGTGGCAGGCGTGGCCATAACTGTCACTACCGTACCTTCGGGCAACGAAGTTCCGGAGGGTATAGTAGCATCATCATCCCCTTTGAGCGTCACCGTTACATTTTCCTGTTCCACTATAGTTACTGTGTATTTCACTATTGTAGGGCTTTTAGGCTTCACTTTTGCCTCGACGGTGCTTTCAACGGTTAGCGTAAAGTTTTCTCCAGTCAGTTTCACATTGTTGACATAAATACCTTCAAGTTCATAACCTTCAGCGGGTGTAGCCGTCACGGTAACAAGTGTTCCGACCGGGAGCGTGGATCCGGAGGCAATCTCATCCCCGGAGTCGTCGGTAAGCTTTACGGTGACATTTTCCCGCTCCGTGACCTTCACCGCATATTTTGCAAGCTCAGGTGTTTCTCCTTCAGCTTTTCTGACTTTCACTTCAATTCTACTATATCCGCGAAGGGTGAAAGTATCTCCACGAAGTCTCTGGCCGTTAACATAGATGCCCTCTACCTCGTAACCGTCGGCAGGTGTCGGGATAACGGTAATCGTTGAGCCCTCCTGCAGTTCACTTCCAACTAAAAGCTGATCGTCTACATGGTCGGTAAATTTCACGGATACGTTGTCGTTAAATTCCCTCACGACTTTGAAATATACATTTCTCCGCTCTCTGAACAGAGCCACAAAATCCAAGTCGGAATCAACCGTCATGGGAATTATATCTTCCGGCGGAAGGGGCTCATTACGACTGTTTATCGTTGCACTGCCAAGCATATATCCATCTTCGGGCACACATGTCACCAACAGCGTTTTACCACTCTCCACCTTCTCGCCAGACAGCACCGGTTCGCCGTCGACCGTTGCCGAGACCTTGCCGCTTCCTGATGCAGAGAAACTCACCGTAAAATGAGTCGGCTCCACAGCCTTTGCAACCGCATAAACTTCACTCAGCTCCGACACAGTGAAGGTATCGCCCACAAGAGGCGCTCCGTTAAGATATATCCCCGCCAGTTCGTACCCCTCGGCGGCAATGGCGCTTACCTTCACGACCGTACCCTCACGCAAAAGAGTTCCTGAAGTGATTTCGTTTCCATCTTTATCTGTCAGCGCCACGGTGACATTAGGCTGAAATCTCACCGTAACGGCATACATGGCGGGGGGCGCCTCTTTCTCCTTAACTACCACACGGACGCGACAATCCCCTCGCACCGTAAACGTGGAGCCTTGTATCGGCATATCGTTGACATATATGCCTTCTACCTCATAACCATCCGCCGGAGCGGCCGTGACCATCACTTTCGTACCCTCGGCAACCGCCGAGCCGGATTCAATTTCGCCGATGTTTTCTGCCGAAAGAGTTACCGACACATTTTCCACCGGTTCTATGGTAACCGTGAACTCCGACGGCTCTTTTTCAAAAACAGCTTTTATTACCACGGCTTCCGTCACTTCCACCGTGAAGTTTCCGGCTGCATCCGGCTGCGTTTCAACCTCATTTACCGTAAGCGTTTTCAGTCGGTAGCCGTCTCCCGCTGAGACCTGACATGCGAGCATAGTGCCCTTCTCAACTTCATCACCGGAAGCAACGTCCGCCTCGCCATTCTTTACTGTCAGGGAGCCTCCTCCTTCCGTGGTATATTCCACTTTGAATTTCTCCGTCGCGGTCTTTTCTTTTATAACCACGGAAATCGTGCAATCGCCTTCCACTATGAAAGTATTGCCTTCAATCGGCTCATCGTTGACCTTTATGCAGTCAAGCTCGTAACCGTCATCCGGCCTGACATCGACTCTTAGTTTAGTGCCGGCAGGAACGGAAGTGTTATTAGCGACGATATTTCCCGCCTCATCATAAACTTTTACTGCGGCAATTCTTATCGCATTAATCGTCAATAAATACTTTGTCAGCTCTACCTCCTTTTGTCTCACTTCGGCCTTTACAGTGCTTTCTTCTGTAACCACAAACGAGTTGCCGTCAAGTTTATCTCCATTTACGTAGATTCCAATGAGTTCATAACCATCTGCGGGAATAACTTCTACTTTTACCCTGTCTCCCTGGTTCCACTCTGAACCGGGTGCCTGCCAGATATCGTAAGTATTTCGGAGAACAACCGTTACGTGCTCCACCTGCTCAACCATCACCTTATACTTTGCTACCGTCGGCACGGCTGGTTCAAATACGGCTTTTATAATTATATTCTCAGTCACTTCCACGCTGAAATTTCCATTGGCATCAGGTTGCGTCTCTATACCATTTACCGTTAGAGATTTCAGATTATATCCGTCGGCAGGTGTTGCAACACATGTAAGCATCGCTCCATTATCAACCTCCTCACCAGATGCAATGGATGCCTCGCCATTCTTTACCATCAGCGTCCCCTGGCCGTCCGCTGAGTATTCAACTTTGAATTTTTCAGGGATGACCTGAGTCAATTCCCTTACCATAGCCTTGACCACACTTTCCCGCCAAAGTGTAAACCCATTTCCTTCAATCTTCTCATCGTTTACGTAAATACCTTCCAGTACGTAACCTTCGCGAGGAGTGGCTTCTACTGTGATTCTACTTCCGGCTGACATCTCTGTTCCAGTAATTATAACTTCCCCTTTGTCATTTTTAAGTTTCACGGCAACCCCAGCTTGAGGTTCAACCGAAACTTTAAACTTCTTAGTAGAAGATATCCGATCTACTTTTGTCGAAACCGTACTTATTCCTTTGACAATAAACGCAGCTCCTTCTATTTTTTCGTTATTGACATAGATACCGTCCACCTCGTAACCCTCATGGGGTTCGACTGTCACATTTACAATGGTACCATTCTGAACTTCCGAGCCACCGGCTAATGGCTGGCCATTGACCGTCAACGTGATGTCAGCATGTTCATTTTGCGCAATATTAACTGCGTAAAATTGGGATGACCCTTGTGATGGCGATTCATATATAGGCCAGATGCCCATAAGTTTGCCATGATGTTCTTTCCCAGAAATATCCCTTACGGTTCCACCTGACAAATCACTGAAATCATACGCCGCCAGAACAGTTTTATCTGGAAGAAATGTTTCCGAGCCCATATCCCTCCTTACATCTTCCTGCGAAAAAGCATCGCGATAAAATCTCACATCATCTATCTCTCCCTTGAAAAAATTCTCAATTGCAGTTTCAGAAAACAAAGTATTTGATGCCGCCTTATATCCTGCGCCAATTATCACACCAGCCTTATTGGGAATCACATCATTCTTAGCAAGATAAGTTCCTTCGTCTTTATTATTAGCATTGGCTAATTCGCCGTCAATATAAAAATAAATTTTTTTACCATCATGAATCAACGTCAAATGTTTCTGTATTCCTTTTGGTGTAAGATTTCTAGTAGAACGAATGGAAACTATTGATCCTGGGGTTGAATATCTTACAAACGCATTATTAATCAGCATTGATTCCCCTGGATTCGAAAACTCATAGCCAGTCCAATCCCTATCCGTGAGACTTGTAAAGTATCTTACCACACTACTCAAAAATACTTCTTTCTTTCCTACTTGCTGATCTTCAGCGAGAGTCACCCTCATGGTTATAGTCATAGTGCCTCCTGCCGGGATGGCAAAATCATTGCTTTTTGGAATCTTCACATATCGGGTTCCGTCTAAATCCAGATAGCCCGGACTCGGAACAGTCTCCGCCCCAAATCCTATAGCCGGAAAAACAAAAGAGCATAAAACAAGGACCAATACACCTAACCTGACGTTAAATAGTTTCATGGCGCTTTAAGGATTAGTTTATAAGTAAATGATTGGTTATTTTGTCGCAGGCAACAACGCAAAGTTACAAATCAAAACGACATTTACAACTTATTAGCTCTCAATTTTTTACAATGTGAAATATCAGCTACATATCCGTATAATCCGGCGGCACATTTCCGTTGCTTATAATATACTCCACCACTTCTGACACCCGTTTCCATACCGGGAGATACCATCACCCCCCTGAAAAAATAATGGAATGAGCCGCCCCGATAAAGACGCCATCCATTTAAGCATAATTAGCGCCATTTAACAGAGCATCCGGCAGTCCCATGAAATATTTTGGGAGAAAGATTGTTAGTAGATAATAAATACTATTGCAGGTAAACATAAAATTACTACTTTTGCGCACCCGATAGGAACTACCGGCACAATCAATTGAAATTATCGAAAAACAATAAACTTAACCATCATGTATTGGACACTTGAATTGGCATCAAAACTTGAAGATGCGCCCTGGCCCGCAACCAAAGAAGAACTCATAGACTACGCAATGCGCTCAGGCGCCCCCCTCGAAGTAATCGAAAACCTCCAGGAAATGGAAGACGAAGGCGACACCTACGAAAGCATCGAAGACATCTGGCCCGACTACCCCTCCAAAGAAGACTTCTTCTTCAACGAAGATGAATATTGAAAAGATATAATCATATAATTACCTGATATTCAAGGGATAAGCAAAGAATAATTTGTTTGTCCCTTGCTGTTTTACACCGTCAGACCTTATAGTTTGTTTGTCCATTTTACATCATTTTAGCCCTCAAAAATTAGTTTGTTTGTCCATTTTTCACTACCTTTGCAGAGGTTTGTGAGTATCGACAAAACCACCTAATTTTAATAACACAGGAGGAAAATGGGAAGACCGAAAAGATTATACCCTACTGGCAAGTATCGCCTCCGTATTAGAGGCGGGAAAGCACAAAGCGACAAACAATATCCGGTGGCTCTTGAATATACCTGGAATCGTCAGGTAGTTCGTAAAGCTACTAACATTACGTGTGCAGTTGAAGATTGGAGCATCAGTGGCAACCAAGGACGTGGGGGCGTAAAATCCTCATATGGTCCAGAAGCCAAACGCATCAACGCCGTCCTTGTAGCCAAGGTCGATAAAATTGATGCGCTTTTAGCGGAATACTATCAGAAACATCCGGAAGAATTATCTCTTGAACTAATTTCTGATATTCTTAACGAGAAAGCAGTCGTAACAAGAGAAGATAAGGGAAAAGACTTTGTGGAACTTACATTGGAACGTCTTGCCTCTGATTATTCAAGAAACAGAATAGGACGTAGCCGCTATCAGAATGGTATAAGCGGTATGAATATGTTTCAAGAGTTTTTACGCTCTACAAAGCGAGGTACATATAAACCCGACGGCATATATGTAGGTGAGATTACAGTTGAGCTTATAGAGGCTTATATTGAATGGCGAAGAGAGATAAAAAAGAACGGTGATGCAACGATTAACCATTCTCTTACTCCTATTCTAAAGGCATGTGCATACGCTGCTGAAATGAAGATGATAGATTACGCTGTCAATGTCAGGATTCAGGATATGCGTATCTCTCCAAAAGCAAATCTCGCAATAGACGATGGAGAATTTGATGGAAAGAGCTTGTCAGAGGAGGAATTAACTAAACTCGTTAACTACTATAGGGAATGTAAAGAACCACGTCGAAAGGAGTTTATTGAAATGTTCCTATTCTCCTTCCATGCTTGTGGGCTGCGCGTTGTTGATGTTATGACGCTACAGTGGAGCCATATAGATTTAGAAAAAAGAGAGCTACGGAAGGTTATGGTTAAAACAGGTAAAAGGCATATTGTACCCTTAACCGATTTCGCTATCGAGATTCTAAATAACTGGAAAGAAAAACGCAAGGACAGTATATTCGTGTTTGACCTTGTAAAAGACGATTTAGATATTGAAGATGATGCAGCAATCTATAAGGCAAGAAATAATGCTACCAAGTGCATTAACCAATCACTTGCGGTAGTCGGCGAGAACTTGGAATTTAAGTTTTCCCTTACAATGCACGTTGCCCGCCATACTTTTGCGGTAATGGCATTAAATAAAGGTCTTTCAATGTCTGTTGTAAGTCGTTTGCTCGGTCATGGCAGTACGGATATAACTGAAAAGGTTTATGCTCGTTTTCTGCCGGAAACACTGTCAACTGAGTTAAACAAACTGACTGACGAACTATCCAATTTCCAGATTTAATTATAGTTACATAATAAAATAGCCGGCCGCTGGGTGACTAATCACTTTGCGGTCGGCTATTGTCTTAGTTAGAATTTCAATCCTGCCCGGAATGAGGTATTCTGTTGGGGCGGTTGAATGGGTCTTGCACTTGCAACGAAACGAGATTGCGAGGGCGAATCATGAGCATACGAGGGTTTAGGCTCTGCCACCAATGGCTCTTTTGAGCCATTGGTCTGCACGGGGGCGTCGATTGTGTTGACCTGCTTGTTTTCTTCTCCGTCCTGCTCCTCTTTCTTGGGAGCGAGGGCGGCGGTGATTTTGCGGTCGAGGGCTGCAAGTTCACTCTTCAGGTCTTTTAGCTCGGACTCTTTGCCCCACTGCTTGGCTACGATTGCTTCGAGCTGGGGAACGTCGGCTTTTAGTTTGGCGGTGCGTTCCTCATACTGCTCGATGATACCGGGAATCTTCTCCAGTGCGTTGACAAAGTTCATACAGGCGGCATGGGTGTCGCTCATTGCAATGAAGCCGTTGTTGAACTTGTATTTGTAGTTGCCTTCGACCACAAATCGGTTCTGGACGGTTTCCTTGCCGTCGGCTAACACCCGCTCGGAGATAATGCTTATGGGGAAACCATAGACCTCGCCGATACGCTTGTACTGGCCGTGGGTGTCGGTTTTCATCGCCAGACCTTGCAGGTGGATACCCATGTTCTGCTCGTCACGAAGATTGCAAGTGTCGATAGTGAGATTGTTGACGGGGTTGCCGTCTTTGTCTCGCTGAACAACTGCCGCATAGCGGGCAGCATCCTCCTTCATACGACTGATTGCCGCCTCATTGTTGGCAATGTCGTGACTGATGGTCTGGAGCCTGAATTTGGAATCGGAAATGCCCTTGTTGTGGGCTTTGCGCTCTGACTCCAGTGCCGCAATACGCTTCTCCAACTTGGCTTTCTCCAACAGGTCGGTATTACCGCTGAGAATAGCCATATACTCCGAGAAGTTCATGCCGTTCTTTTCATCCATTGCACCCTCGTCGATGGTTCGCGCTCCGAGTGCGCCGGATTTGAGCTGGTCGATGAATGTCGCCTTGCAGTGAAGAAGATTGAACTTGTAGGAGTCCAGAGATTTCTCCACCGCGTAGATGATTACATCAACTTTGTTGTCTGCATAGAGTTTGGCAATCTCATTGCCGGCTCTAACTGCCCGACCGTCACGCTGTTGCAAATCGCTTGGGCGCCAGGGTGTATCAAGGTGATGGACCGCGACACACCGCTGCTGTGCATTGACTCCGGTACCCAACATTGTTGTTGAGCCAAACAAAACTCTCACATCGCCACTATTCATAGCCTCGATGACAGCCTTTCTCGACCTTTCGGTTTTACACTCCTGTATAAACCTGATTTCATGTGCCGGAATACCGTAATCCTCTATCAGCTTGCGCTTGATTTCGGAATAGACATTCCATTCACCGGGCTTATAAGTCCCGAGGTCGCTGAAAACAAACTGCGTACCCTTTTGTGCGTCATACTTACGGTAGTATTCCGCAATCATCTTGGCACAGTGCGAGGCTTTGTTATTCGGGTCATCCTCGGCATTGGGGTCAATCATACGCATATCAAGAGCCATTTTACGGGCATAATCCGTGGCTATGAGCATCTTCGCCTTTTCCTCCGTTTCAGATAGCGGGGCGCGTCCCAATATGGTAGCGTCGCCACTTTCGGCAAATTTCATCAGTTTCTCGATGAAAGCCTCCTGCTGGGGTGTCGGCGGAATATTATGAAGAATCTCGTTCTTCATCGGTCTATCCACTCCAACATCTTCGGCTGTGCGGTAGTCGGTAATTTCATTATAGAAAGCCGCCAACTCCGGTACCTTGATGAAGTAGCGGAAACGCTCCTTTGCCACAATGTGATTGGTCACATTGAACTCAAAATCAGTAGTCTTCTTGGCGAAGATTGCGGCCCATGCGTCGAAGCACCTGATTTCCTGTCTTTCAAGTTCATTCGGTCGTAGATACTTGAACAACAGGAACAATTCAGTAAGCGAGTTACTGATTGTTGTGCCACTCAGGAATGTCGCTCCCAAATCCTTACCGGTTCTCTCTTGAATGGTACGGATTGCATACAACAGGTTGAGTGCCCTCTGGCTACCTTCACTGTTGCCGAGACCCGCCACACGGTCGTGCCTTGTATTGAACATCAGGTTCTTGAACTGGTGTGACTCGTCAACAAAAATATGGTCGATGCCCATCTGCTTGAAGTCAACGACAGCATCCTTGTTCTGCTCCATCTGATACTGAATGGTCGCTATCTTGGCGGTAAGATTCTCTTTTCGCTTGATTAGACCTTTGAGCATACCACGGCTGATGTCGTGGCCCTGCTGTTTCAGCACTTCGAGGTTTTCTTCAACTGTGTTAAGCTCCGCCTGAAGGATTTGCTGCTGCATTTCCGGCGACTGCGGGATCTTGCCAAACTGGTCGTGCGACATTATCACGCAGTCATAATCGTTGTTCTTGATCTGATTGAAGAAATTGACGCGGTTGTCAGCCTTGAAACTCTTTTCATCGGCGAACAGTATCCGGGCATTTGGATAGGCACTCTGATAGGTCATGGCAATCTCGGCTACGTTGGCTTTCAGCCCGATAATCATTGGCTTGTGAGCCAGTCCAAGACGCTTCATTTCATGTGCTGCAATGCACATTATCAGCGTTTTACCCGTCCCCACCTCATGGTCGCAGATGCCACCGCCATTTTGTTTCAGCATCCATATACAGTCCATCTGGGACTGATAAATAGAGTGGATTCCATACCTGTCACCCAATAATTTCATATTGAGGTCAGGGAAGGTCTGGTGACTGCCGTCATACTGCGGACGGACGAAACAGTTGAACTTATCGTTGTAGAGGTCAACGAGTTTCTCCTTGAACTCCGGGCTTTGAGCGTCTAACCATTCTGAGAATCCGTTTCGTATCTCGTCAATCTTGGTATTGGCGAGTTGGATAGCCTCGTTGTCCGGCACTTTGATGTCATTGCCGTTCTCGTCCTTGCCGGCCGACTTCTTGATGTCGGGTACAGTGTTGTGGAGAGCGTGCTTCAAAAGGTTCATACCGTCGTAGGTGCGGTAATACCCTCTTACGCAGAACTCTTCCCAGATGGTCATGTTCTTGCGACTCGCCTCTGCCGAATACTCGTCAAGCGATGAAGAATAGGCAATCTTAACATCGGTGTTGAACAGGTACGACATATAAGCTGAGTAGATACCCGTTGGAATCCATCTCTCGCCGAAATTGAAATCAAGTTCATCGAACTCGATACGGCGGGGCCGGGCATCCTCCAACGCTTTGAGGGAGTCTTTCGACATGGCAATGAACGGCTCTATGCCATCATATCCGGGGAAGCCTTTGATACGCTCTTCTTCACGGTCAATCCATGCCCTTACATCGTTGGCTTTCGCCACGACATTTCCGGCTATGAAGCGGTCTTTAATCTCGTAGTTCTCGACCAGCGGATTATAGAATATGTGTCCTTCGAGGTTGTCCACCAACGAATCCTCATCCATATCCACAAGCGAGGACATATATTCGAGATTGACCTCTCCGTATTTGTTGAGCGAAGCGGATAGAGCCTCCATCGGAGTATCGACCGAAGTGACTTCATCAAGAGCGAATGAAACCGGGTGATCAAAAATATCAGCCTTGACAAATCTGCCGTTCTCACCGCGCTCCAGAGCCAGTGCGTCACGACCATTGGCATCCATGAGAATAAATCTCACATTCTGTTTTTCGTTGAGATTACCATATTTCTCCACAAACTCGTCGTAATACTGATTGAGGTGTTCGCGCAATTCGGCACTTGCTTCATGCGTCTCAGCCTCGTAATTGTAGAGTTGTTGATACGTATCTGACAGAGTGACATAAAGCATGGCTCGTTTCGCCTGTTCCGGCTTCAACTCCAACGGATTGAATGTGGCTCCGTTCTTGCGGACTTCCGAGAGGAAACCGACAAGACCGTCCTGAACGACCATACTGCCGTTGTGGTGGAAGAATTGAATGTCCTCCGAGAAAGGACGGGGCGACATATCCCTTTCGACAGGCTCTGCCTTGATGGTAGAGCGTTGACCGGGAACAAAATCGCCTTCGGTACGCTGAATTGTAGTACCACCTTCAGTAATGGTCTCAGTCTGAGCTGCCTTTGCCGCTTCTTCTGCTTCACGTTCCAGACGCATCTCTTCCAACTGACGGTGAGCAATAGACATCATAGTCTCATAGAAGCCGTTGATGGGCGGATTGTCCTCCCAGTTCAGAGAGCCGTAAAATTCCAATTCTTTTTCATTGAGCGGACGGAACTTCTTGACGGGAATGTCCTTGACCTCGGCACTTGGTTTCGGTTTGGGGGCATCCTCAGCCGGTTTCGGCTGACGGCGGGGCTTGCCTATTGGCTCCAACTCTCCGAAAAGATTGTAGGCATATAGGCGTGGATCCGGATTATCTGTGTAATCGGGACTGCCGTCAGTTTCTATCTCTTTAGAGGTTTCGGCCTTCGGAGGCATTGCAGGAGCGGGGTCAGGTTTTGGCTCTGGCTTGGGCTCCGGCTTAGGCTCTGCCTTTGGCGGCTGATTGGGTGTAACCGTCTCGACCACCTTCTGCTTGGGTATCTTTGTCAGTTTGGGGTCTTCCAACTGTTCGCAGATTGCCACACGTTTACCGGCCCGCACGAGTTTGGGCAGATAGGTGTCGAGGGCATGATGCGGAAAACCAGCCAATTCTATACGGCTGTCAAGTCCCGTCTGGCGACGAGTCAGGGTAATACCCAAAATCTCGGACGCAGTAACGGCATCCTTGCCGAAAATCTCATAGAAATCACCCACTCTAAAAAGCAACACAGCATCGGGATGTTTCTTTTTCATTTCCTGATACTGCTGCATCAGAGGCGTATTCGTGAGGCTCGACTTCTTTTCGACCTTTGGGGTTTCCTTTGGCTTCGGCGTGATTGGGTCAGGCGTAGGAGGCGTGATACCGTTGGAATTATACAATTCCAGATTAAGACGCAGGTGCAGCGATTCGTCAAGTGCCTTGCGCAAATCCTCGGCAATGCCGTCGATACCACCGTCATGATGGTACACGATAGCGGGTTTGCCATACTGGTCAGTACCCACCTTTGCGTCAGTGCAGATTACATTCTGCGGAAAAGCCTGAAAGAATTTGTTGCCCGGCACTTTCGTACCACGGTCAACAACCGACTGGATAAAGAACTCTTCATCAGCCGACAAAGACTTCTTTCCGGTGTGCTTCTGCAAGATGATAAGGTCTGAGCCTACATCAGTTCCGGCATTATCCGAGAAAGTATTGTTCGGAAGTCGCAGAGCCGCAACAAGGTCTGCCTTTTTCACAAGTTCCATTCTGACGAAAGGCGAAGCGGCATTCATCACACCCTGCGACGTGATAAAGGCAATCAGACCGCCCTCACGCACTTGGTCGAGACCTTTGAGAAAGAAGTAATTGTGCAACGACTTTGCCGCCTGACGGTAGCCAATCTCCTTGCTAACGGCATAAGCCGGGTCTGCCACTGCGAAATCACCAAAAGGCACATTGGATGCTGCAACATCGAAATAGCCGTTGAAATCGGGGTCGATGCGCTCAAAGCCCTCGATATTTACCGTTGTGGACGGGTGCAACGCCTGTAAGATTTTGCCTGTCAGCAAATCTTTCTCAAAAGAAAGCACTTCGGAGCCGGGATAAGTACGCAGGAATGAATCAACAAAAACACCCTGACCAGCCGCCGGCTCCAGAAACTTTTTAACCTCAATGCCTTGATATTTCAGAGCATCAGCGATAGCATTCACAATGCGGTCATCGGTGTAGAAAGCCGTCAGCGTTGACGCTTTCAGTGACTCCATGTAGCGGTTAAACTCCTTGTCGTCATGCGAATAGTCATGGATAAGGCGACGCAGTTCTACCGTAGGCGCGAACAGCTCAATATCCGACTTGCTCCACTTGGCAGCATCCGCCAACTCGTTGGCATCGTTGAGAATACACTTCAGCCCTCCGAATCCGGCATATCTCTGTAAGACCTGTACCTCCTGAGCGTCAGGTCCCCGGCGCTCAACACCGAGCCGAAAGGCAAGCCTTATCGCCTCGATATTGTTGCGCATAGTCTGCAAACGGTTATAACTCATAGCCGTCAAGTATTTCAGAGATTGTACCAAGCAATTCAATCAGCATAGGCTGATGTGTCTCTCGACTGAGAAAATCCCCGTTGACCTCGTAATGGTCGAGTATTTCTCGGATAGGTTGCAAACCGAGAAGATGCACAGTAAACTTCGGCCAGTATTCTTCTGGCAGACGCATACCTATGGAGGAGTTTTCCTCAACCACATTATATATAATGTCATATCGGGAAACATAAAGACCGTCAAGCAGGGTACGCATAGCCATTTCTTCGGCGAATGGAACTGACCTGCCTTCCAGTCGCAGAGTCACAAATCGGTCATAGGCATCTTCGACACGCTGCTCTATGAACTTCTTATTATTACGTTGCGGGAAATAATGGTCACGCAGATGACCTTGGAGATAGACGCGGTAGTCGTCCAGCCCCCTTGATTCAACATTTTGTTTCATTGGGAATTCGGGATTAGTGGTTTACCGGCGTCCTCGGTGTGTGTATGATATATGTGTGTGAAAAAAGGACATCGGGATCCCTCCCGATGTCCAACCACTAAATCCACGTCAAAAATGAAACAAAAACATTATGACGTTGAATTAGTGCAAAGTTAATAAAACTTTGGGACTCGGGAAAGGATATTGTTTGTATTTGTGGTGGCAGTCAGGCAGTTTTAACCTTTGACTGCTTGTTTTTGCGATTTTTCTTGCGGGTAGCCTTGATTTCCGCAGCCGTCGGAGTGAGTGCCTCGATGACTCGCTTCACAATCATATTGTAGAGCTTTTCTTCATCATGGCTCAGGTCGATGGGATGAAGTCCGGTGGTAACGATACCGTGACCGTTATAGATACTTTCTCCCATGCGGAAATTGTGACGGCGGGACGGTCTGCCCTTCGATACGGACTTGCCCCATTTGCCGTTGTAGCGCAGGATCTCCTTGTTGCGACGCATCATGTTCCATACTCCGGCGGGGATAGTGTTCTGCATAGCCAGCGGATAGGAAATCAGTTTCTTCGCATAGAGATTGTAGGCGGTATGGATAGTTTGCTGGTGATTGAAATCGAGTTCAGTCGCGGCATCTACCAGAAGAGCGTTCACGTTGTAGAGAGGCTTATGCTCGGTGAAGATGGCAACGTATTTGTCGCCAACACCATAGTCGCCTTCTTTGGGAGGCTCGACACCCACGCTTTCGGCTATTTTAGCGGCTTCTTTGAGAGTGACTTCCTCGACAATGGGAGCACCTTCAAGCGGCAGGCATTCGTCGTTCACCTTGATGAGATGATTGTAGATTGTTTCCGCCAGCCATGTCTCGTATTCCTTGCGGTCAGCCGGCCCGTGCATCACGCCGTGGCGGATGGCACCTTTGGTCAGCATGGGGAGCCATGCGCGGCGCACCTCTCTCGGCACAGCGAGAAAGTAGTACAGGCTCAGGAAGTCCAGATCACCGTGAGTGTCGGGAATCATGGCATTGACTATTACACTGCTCATCTCCCAGAGAGCCTTGATAGTGGCGAGCTGTTTTGCGTCCTGCTCACTCTTGTTGTAACCGACAAGATTGTCATAGTTGCGCATGGCAAACTTGAAGTTGTGCGCATAGACAAGTCGGCAGTCCATTGAAGTGGAGAGAACAAAACTCTCATCTTTGGAGAAGGTTGCCTCGATGACGCGACCGTTTGTCCAAGTGACCGCATAACCGTTACCGAGGTAGTAGCCGTCGTGTTTTTCATTCGCGCCGATGGCTCTGGCGATGGTATCTGCCGTAAGCTGATGGTCAGTTACAACAGTTATGATATTTTTCTGTTTCATTTTTAACGTCTTAAATTGTGGATATTTTGGATTCAGTGGTTTTGGAGAAAAAGCATCGGGAGTTCCGGACCTCCCTCCGCTATTTTATCCGGATTGCGTCAGCGACGGGTCACATTCTGGGACCCTTGGGCTTGCGCTGCTGCTCCTGCTGAGCCTTGTTCTTAGGCTCAGTCTGATACTTCTGGAGCGGCTCTGCGACGTGCTTTGTAGCCTCGTTGGTCAGACCGTCGTTGTTGACCGCTTTCTGGGTCTTCGACTCTTCGGCGACCTTGACACGCGGGTCGTTTAGCGATGTGGTGGGACGCTGCTTGTCGGGGTTGAACTGGAGATAGACGGTACATGGCTGTCCTTTCTTATCGACCATGTCGGTCATTACTACCACCTTGCCGGCGGCATAGTCCGCCTGCTGCTGGGGAGTCATCGGGACACCGGCCCATTTTGAGATAGGCTTGATCTGCCCGTCCTTTGTAAGCCACGAGTTCTGTTGCTGTCCCTTGGACTGCTGTTGCTGTTCCTTCTGCTCCATGCGGCGGGCGCCCCCGGGAACAAACTCGACACCCTTGCGGTCGGCCGATACCTGAAGCACGACATTGTAGGTTCTTCCGTTCTTGTCGGAGATTTCCTTGGGTGGGAGCGGTTTACCCTCTTTGAGTTGCATGACCTCTGCGATGGTCAGCTTGGTCTGACCGATTGTATCGCGGATAAAAACATCCTTGACCGGGACAGATACCACCTCATTGGTCAGGCGGTCGATGCTGACATAGGAGGGAACCTTGTTGCCGTTCTTGTCGGTCAGTTCCACGACCTTGCCGAGATTGCCGGTCTCGCGGAGTGCGGCTTTGTCTTCCTTGGTGAACTCGTAACCCTCGAACTTCTGGTCGAGCTTGGGCTCGCGGTGAATGAAGTGAGGAACCACCTTCACGTTGCCGTCGGGATCCGTGCGGAACGACAGGCGGGCGTCGATGGGAAACTTTTCGCCGGCGAATGTCGGTGTCACGGTGACGAGCTTCGACTTGCGGTTGTAGAGCATCTCCTTCAGGTCACCGCTCTTTTCCAGCGCATCGCGGTCGATACCCCATTTCTCTTTGAGGCTCGCCCAGTCGATTTTGCTTTCGTCGATTGCCGAGTGCTTAAACTCCTTGTCGGGAGCCTGTGCATTGTCGGTGGCTGCTGCCTGAGCGGGCTGCTCCGCCGGTGCCGCTGCCTGCTGAGGCTGTTCGACTTTCTGCTCAGCCGTCGGAAGCTCGACCTTGTTGTTTTTGAGCATTTCGGCATTAGCCTCAGGGTCTTTGGCAAGGTCGCCGATTACGGTGCCGACAGTATCGTATCGGTCAGCGGGGACACGGAAGAATCCGAATGTCGTGGGGTTCTGGCACTGACGAACAAAGTTCGACAGGAATGCCTCGATGGGGTTCTGACCTTTCTGGAATTTCACGAGGTCAGAGAGTTTTGCCGACTTTACATCGGTCATTTGGGGTGTGCCGTCCTCTTTGAGTCCGGTTACTGCGCCTACCTCGCCGGTTTCGTTGTTACGGGCGATAAGGACTTCTTCTAAATTCTGGTCTTTTGCCATAAATTAAAAAGTGTTTTGGGTTAGAAACTTGCGCCGTTGCCGACGCGATATTTATTGTGTGTGTAGTGTGTGTCACGCATTGAGAGTAGAAAACAACTCGATTACATCAGCCTTGCGGTATGAAATCTTGCTGTTAGTGCCCTTATTTGACTTATAGCCGGTAATTCTTCCGGCCTTACGATGACGGTACATCGTTTTGCGGTCAACATGGTATCTCTCACAGACCTGTTTCTCAGTCCACATTTCTTCCTCGGGATCGAGAATACCGAAGCCCTGAAAGGCATCTTTGACGGACTTGACCGCATGGTCGATTCTGTTATGAACCCCGTCTTTGAGGTCTCGTACTTCCCGGCGAATCTCGGTCAGCATCTGGTGGAGAATGTCGAACTCGACAGATGTAATTTGTGGCGTTTTTGTTTTCATATTATCTTTGGATTTAGTGATTTACGCCACGAATTTCGCCAATCCCGAAAAATCTACTTAGGTACTACCTCGGGTAGTTCCCTGTATTTTCCTTCATATTTAAGATTTTTTAAGACATTCATCTGTCTGAAAATTGGGCATAGTTTTAGCCGTCCCGGAGAACATAGTCTTTCGGGATATTTTTAATTCAATCCTAAATATAGGGAGTTGGGGCTTTCCGCTTTTTCTTTTTGACGGGTGCAATCCATCGGTCATTCTGATTCGCGACTCAGACCAATAAATCGCTTTTCAACCGTAGCGGTTTCGTGCCGGTTTCGATTATGAAACAACGAGACCCACACTGTTTGTTTACGGCAATTTCGCAAGTTGGGGCATGTTGGGGAACGTGTGGGACATATAGGGAAATCGCTGACTTTCAGCAATCAATTTTAATACTTCTTTTGTTACACGTTCAAAACCGGAGGCGGTAATCCAGCAAAATGCCTCCAACAATCCCCGCCATACACGGATGCAATAATGACAGCCTTTAGTCCGGAATAAAGGCTGTCTTGATAATCACGTGTTCATGGCAAAACACCCACTAAACCCACCCAATATGTTACAAAATAAATGTACTCTCAACGACAGTGAGATTCTTCGTCGAATACTCACGTTGCTCGAATCGGGCTGTTCAGGCCCTCCCTCTAAAAAATATCGAGTCTATAATAATCGAGAGATAATGGAACTCTTGAATATAAAGACCGAGTATCTTAAAAAATTACGGGATAACGGATATATAGGTTACTCTCGTCATGGAGATAAATATTGGTACACTCAGGAAGACGTTGACCGATTTCTCAGAAGATTTCATTACAGAGACTTTGCTCCTTCTAATAAACTCCCGGAATTATAATTTATTCAAGTTTCGCAAGTTCAACTTGCTGATTTCAGGGCGATGAGATAAAAATCCGTTTCATACACTCACGGCGACAGTTCATACATCGTTCGGCAATTCACTTTGTCGGGCGATTTTTTTGACCGAAATTCGCATTATAAATCTGACTCGACATGAAGCATACGATTCCATTTATAACAATCCTTTTAATGATTGTCGCATCATGCTCCCGGACTCTGCCACCGCAGGTTCACGAGGAGGTAAATTCTGTGTACTATTGGAAAACTGTTTTTCACCTTGACAGTGCCGACATCGCTTTTATAAAAAAACATGACATAGGGCGGATATATCTTCGCATGTTCGATGTTTCGGAAGATACTTATGCCCATGCGATAGATGAAAAAACCGTTCCGAATGCTTCGGTCAGGATTGATTACCCCGATAATTATTTAATAGAGGATTCTCTAAGTGACAAGGAATTTGTCCCGGTTGTATATATCACACTAAACGCACTGAAAGCGATGAAAGGGCATGAAGGGACACTCGCACGAAATATTGTGACACGCGTCAGAAATATGTGCGAGTACAACGGCATACCCAATGTTGCTGAGCTGCAACTGGATTGCGACTGGACACAATCCACCGAAAAATCCTACTTTGCACTTTGTGATTCAGTTAAATTCAGCATCGCAGATCTGCAATTGCCTTGGCGACTGAGCTCTACCATAAGACTACATCAATTATCCGGCAATGTGCCTCCAGTTGACAATGGCGTATTGATGGTATATAATACAGGGAGTTTCAACGACCCTGATGCCGCAAACTCCATCATTGCCGCAAAAGATGTGGAGCCGTATCTCAGGCACCTGCCGGACTATCAGCTTCACCTTGATGTGGCATACCCTGCCTATTCATGGCAACTGCTATTTCGCCGACGGCAGTTTATCGGACTGTTGAATGGGCTTAACTTGACAGATACCACACAATTTTCACCTCGTGGCGGAAATGTCTATATCGCCAATCGCGACATTCCGTATAATGATCGCTTGATTCTCAAGGGCGATATGGTGCGAGAGGAGACCTCGGAGTACGAGGATATTTCAAAAGTTAAGCGTATGATTGACACTAAACTTTTAAGACGAAAACATTCAAATATCTTATATCATCTTGATTCAAAGAACCTTTCCAAATATTCCGATAATGAAGTCAACGAAATTTTATCAGTTTCTGAGTAGCCTGATACTTTTTGCATTATGTGCAATCGAATCTTACGCCTGTGGACCTTACAATCCGATAATACCCACTCCTGAGTTTTTCGGTCTGACCGAACCCCATAAGAATATGTCGGAATATGAGCGGGAGGAAAACCTGCGTTTGTGGCAATCTTTGACATCCGACCGCATTCCGCTTGCCGACATTGAGGAGGCTGTATATCGTGATTCATGGAGTCGATTTTATGATCATACCGGCTACAAGCCGGCGAAAACAGAAAATCTGTTTTACATTTATCTGAGAAATTCAAGCGACGGTGAAATAACGGATTTTCTCGGTACCGCTAAGATTCTGGAAGAAAGATGGAAAGAGATACGTTCGCCTTGGTACTATCCCCGCAATCGAGACCATACCGGAAATACTGGTGATTTTTATGGTATTATAGAGCGATGCAAGGCCTACAATGGCGAGCGGTTGAAAGACCGCTACGCATTGCAGGTGGCGAGAGCGTTGTTCGCTTCGCGAGACTATGCCGGTTGTATAGAATATACCGACTCGGCTTTTGCCGACATCCCCGATTCTAATCTGATGAAACGTATGGCTCTGAGATATGCAGCCGGATGCTGGAACAGGCTTGGCGACAAGAATCGTGCAGATTCCATTTTTGCCAAATCCGGTGACATCTGGTCCCTATCCGTTGAAGACCCGGTGAAATTTATGGCAGAAAGAAATCCCAATGCACCTCAATTGATAGATTATATTCGCGGCAATGCCACAGATACCACATTCATGCAGGGAATCAGACCCATTGTTGTTCAGCTTTTGAAAAACAATGAAGTGACATGCCGTGCAGATTGGAATTTTGTAATTGCATATATCGACAACGAGTTTAACAACAATAAATCGGTCGCACGACAAAATATTCATAAGGCATTGAAAGAAAAATTCTCATCTGATGAATTGGAAAGTCTTGCCCGCACATATAAGATGAAACTTGATGCATCGGTTGGAGATATATCGAATTTACTTGCTGACCTCAAATGGTTAGAGAAAAAGACAGACGTACTCATTCCTGATGCTGGGGAGTGGATAAGAAGATGTAGGAACATAATATACGTTGACTGGATTCCGAAATTATGGAAGAACAAGGATTACAGCACTGCCATACTCCTTTGTGCATACGCCGACAATCTTGCTCCGTCCGAACAATGGCATGAGGCGTGGACTAACGTGGGATGGCACGTTTATTGGTTGCCAACTCAGGTTTTGAATGTTTCTGATATGCGTGAAAGCGAAGAATATGCGAATCATATAGATTATGGTAGTCTGTCTTTCCAAATGATGGGAAGTCTATCGTCAATGCAACTCGCTTCTACCTATAATCGTATTCTCACAGATACGCCTTTATATAGTTTCCTTAGATGCAAAGTACGCACCGATAAAGATTATTACTATGAGCTGATTGGAACACTCGCACTTAGGGAAGAAAACTACAGTAGAGCCATAACTTACTTGTCAAAAGTCAGTGAGCATTACCTTAAAACAATGAATATCGACAAGGACGGCTATCTTTGCAGGAACCCCTTCACGCCATATCCTTCGAGATGGGAAGTGGTGACACCCACTTACGCCGGAGCCGAGCCGTGGGAAATAGAAAGTCAGGCAATGGGACATACCAATAAGTCGAATCCATATGCGAAATTGAATTTCGCTCGCAGGATGCAGGAATATAAACGAAAGATGACGTATGGCCATACTTCAGATGAGAGAGGGCTGGCACGGTTGATGTATGCGATAGGAAGACGTAACTCGTTTGAGGAATGTTGGGCACTTACACAATATTGGAGAGGTGGGTGTACTGGTATCTTTGAGCCTGACCTACAATACTGGGAAGACGATTTCGCACTAAAACGCTACGCTTTTCTTTACGATTATGACGAGACCATCGGGCATAAGACTACCGAAAACATCTATGACCAAGAACTAAAAGCATCACTTGATATGCTTACGACAGATGAAGCAAAAGCAGAGGCTCAATATATCCTGAATAATCTCGTGACTATTGTTAAATATTACGGGGACACATCAATCGGCAAGTACGTAAAAACATCTTGTGACAATTGGCAATCATGGCTTTAGGATGCCACCTTCGCCGCCTGTGGCGGCCGAAATTTTTGACGAAAACGAGCGGGGCAACTTCTCACGAGGTTGCTCCGCTCTGACTATGAAATCTATTGTTATGCTGTTATTCTTTCTTTGATTAGGTGGGTGTTGGCGTTGATGAGTCTGATTATCCGGTCGTGGTACTCAGTATTCTGATTGCAGACTCCTCTTGACTGAACCACCTTTAGGGTTTTGAGGTCAACCTCGATGGTTTCGATTATTCTGCCGTCTATCCTCGCTGAGAAGATAAGGCTGTCCTCACGCTGGTCATAGGCAGCACTGAATAGACATATGTGCTGACTCTCAGCCTCCTGTCGGTATTCCTCAACGCTTTCCAATACCTTGACCTCAATTTCTCCGTCATTGATACGGATGCCGAAGAACTTTTCTTTCTGTTCCTTGAAACTCGCTTCCCTCTCTTGGGCTTTGCGGATGTCCTCGGCTTTCTTCGCCTTCTCTTGGATGGTTTGGAGTTTTCTCACATATCGGTCGTGTTCCTCTTGAAGATTGGCGGGGCAGATATATTTGGGGGATTGTATGTCCTTGCCACAGCGCTCCAACATCTTGACATAATCCATCCACATCTGCGAGTTATTGACCTTGTAGCCATTGCGGTTGGCTACCTTGATAGTGTTCCAATAGGTCTTGATGTCAGCCTTATTGGTAGGTCTATAACATAAGTATCGGAGCAATTCTATCTCGTTGGATTTCATCAGTGTCTCCGCCTTGGGGTTGGTCAGCAACTCTTGGAATAGAGTCACGGGGTGGATATGGTGGCAACTGCCTTTGAAACCATTGCGCTTGATGGTGTCAGTGACTTTGATGCGTGGGTAAACCCATTCATCTGATATGCGCTGGAAGGCTTCGTTGTCACGTCTTATCTCCAATGGAGAACCAAAGGCGAAACTGTCTATGTAGTGTCCGAGAGTTCTCTGCAATCCCACTACGGTGGTATTGCCTTTGGGGTCAATCCAATAACTGCCGATTTCAAGATAGGCTGGCTTTGCCTTCATTCCCTTGCGCATTTCAACAATCATCAGGAACATTCTGACTACCTGATAACCCTCCATAGTGGTGATTACGTTGAAATAGGACTTATCGCGGATAACTCGGTCTTTGGTGTCCTTGATTTCTATCTGAGTGCCACATTCGGGACATAGGCACATTCCGTTTCTTGTTTCCAACCACTCGTGACCGCATTTCATGCAGGTACACATTCCGGATTTAAGTCTGTATCCGTAGTGATTGATAGTAGTGTTGAGGGCCCAATTCTTTTGGGGAGTGGTGAGCGGGCGAAGTCGCCCGTTCAGTTCCACTATATGCTTCTCTCTTAAATTTCTTGGTCTCATAGTCTTGGGGGTGTTTAGAGTTTATCAAAAAGGTTGGGGATTGAGTCAATCTCTGCTCCGGCTTTGGGAGCGGTGGCGGTCGGTTTGGGTTGAGCCTTCGGCTGAGATTGTCTGCGGAGTTCTCGGAGTTGTTCCTGCTTGAACTGCTCCATAGCCTGCTCTTTGAGTTCGGCTTTATCTTCCTCGGTGAGCTGGTCTTTGGAGATTACCACCTTGCAGTTGATAGGCTTGCCGATTTCCTCTGCGGTGCAGTCGCCATCCCAATAGTGTATGGCAAGCGAAAATACCTCATCGTTGGTCATTACGCTGACGCCTTGACGCTTGACCTCATTGAGAATGAACTGACAACACTCAGTAAGGGACTTGGATGGGTCTGCATAGCGGATAGCGAAAAGATTGTCGCTCTCTGCACGGCTATCAAGATAGTTGCGGATAGCCTCGATAAAATTCTCAGATGATTTCATAGTCGT
>VSPV01000028.1 GCA_009775605.1 Paramuribaculum sp.
CTCATAAATCTTATTAAATTGCCGGCGCGAGCAATGGGAATAATGGGAGGAGCTGGAGCGCCGACATACCCCAAGGCGTTTCTTTTTACTTCGATTCCCGATAAATTTTCGTATCTTTATCGAAACTTTATTGCATCACATTATGAAATCAGTATTACTCAGTGGCATCCTGTGTGCCGGTATGCCGTATGACCCTCTGGCTCCATTATGAAACAAGCTTTCAATATTGAAGTTGAAAAGCTATTATCGTTTTTTGTAAAATCAAGAACTGTTTTTGTCAATTTTATAATACCCGGTATTTGTAACTTTGCACAGATAATCTAATATCAATATTGTACAATTGTACAGATCTTTTCGTTAAACTTAGTTGTATATCATGAAGCGTTTTTTGTATGCGTTCCTGGCTTTTACTGCTATCGGATGTGTAGGATTCGGATGCAGCCGGAATATTCCACAGGCTCCCTATATGTATTCCGTGGCCGAGGAACCCTGGAATGAAGCTCTTGGCAACCATAGGGTGGTTTTGAAGGTAGCTTCTTCGGCAGAGGCAGTAAGGCTCACTTTCGACTGGCGTCGCCCTGACAAAGATGTGGCCGACCGTCGTTTTCTTATTGTCAATGCCGAGACGGGCGATACAATCTCGAATATCAAACGGATTGAAGTCAGCAATGAGCAATGCGAGCTTGTGTTTGGCCCGGTAAAAAAGGAAGGCACTTATTTCTTCTATTATCTTCCTTATCTTGTTCAGGAAGGGCACGGTAATTATTACCGCGGATATTATCCTAAGGAAAATGAACCTGACCGGGAGTGGCTGGCCCCCACGGAGTTGGCATCTCCGTCCGAGCAGATTCCGGAAGCTGAGATTGTCCGTGTGGAATCCCGTACGGAGTTCGACAGCTTCTACCCGATGGAAATCGCGGCTTCGGCCAGCGAGAAAGAAGCTTACCGGCAAGCAAATCCGGGGCGATTCCTCGTTTTCCCGGAGGACCGCACATTGCCGATACGTATGAAGGCGGATGTGCCATATAAATGGCTGAAGTGTCCGCTGCAGACGTCGTTTGCAGGGAAAGCCCGGCCAAACGAATATTACACCTTCCAGTTGGGCGTATGGGCGCCAAAAGACGAGTTGAAGAGTGTGACTTATGAGACATCAGGCCTTAGAAGCGGAAACAATCTGATTCCGGCGGATGCGATTACCTGTTTCAATATAAATGGGGTAAATCCTAAGGGAGAACCGTTTACCAAAAATGTGAGAGTGGCATCGGATGCCGTTCAGCCTTTATGGTTCGGGGTAGACCTGAAAGCAGACCAGCCGGCCGGAACTTACAAAGGAGTTGTGACATTAAAGGATGAAACCGGGTATGCCGTGCCTGTGGAGATTGAACTGCAGGTGTCGGGAAAAATGCTGGCAGACCGTGGCGATGCCGAACTGTGGCGCCATAGCCGTCTGCGCTGGCTCAACTCAACCCTGGGCATCAGCGACAAGCCTACAGAAGGCTACTCAGCAATGTCGGTGACCGGCAATCGGGTATCGTGTCTGGGACGAAAGGTGTCTTTCGATACGCAGACTGCCCTGCCGTCATCTGTCGACTCATGGGGACAGGAGATATTGGCTTCCCCCGTACGCTTTGTTATCCGTACGGCTTCAGGGGAAAAGAAACTGAATGGTACGGTCGCTGTTTCGGAGCAGTCCGAAGGTAAGATATCGGGAGTCTGGAAGGCCGAGGATGATGAGCTGGTTCTGGCTTGTACAGGTTCTATGGAGTTTGACGGCTGGATTAACTATGTGTATACCATAACTCCTAAAAAAGATTTGAAGATTGAAGATGTGCGCCTTGAGATACCGATGAGAGGCGAGTCATCCTCTTATTTCATGGGGTTTGGCCTTCCGGGTCAGGAGACACCGGCCGATTATTCGGGCGGATGGGACAATCAGGGGAAAACCGTACACGATTTTGCCGTTTCTATTCCGACCAATAAGGGGGCTTCGTGGCTATGGCCTTTCGACAGTTTCTGGTGCGGTTCCGAAAAAGCCGGTATCCATTGCGAATTGCGTGGGGCAAGCTATA
Source organism: Paramuribaculum sp. (assembly GCA_009775605.1). Lineage (GTDB taxonomy): Bacteria > Bacteroidota > Bacteroidia > Bacteroidales > Muribaculaceae > Paramuribaculum. Next base: position 2,070 of record VSPV01000028.1, read on the forward strand.
CCGGCCCGTTGCTGAATCTCTATCGTCCGGCCTATCCCGAAAGCTGGTATAACAACGGCAAAGGAGGTTTCCGCATCACCCGTAACGGTAACCTGACTACGGCCACAGCATACAGCGGTGCCCGTACTCTGAAAAAAGACGAAGACCTTACGTTCGATTTTGCCCTGCTGGTCACTCCTGTAAAGAAGGTAGATAGTCATAGCCAGTTTACAGACCGCTATTATCATAACGGAGCAGCTCCGAGGCCCGAACGCAAAGATGTGGAGACGGGTATAAAAATCATCAACGTGCATCATGCCAATGATATAAACCCATTCATCAATTATCCGTTCATCACGGCGGATTCCATCAAGGCATTTGCTGATGAATGGCATCGCCAGGGATGTAAGGTGAAACTGTATTATACCGTTCGTGAGCTGACCAATGTCGTTCCGGAAATCTGGGCTTTGCGCAGTCTGGGCGATGAGGTACTGCAGGAGGGCAACGGGGGAGGCTTTCCTTGGTGCCGTGAACATTATGTGACCGGTTATACACCTCAGTGGTATCAGCATTTTGATAAAGGAGAGAAAAAAGGAGTAATTGCCGATGCGTCTGTCCTGACCTCCACCGGCGACACCCGTTGGTATAATTATTATGTGGAAGGATTGGCATGGTTAGTGCGGCATACCGGTATCGACGGACTGTATCTTGATGATGTGGCTTTCGGCCGTGATATGTTGAAGCGTATACGTCATGCAATGGAAGAGGTCAAGCCGGGTTGTATCATAGACCTGCATTCAAATACAGGTTTTTCACGCGGCCCTGCTACCCAGTATGCCGAGTATTTCCCATACATAGACAAGCTGTGGTTCGGCGAAAGTTTCATGTATAATGAAATGTCGCCGGCAAACTGGCTCGTAGAAGTCTCCGGGCTGCCTTTCGGTCTGATGGGAGATATGCTGCATGGCGGAGGAAACCAATGGCTGGGAATGCAGTTCGGCATGACAAACCGTTTGCCGTGGTATACGGAAGGAGTCGTAGGCAATCCGCGCCATGTCTGGAAACTGTGGGACGAGTTCGGGATAATGGATTCGAAAATGATCGGTTTCTGGGAAAAGAATCCGGCTGTGACCACTTCGGATAAGGATGTGAAGGTGACGGCTTATGTGAAAGACGGAAAAACACTTTTGTCAATCGGTAATTATTCCAAGGCTAAGAAACTGGTAAAACTGAATATCGACTGGAAACAGTTAGGTTTGAATCCATCATCTGTCCGAATACAAGCTCCGGAAATCACTGATTTCCAGGATGCATGTGAATTTAAGTCGGGCGACCTGATTTCGATTGAACCGAAACGCGGTTGGCTGATGGTCCTGTCGGAAGAAGATTAGAAAGTCTGCCGAAGTTGAGAATTTTTAGTTTATGTTTTAAAAATACCATTGCAACACATTATGAAATCAGTTTTTTTCAGTGTTCTGGCGTTGTGTCTGGCCTTGGGTGCAGCTGCAAAGGAGCGCAAGGCTGTGTATATAGTGACCGACGGAATTCCAGCCGATTATATCGAGCGTGTGCATCCTCGCACCATATTCGATATTGCCTCCCAAGGAGGTTATTGCAGAGCTTATACCGGCGGAGAAATAGGCGCGTATTTCCAGACTCCCACCATCTCGGCTGTAGGTTATACCAATATCCTCACTGGCACGTGGGTCAATAAGCACAATGTGCCGGGAAATGACAATCTCAAGCCCCGCTATCAGTACCGTTCGCTGTTCCGCACTGCAAAGGAACAGCGGCGCCCCGTCACCACGGCTCTTGCATCGTCGTGGGTCGACAACCGCACCGTGCTCATCGGCGAAGGGAAGCCTGAGACCGGGAATCTGAAAATAGATTATGTGTTTGACGGCTACGAGAACGACAAGACCCGTTTTCCCGACCGCGAGGACCACACCCATATCTTCGCCATCGATTCGCTCGTGGCCCTGAACGCCGCCGAATGCATACGCGACAAGGCTCCCGATCTGACGTGGGTTTATCTATGGTTCACTGATTCCGGTTTTCATCTCCACGGCGACGGAGCGTATATGGACCGCTATGTCCATAGGACTGATTCTCTGGTGGCTATGGTATGGGACGCCGTGAAGTACCGCGAGAAAAATTTCGATGAGGAATGGATGATTGTGGTGACCACCGACCATGGCCGCGATGAGCGCGGTTTCGGCCATGGTGGTCAGTCGGCCCGCGAACGTTCCACATGGATAGCTGTAAACCGCCCGGAAGTCAACTCACAGTTCTCGGAGCCTGCACTCTCGCTTGTAGACATCAATCCCACAATATGCCGCTTCCTCGGCTTTGAGGATCCTCGGGAGGTGGAATTCGAGAAGGACGGGGTGCCGTTCATAGGACGCGCCGACATCAGCGGCCTGAAATCAGGCAAATATGATGACAACATAGTGCTCACTTGGGACACCTACGGTAATCCCGACTGTGATGCCGAAGTATTCGTGGCATTTTCCAACAAATATCTCGAAGGTGGCCACGACGAATGGGTAAAGGTAGCCTCCGTTCCTGCCAAAGCCGGTAAATTCGTCTTTGATAAAAAGCGCTACCCCGCCAGTAAATTTTACAAATTCGTAGTACGCACCCCCGCCAACCACCTCAACCGCTGGTATGCCGAATAACCCTTCTATTCTACCGATATCCTCCATGAATAAAATACTGTTTTTTACATTCTGTTTTTTGCTTATGTCGGCAAATAGCCGTATGTCGGCTTCGAATCATCGGGAGCAGGCCGCTCTCGGAGTTGTAGAGCGTGTTACGGGACAGAAAGGCTTGCCGGTCAATTTTGTGCTTGACTCCGGCAAGGGCAATCTGAAAGGGAAAAGCTATTTCCGTTACCGTATGGCCGACGACGGCACGCTTACGGTCACAGCCTCCGGTCCGGTGGCTCTGTGCCGCGGCTTCTATGATTTCATGAAGAGTAACGGAGGCGGTATCTGCAGCTGGTCGGGAAGCAATCTGCGCTTTCCGCCGCAAAATGTAGCGGCGGCAGAAAAAGAAACAGTGTCGCCATTCGACCACCACTATATGTTCAATGTGGTGACTTACGGCTATACCATGCCCTACTGGACCTGGGACCGCTGGGAAAAGGAAATAGACTGGATGGCTCTTCATGGTTTCGACATGCCCTTGGCTCTTGTGGGTTATGAGGCGATTCTTGCGCGGGTACTGAAGAAGTTCGGTCTTACCGATGATGAAATCAACGGTTACTTCGTCGGGCCCGCTCACCTTCCCTGGATGCGCATGGGCAATATAAGCGGCATTGACGGCCCTCTGAACGCCGACTGGCACCGGAGCCAGATAGCCCTGGCCCACAAGATACTCGACCGCATGCGCTCGCTGGGCATGAAACCTATATGTCCCGGCTTCCCCGGATTCGTTCCGGAGGCTATGAAGCGGATTTATCCTGACCTCGATCTTATCCAGACCCATTGGGGGGGAGCCTTCTGCAACTGGATGATTTCTCCTCAGGAAGAATTGTTCGGCCGCATAGGAACCGAATTCATACGCGAGTGGGAGAAGGAATTCGGAAAGAGCGACTACTATATCGTAGACAGTTTCAATGAAATGGATATACCCTTTCCGGAAAAGGGTACCAAAGAGCGCTATGAGCTGCTTGCCTCTTACGGCGACAAGGTGTATCAGTCGATACGCCGCGGAAATCCCCGTGCCACCTGGGTGATGCAGGGATGGATGTTCGGCTATCAGCGCGATATATGGGATTATGAGACGCTTGGCGCGCTGCTCTCGAAGGTGCCCGACGACAGGATGCTTCTCCTGGACCTCGCCGTGGACTACAACCGTCATTTCTGGCATTCTCAGGTCAACTGGGAGTACTACAAGGGATTTTATAACAAACCGTGGGTCTACAGCGTGATTCCGAATATGGGAGGGAAGACCGGCATGACAGGTGTCCTCGAGTTTTACGCCAACGGCCATCTGGATGCCCTCTCCTCACCCCATAAGGGACGCCTTGTGGCTCACGGCATGGCTCCCGAGGGGATTGAGAACAACGAGGTAATCTATGAGTTGCTCTCCGATGCCGGATGGTCCGGCACCGAGATTGACCTGCGCCGGTGGCTGCGCGATTATTCCACCAACCGTTACGGAGCCTACACCCTGGAACTGGACAGATACTGGGACGGAATGCTGAAATCGGTCTACGGAACGTTTACCGACCATCCCCGTTACAGCTGGCAGTTCCGTCCCGGCTCCGTGAGTCACGGATCGGTAAATATCAGCGACGACTTCTTCAAGGGCATAGAGGCGTTTGTCGAGGCCGGAAAGAGCCTTAAATCCTCTCCGCTATATCTTGCTGACCTTTCGGAGCTTGCGGCCCAGTATGCCGCAGGAAAAGCCGAACTGCTGCTCGGCATGATTGACCGGCAGTATGAGACCGGCGACACGGCCCGGGCCATGAAACTCGAGAAGGATTTTGAATACGTCATGAACAGCATGGACGCCCTGCTTTCGGTGCATCCCGTGCTGCGTCTGGATCGCTGGACCGACTTTGCTATCAGGAATGCCCGCACGCCTGAGCAGCGCGCGCAGTATGAGCGGAATGCCAGGCGTATTGTGACCGTATGGGGCCCTCCGGTCGACGATTATTCCGCGCGCGTATGGTCAGGCCTTGTCCGTGATTATTATCTTCCGCGCTGGCAGGCCTATTTCGCCTCGCGCAAATCCGGCAAGCCCTTCGATTTCCCGCGCTGGGAACTGGACTGGGTTGAATCCCGGGGTCTTTCGCCTGCAAAAATGCCCGGTGACCTGCTGACCTACGCCCGCACCCTCCTGGACTACACTGCGTTCATCACTCCGGCTTCCGTCTTGGAAAATGGACGCAAGGAGCTTGGGTCGTGGAGCGTCGGTAAGGACGAAAACAAGGAGGTGAAGTTTGTGCTTCCTGCCGGGACGCTTTCGTCGGCCGTGGCGCTCCATATAGAAAGGCTGAAAGGTAACAGTCCGGTAAGCTGTTCGCGTGTCAGGTTGCTTGCCGATGGAAAGGTAGTGTTTGAAAGCACGGATACCAAAGTGTTGGAGGGGGCGCGGAAAAAGCTCGTGTATTCTTTGGCCTTTTCCGGAGAGATAAGGGGAAATAATGGAGTGGAACTGTCGGTGACTTTTGAGGGTACGGAAGGTGATGCCGTTTCAGGACGGATTTTTCTGATGACTTCGCAGGACTGAGAAGATTGCGGCACCTCTCTGCGCGCCTCAGGGCAGCGGCAGGGGGTGACGGCGCAGGCGGCGGGAGAGGGCGGCTTCGAGGCCGCCGCAGTAGGCGTTGCACAGGGCGTGGAAACGCGGCGAGTGGTTCATTTCCCGCAGATGGGCCAGCTCGTGGCACACGATGTAGCGGCGCAGGTCTGCCGGCAGGAATGCCATGGTATATGAGAGACTGATTTCGGTGGCGGTTCCGCGGCGGCGGCAGGTGCCGAATGTGCTGCGGCCGTGTCCCACCGTCCAGCTCTGGGGCATTCCCGCGCCGATTTCAATGGCAATCTTTCGGGCTTCGTCGAGAATATGGCGGCGCACTATCAGCGTGCCTATCTGCTTGAGCCCGTTGGCTATAGCAAGGATTACGGGGCGCGATGCGATGTCGAGTGCGGGGCTTACGCAGATTTCGAAACCGGCCTGCGTTTCGCGGAGGCGGAGGCCGCGTCCCCCGGTGCCCGAAGTGATGGCTATGGAGCCGAAGGATGTTTCGATTATCTGTCCCCGGGTGTAGAGCGGGGCGGCGCGGAGCTTGTCGGCATGCTCCGTGAGCATTTTCCTCACTATCGGCTCCAGCGATTCGAAATCAATGCCGTAAGGCACCGAAAACCGCGCTCCTTCGGGCGTGATGCGCATAACAACACGGAGACAGTTGCGCCGCGGAACAAGCGTGAGGGCAAGCCCGTGCGAGTCTAATTTTACGGTTTGGGTTACTTTCATCCGGTCAGATTCCCCACCCGAGTTTCTGGCGCAGGGTGTCGATGAAATTGTAGTCGTGGCGCATCGCCACAAAAATCTGGTAAGGGGCTTTTTTCAGCGTGATATGCGAATCGGCCGGAATGTGGATTGCCGCCCCGTCCACACTCAGCAGATAGCTCGACGAACGGCCCGATACGTTGATGGCGAGTTCGTTGCGGTCGGAAACCACCAGCGGTCGCATGCTGAGCGAATGGGGCGCTACGGGAGTGATGGCCCACACGGGCGCTTCCGGGTCGAGCAGCGGGCCCCCGGCCGAGAGATTGTAGGCCGTGGAGCCGGTGGGAGTGGAAACTATGAGTCCGTCGCCGCTGTAATCCACATAGGGGCAGCCTGAGAGGGCGCAATGCACGGTTATCATCGAGGCCGTGTCCTGACGCAGGACTGCCACCTCGTTGAGGGCTATAGACGCGCGGGGAAGTCGGCGTCCCGAAACCGTCACCTCTATGGCGGTGCGGGGGCTCACGGTGTAGCTCCCCTCCACTATGTCGCTCACAAGGTCGTGGGCCTTCTCTATCTCTATTGCCGAGAGATAGCCCAGGTGGCCCGAGTTTATGCCCATTATCGGTATTCCGTGAGGGCCTACGGCGCGTGCGGTGGTGAGGAATGTGCCGTCGCCGCCTATACTCAGGGCCAGGCGGAAACGCAGTGCTCCCGTGGTGCCGGGATGACCTAAGGTGAGGAAGTGGAGCATCGGGCCGAGATCGGGCGCTGAAGATATCACCGACTTGCGGAAAGCCGGCTCGGCATAGAGCCTTATGCGGTCGTGGCGCGCGGCGAGGGCGCGCAGAAACCTCAGCAGGGCCGGGGAATCGGTGCGCTGCGACGGGTTGCCGAAAATAGCTATATCAATCATTGCGTGGATAATGCTGATGGGGGAGGAGTGGCCGGAAGATGGGGCAGGGTCAGTCAAGCCGGGCGAGAAGCTGGTCGATGCGGCTCTGCATCACTTCGCGCCGCGCGTCGTAACCGCCCGAAGTGGCCGTGACGCGATAGCCGTAGCGCTCGAGCGAACGGCTCACGGCTCCGCTGTCGCGGTGGCTCACACGGAGCTCAACCGTCATTTCACCCGAGGGGAGAATGTCGCCGGTCACGTTGAGGTTCAGAAGATGGGCGTCGCAATCCTCCACGGCGCGGGCTATGGCCGAGGCGCTGTAGTCGGCCCGGAAACATGCCACGGTAATCTCGCAGCTTTCGGGCTGCGGGGGGAACAGCCTTTCCGGGTGCCTGCGTGGCGCAACCTCCACCGTGTCTATGCCGGCTGCCGTAACCGGGGATAATATGTCATCTTTTATGATCACGTTTTTTTTTCCGATTAATTCTGCCTAAATTTGTAGGCTGAAATGGAAGCGCAAAATTAATAATTTTCACCGACATTTCCTTGATTATATAACGCACTGAAACAAAAGTTAGTTTTTCTTACAACGAAACATGACCAATCTCAGCGTAAACATAAACAAAGTGGCCACACTGCGCAACGCCCGCGGGGAGAACAACCCTGACGTGCAGCAGTTTGCCATCGAGTGCGAGCGTCTGGGTGCCGACGGCATCACCGTGCATCCCCGCCCCGACGAGCGCCACATACGCCACGACGACGTGTTCAAACTCCGTCCGCTCGTCAAGACCGAATTCAACATCGAGGGGTATCCCTCGCCCGAATTCATCGACCTGGTGCTGAAGATAAAACCCGAACAGGTTACGCTGGTGCCCGACGCGCCCGGCGACCTCACAAGCCACGAAGGCTGGGAGGTGGAGCCCAACATGGAATTCCTCACCCAGATTGTCGACACGCTCCGCGACGCGGGCATACGCACCTCGATTTTCGTGGGAACCGATCCCGACAATATCCGCGCCGCCGCGCGCACCGGGGCCGACAGGGTGGAGCTTTACACCAAGCCCTACGCCGACATGTATCCCTCCGATCCCGAAAAGGCCGTGGCCCCCTTTGTGACGGCCAGCCGCACGGCCCACAGCGTGGGTCTGGGCGTCAACGCCGGCCACGACCTCAATCTGGACAATCTGGAGTATTTCCACCGCGAGGTTCCCTTTCTGAATGAGGTGTCGATAGGCCACGCCCTGATTTCCGACGCTCTCTATCTCGGACTCCCCGAGACCATCCGCCGCTATAAGGAAGCAGTAAAATAACCAATAACAACGCCAATCATGCTACAGCCAGCCGCCTCTGCCGCCGCCGATACCCTTGTTACCGTAATCACCGACTCCCTATCGGTAGCCACCGCTGCCGCCGCGCAGCCCGAGCCCGTCAAGGAGCTCTCGGTGTGGGACCTCTGCATGGAGGGCGGATTCATAATGATTCCCCTTCTCATCCTGGCCCTGATCTCCATCTATATTTTCATAGAGCGCGCCATAGTGTTGCGCCGCGCCGCCCGCGACGATGCCCACTTCATGAGCCGCATCAAGGACTATATACACCACGGCGACCCTGAAGCCGCGCTGCGCCTGTGCAACCACACCAATTCGCCCTATGCCCGGCTCATAGCAAAGGGCATCACGCGTATCGGACGCCCCATGAACGATGTGCTCGTGGCCATTGAGAATACCGGCAACCTTGAGATTGCCTCGCTCGGCAAGGGCCTTCCCTGGCTTGCCACCACCGCCGCCGGAGCGCCGATGCTCGGCTTCCTCGGCACCGTTATGGGCATGGTGCAGGCATTCTACAATCTGGCGAGTGCCGGCTCGAGCGCCAACATCGACGTGCTCGCCGGAGGCATCTACGAGGCTCTCGTCACCACCGTGGCCGGTCTGATTGTGGGCATCGTGGCGCTGTTTGCCTACAACTATCTGGTGGCACGCATCAACGGCGTGATGACCTCCCTTGAAGGCAAGACCATGGAGTTCATGGACCTTCTCAACGAACCTGTGAAATAACCCCCCGACAGTCACAGCCATGGCACTCAAACGACAATTCGACATGACGTCGCTCTTCTCGATGGCCTCGATGACCGACGTCATATTCCTGCTGCTGATATTTTTCATGGTCACGTCGACATTCGTGTTCCCCACGGCGCTCGAGATCAGTCTGCCGCAGAGTTCGCAGCAGACGGCCCTGAAGCCTACCACACGCATCTATGTCGATGCCGAAAAGGTGGTCTACACTTCGTTTGCCGACAGCGAGCCACAGCCCATGAACCGCGAGCAGCTTGCCGCCTTCCTGCAGCTGGCGCGTTCGCAGGATCCCGAAGGCTGCATTGCCGTCTATGCCGACGAGGAAGTGCCTTACGGCACCCTCGTGGAAATTCTCGACATAGGGTCGCGCCACAACCTCAAGATGGTGCTCGCCACCAAGCCCGCTCCCTCGTCAGCGCGGCCCCATTAATCGTTTGAACTGTTACATGTTCCATCAACCGACAGAAGCCAAGTGACCCACCAGCCACAGAACAACCCATCTGATTCAACCCGCCGCGACCGCGCCGTGGCAGGCATAGCCACGGTTTTAATCGCCGTGTGTGTGCTCCTGCTGTTGCTTACGGCAGGGTTGCATTTCAGTCCCGTGGCCGACCGCGTATGGCCTCCGGTTGATTCTTCCGAACTGCTTTTTGAGGGTGAATACGTAAAGCTGGGCGACGTTCCCCGCCCCGTGGCCCAGGAAGCTCCGGCCAGCGAACGCCGCAACAATACCGAGGCTAATCCCGAAACCCACGACCGCACCGACGCCGGTCCGGCCGGAGAAGAGCCTACGCCTCTGGTCTCCTCAGAGCGCGAGTCGGCCATGAAAACCGAGCCTAAGCCAAAGCCCGAGAAGCCGGGTCCCACAAAAGAAGAAATAGAGCGTCGCGAGGCCGAGAAACGGCGCAAGGAAGAAGCCGGACGCATAAGCAAGCGCGTGAATTTCGGGGCCTCGAAATCTAAAGGAAATTCAGGGGAGGGTACTCCCGGATCGCCCAACGGCAATGCCGACCATGGCGCCCTCTCCGGCGCCCCCGGCACCTCGCTCTCGGGGCGCACGCTCGAATCGTGGAGCAAACCCACCGGCCGCGCCACCGGCCGCATAGTAATATCGGTGCGTGTGAACCGTCAGGGACACGTTGTAAGCGCCTCATATCGCTCCGGAAGCGGTGCGGTGGCATCGTTGACCGCCGCGCGCCAGAGCTGCGTGCAGGCCGCCTTGAAATCCCGTTTTTCCGTGAGCCTCGAGGCCCCCGCCGAACAGACGGGCACTATTACCTATAATTTTGATTGAGTATAGGGCCTATAGGCCGTATAGGCCCTATTGGGCTTATAGATTCTGGCTATCGGCGCTTTGACTGAATGGCGGCGGTGATGAGGGCCACCAGCAGGCCCGTGACGAATATGAGGGCTGCTACGGCGAGTATGTCGGTAAGCTCGACCGCCACGGGATAGGTGGAGATGGAGAGTTTCGAAGGGTCGCCGTTGAGTTTTATGAAGCCGCCCCACTGCTGGGCCAGGCAGAGAATCACGCCGAGCACAATGCCGGCTATGCCGCCGAGCATTGAGATGAGCCATCCCTCCCACACGAAAATATGCCTTATCGTCGTTTCTGAGGCCCCTAAGGCACGAAGAGTGGCCATGTTGGGGGTTTTCTCTATGATGAGCATGGAGAGCGTGGAAATGACGTTAAACGAGGCTATGACGAGTATGAACGCGAGCATAAGGAATGTAATCCATTTCTCCACCGAAATCATGCGGAACGATTCGCTTTCCTGCTGCAGCCGCGTGAGCACCCGGTAATGGTCGCCGAGGGCTTTCCCTACCTCGGCTGCGCTTTCGTTTTCGGTAAATCCGGGGCGGAGGGATACGGCGAGTGAGGTGGCCTCCGCGGTATAGTCAAAGAGGTTGCGGGCGGTCTCCAGCGGCACTATCACGCCGTCGGTGTCGTAAGCGGTTTCCTCGACCTGATACACCGAGCCCACTATCAGCGAGTCGCTGCGGAATGCGCCCATGGGGTTGGCGGGGTTAATGCGGCCTGTGCGCCGCGGGGTGTAGAGCGCGAGATAATCATAATATCCGGGGCGCGCTCCCAGAGCTATCGCCACCCCAACGCTGAGCGAGGCGTAGCGCCAGTGGTCGTCCCTGAGCATGAAATCGCCGTCAATCACCACCGAATCTATTTTCACTATGCGTGAGAAGAGCGAGTCCACGCCGATAATCTGCACCGGCATCTGCCGCCCGTTGTATATGGCAAGGCCCTGGTCGCTTACCATCGGAGCCACGTGGGCTACTGGGGGCAGAGCGGCCACGGCGCGACACAGCGAGTCGGCATTGGCTATTGTCTTGCCTTCGGCGGCCACAATCATGAGGTCGGGGTCGATGAGGGAGATGCGGTCGTAGGCCAGCCGCGTGAAGCCGTTGAACACCGACAGCACACACACAATGGCTATGGTGGCCACAGCCACGCCGGCCACCGACACCGCCGAAATAACGTTGACGGCGTTGTGGCTCTTGCGCGAGAGTAGATAGCGCAGGGCTATGCGCAGTGCTACCATTTGGTTATGTCTATGCTACTGATTGATGATGAATGGGTTGTCAGTGCCGGGGGTTGGATGCCCCACGGTCAGGCTTCCGGGAGTTCTTTCTCCACTGGAGCTTCGGGAAGCTCCTTTTCCGGGATATGGGGAGGAAGCTCTTCCTCGGCGGGGGCCTCAGGCAACTCTTTTTCGGGATGGGCGGGATGCTTGCGCGCATCGGCCTCGAGAAGATTGTCTATGTTTTCGATATAGTCCAGCGAGTCGTCGAGATAGAAGGCGAGTTCGGGGGTCTTGCGCAACTGATGGCGCACAATCTGTGCCAGCTCATAGCGGATGGTCTTGCTGCTGGCGTTGATGCTCTGGATCACCTCGGCGGCTTTGTCGGAGGGGAAAACCGAAAGATAGGCGCGGGCTATGCTCAGGTCGGGCGATACGCGCACGGCGCTCACCGATACCAGCACACCGCGGAGTTTCGAGGTCTGACGACGGAAAATCTCACTGAGCTCCTTCTGGATGAGGCGCGATATTTTTGCTTGACGGGTCGATTCCATAATCTGTGAAAAAAATATTTGGTTGTTTTGCCAAAAACGGCTTTTGGTATATAACGCTCCTGCCGCGGCAAAGGCTCACAAAGTTAACATTTTTCGTTAAAAATCGGAGAACAGCTTCTAAAAATGGGACGCGGGCGCTAAAAATTGCGTGCGCGGTTATGGAATGTCAAACTTAATGGTTAACTTAGCACCCATAGCCATCAGACGGGTCGGCCCCCGGTGTGACCCGCCCCAAAATCAACCCACTATGTCAGACAGACGCCAACACAGATACTGCGTGATCATGTGCGGAGGCATAGGAAGCCGTTTCTGGCCCTATAGCCGCACAAATGTGCCCAAACAGTTCATAGATTTTTTCGGAACCGGCTCATCCCTGCTCCAGATGACCTACGAGCGGATGCTGCCGCTTGTGGATAAGGAGAGGTTTATAGTGATAACCAACGCCAAGTATGTGGAGCGTATAAAGGAGCAGCTTCCGGAGCTTGACGACAGCCAGATACTGGCCGAGCCCGACCGCCGCAACACCGCTCCGGCTATTGCCTGGGCCGCATACCATATCCGCGCCCTCGACCCCGAGGCTTCGATGATAGTGGCTCCGAGCGACCACCTCATCACCCGCGAGCACATATTCGAGAAATGCGTGGAGCGCGGGTTTGATTTCGTGGAAACCCATGATGCCCTGCTTACCCTCGGCATCACTCCCACGCGTCCGGAAACGGGCTACGGCTACATACAGATAGGCCAGGAGACCGAGCCGGGAATACTCAAGGTCAAGACATTCACCGAGAAACCCGACCGCGAGCTGGCGCAGGTGTTTCTCGATTCGGGAGAATTTTTCTGGAACGCGGGCATTTTCCTGTGGAAAGCCGAGACCATAATCGGTGCCCTGCGCCGCTATGTGCCGGATATCGCCGCCGAATTCGACCGTGGCGGAGATGTGTTCGGAACTACAGGGGAAACTGCATATATCAACAGCACGTTTGCGTCGTGTCCGTCCATTTCCATCGACTTCGCCGTGATGGAGAAGGCCTCCAACGTATATGTGGAGTGTGTGAATTTCGGCTGGAACGACCTCGGCTCGTGGAGCTCTCTCTATGAGACCTCCCCCAAGAATATCGACGGCAATGTGACGCAGAACAGCAACGTGATGGCCTACGGCTCGTCGGGCAACATTTTCATGGCGCCCTCCGACAAGCTGGTGGTCGTTTCGGGTATGCACGACTGCATTGTGGCCGATGCCGGTGATGTGTTGCTTATCTGCCCCAAGAGCGAGGAGCAGAAAATCAAGCAGATAGTGAATGACGTAGAGCTCCGCTTCGACGGAAAGTATCTCTGATATTATAATTAACGCTAACGAAAAAATTCGAGGCAACCACATTCCGTTGGCTGCCTCGAATTTATAATGTCGTGTAGTCGTCGGTGACGAGTATCAGACGGTGAGGATTTCTTTTTCTTTGGCGGCGAAGAGCTCGTCGATCTGTTTCAGGTATTTGTCGTGGAGCTTCTGGGCCTTGGCTTCGGCATCCTTCTCCACGTCCTCGGGCATACCCTGCTTGACGGCTTTCTTCAGGCCGTCGATGGCGTCGCGGCGGGCGTTGCGCACCGACACCTTTGCAGTTTCGGCCTCGGCTTTCGACTGCTTTACAAGCAGCTTGCGGCGCTCTTCTGTCAGCGGGGGAATGCTGATGCGGATTATTTCACCGTTGTTCTCGGGCATTACGCCGAGTTCGGAGTTGATGATTGCTTTCTCAATCTCCTTGAACATGGCCTTTTCCCAGGGAGTGATGGTGATGGTGCGGGCGTCGGGCACGCTGATGTTGGCCACGTTGCTGATGGGCGACATTGCGCCGTAATAGTCCACGCGAATGCCGTCGAGAATCTTGGGGTTGGCTTTGCCGGCGCGGATGTGGGCCAGGGCTTCGTCGAGGTATGCCACGGCGAGTTCCATTTTCTCTTCCGCGGGGTCGAGATAGTCTTTTACTTCCATATCGTTGATTTTTAGATGATTCAATATACTGTGGTACCGATGGGCTCGCCGGCTATCACTTTGGCGAGGTTGCCGGGGGTGTCCATGTCGAACACCACGATAGGCAGCCCGTTTTCGCGGCAGAGGGCGGTGGCGGTGATGTCCATCACGCGCAGTCCGCGGCGTATCACCTCATCGTAGGTTATTTCGGTGAATTTGGTGGCGGTGGGGTCTTTCTCAGGGTCGGCGGTGTACACGCCGTCGATTCTCGTGCCTTTCAGCATCACGTCGGCGCGTATCTCGATGCCGCGCAGTGCGCTGCCCGTGTCGGTGGTGAAATAGGGGTTTCCGGTACCTCCGGCAATCACGGCCACGGTGCCGTTCTCAATGGCTTCGATGGCGCGGGAATTGCTGTACTGCTCGCCGATGGGAAACATGTTGATGGCCGTAAGCAGTTTGGCCGGCTGTCCTATCGACTCGAAGGCCGAGCAGAGGGCGAGGGAGTTGATGGTGGTGGCAAGCATTCCCATCTGGTCGCCTTTCACGCGGTCGAAGCCCTTGGATGCTCCCTGCATTCCGCGGAAAATGTTGCCTCCGCCTATCACTATGGCCACTTCCACGCCGGAACGGACCACGTCGGCAATCTGGTTTACGTAGTCGTTCAGACGCTGTGAGTCTATTCCGTGGCCTTGCGCTCCGGCCAGCGATTCGCCGCTGAGTTTCAGCAGCACTCTATGATACTTAGCGTTCATGATTCTGATTTATTGGGGTATTGTTTTCGCAAATATAACCCAAAAGGCTAATATTTGAAAGAGGAGCCGCCCAGAAATTCACGCAGCAGCGACGTGGAGGGCACGAAATCCTCGGGGATGGAGCAGAAATAGCTCAGGAATGTGCGCAGGCGTGACGATTCGGCGTATTCGGGAATGTCGTGGGGCACGGTGCGCAGCAGGGCCTCGGCGCGGTCCTTCATCACTCCAAGCTCGAAGAGCAGCGAGGAATTGAATGTGGCGTCGGCATTCTCCTGGAAGGGGAATATCCACTTCTCCTCGCCGCGGCGCACGCTGGGCCAGCGCCGTATGGTGTCCTGCGGACTCACGCCGCGGTATTTCGCATCGCGGATTATGCGGCGCAGTAGGCGGTTGTCGGTGGTGGGAATCCAGTTGTGGTCGTCGATGGAGATGGTGGTGAGCGCCGACACGTAGATGAGGAATTTCAGCCTCTGCTCCACGTTGGCGGTAAGCTCGGGATTCAGGCCGTGGATGCCTTCTATAAGGAGTATCGAGCGGTCGGAGAGCTTTATCCGGTTGCCGCGGTATTCGCGTGCGCCTGTGGCGAAATTGTAGTAGGGCAGCTCAATCTCCTCGCCCGCGAGAAGGCGGTTGAGGTCGGAGTTGAACAGCTCGAGGTCGAGGGCATGGAGCGACTCGTAGTCATATTCACCGTTTTCGTCCACCGGCGTGAGATGACGGTCAACAAAGTAATCGTCGAGCGAAATCATCTTGGGTTCCAGCAGGTTGGTCATCAGCTGGATTGCCAGACGCTTGGTGAAGGTGGTCTTTCCCGATGACGAGGGGCCGGCTATCATCACGATTCTGGCTCCTCCGGCCTCGAATTGAGTCTTTATCTGGTTGGCCAGGGCAGCGAAGCGGTTGTTGTGGAGCGCCTCGGCCACGTTGATGAGCATTGCGGTGTCGTCTTTTTCCACGGCTTCGTTAAGCTCGCCCACATTGCTCACACCCACGATGCGGTTGAATGCCAGATAGTCGGTGAAGGCGCGATACATCTTCTCTTGCGTGACGGGCTGTGCGGGAGCATCCGTCTGCCTGTCGATGCCCAGAAGCAGGAAGCCTTCCTTGTAGGGAAGCAGGTCGAAGTAGGGAAGAAGTCCCGTGGAGGGAGCAAGCGCGCCGTAATAGCTGTCGTAAACGCCGTCGAGCGAATAATACACCGTGTATGGCTCATGGAGGGTGGAGAGAAGCTTCACCTTGTCGTCGAGCCCCTGGGAGCGGAACAGCTCTATGACGTCGGACGTGCGCCGTTCCATGCGCTTGAACGGGATGTCGCGGTCAACGAGCGAGCGCATATGCGCGCGTATGGCCGCTGCGTTTTCCTCGGTGGGCTCCACTCCGGCTATGCGGGCGTAGTATCCGCGCGAGATGGAGTGCTCTATCACGAGCCTGTGGCCGGGAAACAGCGTGTTCACGGCATGGTAGAGCATCATGCACAGGGAGCGCACGTAGGTGCGTTCGCCCGACGGAGTGTGGGCCGACATGAACTCGAGGTTTTTCGGAGAGAAGAAGGGGAAATTCAGATCTTCCGATTTATTGTTTATGCGGGCCACTACGGGACGGAACGGAATTTCGTCGCGGAAGCGGCGGTAAATGTCGAGGGGTGTGTCGCCGCCGGTTATTCCTATATAGCGGCCGAGATTTGTGCAGTAGACTGAAAGACGGTTTGACATTTGGTGAAGTGATTAGCGTTTGTTATGTTTTTTCGGAGGGAGGGGGTATGGGCTTAAATCCTGTAGGTGAGCATGAGGTGAAACCCGATCTGTTTGCTCTGTATGCTCGGCCCCCAGATTTCGGTGCCGCCCTCGCGCAGGCGCAGGCGGTAATAATGGGTGTTGCGTACATACATGTCCATTCCCAGTGTGAGATACAGGCGCTTCAGGAGGCTGTAGCTGACCGATGTCTCGAAATGGTTGAACGTGGAATTGGAGCGGTCGCCCTGCACGTTGGGTTGTACGCCGGGAGAGACCGACCAGCCGCCCTGCTCGTCGTCGCCCTGCCAGGTGTAGAGCCTGTAGAACTGGTTGGCCGCCCTCACCAGCAGCCTCCCGTGCAGGAGCGATGTCTCGGCTCCTGCTTTCACGGCAAAACCTGACCCCCAGTTGTAGTTGCGGTGGTAGTCGCGGTAAAAGTCGGTGAGCACACCTCCCAGAATCAGGGCATTTATGTGGACGAAGCCCTCGAAGTTGACCGATGGCGACGGCACGTAGCGGGCTATTGCTCCTCCTCCCAGGGATGCGGGAGATGCCAGCTTGTAAGGCACGGCACACGGTATCAGCTTCGAGCCGTTGCGTTCGGGGCGTATGGTGTCGGAATCGAAGAAGTCGAAATGCTGGTAGAGACCCACGTTCAGGTTGCCGTGACGGTGTGTGAAAATTTCTTTGGAGAGGAGTCGTCCCATGATTTCCACCCGGCTAAGCACAGGCTGTGATTTCATGGCCTGCAGCTCCATCAGGAATGAAAAGTAATCGTATGGCTCACGGGTATTTTCCTCGTATTTGTCGCCATATTCTAATTTAATTTCGGCGCATGCCCCGGCATGGGCGCCCTCGTCGTTGTCCCAGAGCGCCATCATGCGTGCGCCGGCCGATACGTCGATACTGATGGGTGGAATGCCGTATTGCCGTCCGGTAGTGGCGCTGTGGCGCCATGCGCGTCCGCTGAATATACGGGTGAGGCCCCTCATTGGGTTGAGCACGAACACCGCGGCCTCGCGCCCGAGGCGTTCACCTCCGGTGGTGCGGTCGTCGATTATGAGGTCGGTGGTACGGTAGAGGACCTCTCCGAGGGCTGCACCCCCTATAGGTGTGGCGATGATGTCGTTGGTCGAGGGCCATTCGCGTTCCATGCACATCTCCCACATGGCGCTGCCGCCTATGGCAAACAGCTCCGACTGCCAGAAGTTGAATCCGTTGGAACGGCCTGCGTTGAAGAACAGCGAGCCGTTGTAGGGATGGTCGAACATGTTGGTGTGCAGGTGATCGTCGTCCCATTCAAACCCGTGCTTGAAATTGGCTTTTATGGTTTCCCACGAGATATAGGCATAGTGTCCCTTGAGGACATAGCGGTCGAAGGCCCATAGTGCCATGTTGAGTCCGAAAGTCTCTCCTGCCGCGCGCCAGAAGTTTTTCTTCTGGAGCAGAGTCACGTCGGCCGTGTCGGGAGCGAAGGTCGGGTTCACCAGGTGTCGGTCGTTGAAGCGCAGGGCCGGACGGGGACGGCCTAATGTGTCGGGTGGGGTGGCAAGGGTGTCAGTAATTTGAGCGGCACTGTCGGCAGGTGCGGGCAGAGACGGCGGTGAGGGCGTCACGACTGTCTGCGCCACGGAAAACATGACGGTGCACAGAAGTGCTGTAATCGACAGGAGAGGGCGCATGGTCACGGGGAATTAACGGGGTTGCTCCAGCAGGGCCATCATCTCGCCGAGGGCGCGGCGCGCGTTTGCACCGGCGGCGAGATCGGCGGCCACGCGGGTGGCGTTGGCTCTCATTTCTTCGAGCTGTGCGGGCGAGATAAGCGCGAGGCGTGAGTCGAGGTTGTCGAGGCTGTCAACGGCGATTCCGATGCCGTTTTCCTCTACGAACGGAGCCATGGCCGACTTACTCCACACAATCACAGGCATGCCTGCGCGCAGGTAGAGCGAGAGCTTGTGGGGCGCGATCAGAGGCAGATATTCGCCTTGCGGCCCGGCTATGGTCTCCGTCTCCGGCCCATACCACACCAGTCCGAAATCGCCGCGGCTTTCGGTGATGATTTTTTCAGGAGGGCAGAATCCGCGCACGGTGAATCCGGGAATATCCTCGGGCAGGCGGCTTTTGTCGAAGCCGTTTCCGTAAAGCACCAGCTCGTAGGAGCGGTTTTTCTGCGCCAGGGCGTAGAGAAACGCTGAATTCTGCGGACGCAGCGGCCCCGCAAACACTATCTGGTAGTGGTTTCTGTTGTGCCGGGGCTCAGGCTTGCGGTCGCACAGATAGTCGAATATTCCGAGAATGACTATCGGCACTTTCACGCCGTGCTCCTCGAGCCACTGTTTCATGGCCGGAGTGTGGGCTATGATGCCGTCGTTGCGGTTGAGGCGTTCTATCTCTTCCTTTACGGTGAGCTTCTTGCGGCGGAAACTGCCGAGGTCGTGGATGAGCGTGACCGTGCGCGCTCCGCGCCGGTGAGCGCTTTTCACTATGAAATCATAGTATTTTTTCAGGGGGTACTGTATCACCACCACGTCGCCCTTGCGGATTGACATCACCGTCTTGAGCATTCCCGCCAGAGTAATCACGAATCCGGCCACTTTGTTGCGCACCAGCGTATGGTTCCGGCCGATGTTGGCGTAGCCCATTTCGTGCATTATCGTCTCTATGTCGGTCTTGGCTTTGTTGCCGGCGTTTTCCAGGTGGTTGTAGTTTTTTGAGAAGTAGCAGTACATGGAATGGAATGGTTGAAGTGGTTAGATTTTGGCAGGGGATTTCCCGGTGAGCCGTTTTATGATTCTTTTTAGGGAGGCCTGCCTTTCTTTCCGGGCCTCGAACGAGGCGAGTCTGCGCAGAAGCATGTTGGAGAATTTTTCGGGGTCGAGTCCGGTGAGCCGGGCATACCGGCGCCCCACGTCCTGCAGGAGCCGGCGGTTGTGCGACACCCTCATAAGGTTGTCCACGCGTTCACCGACGGTGGGTTCACGCTTCAGCCACTTTGAGCGGTTGGTGTCGATGACCGAAAATTTAAACGCGCCGTCGGGTGTTTTGTTGAAAAGGATGTTGGAGAGGTTGGCGTCGCCGTGCATGAAGCCTTTTGAGTGCATTTCTGCCAGAAAAGCGGCGAATGCTTCGGCTGCGTCCTCCGGCAGAGGCTGGCCGGGAGTCTCTGTTTCTGAGAGAGAGGTGGCGGTGGTGAGTTCGCAGAAGAAGAAGTAGCGCTGGGTAAGCGAGCCTTTGCGCCATTCCACATAGGCCGCCGGGGCGGGCGTGTCGATGCCGTTTTTCAGCAGCCGTTGCGCGAAGCTGAACGCACGTTTTGATTTGTCGGGCCCGAACCAGCTGTAGGTTATCTTCTGGAAGATGTTGGGCCGCTTGTAGCGTTTCACCACCAGCGTGTGCCCGGCCACTTGCACCGTACGCAGGGCGTTTCGCTTGTCGTAGATAAGCGTTCCTTCGCTGTCGAAGTTTTCGGCAATCTGCAGAAATCTTTCGGCTGAGTCGCCGTAATGCGGCGCGGTGATGCATTGTGCTTTCATCGGCCGGACGATTTTTTCTGTTGGAGGATTCGGCGAGCGCTGTTCCAGGCGTGTTTCATCGCGCGGTAGCGTGTGCGGGCTATCGCCAGTCCGGCGTGTCCGTCGAGCATCCCTTTGGAATAGATATAGCAGTCGAGAAATGTTTTCAGTCCGTGCAGGGTAGGGGAGAGGGGGCTGATGAAGGAGTTGGCGGATGCAATTGTGTTGGCTATGATTCCGGCCTGATGCATTGCCGTGGCGGTATATTCGTCGGGGTTCTCGCACTGATAGTGCAGCAGGTCGCCGTCGAGCAGTTCGGGGGTCACGGAGTCGTGGAATATCACCCTTTCGGCCACGTCGCGGAGATTCCAGTTGGCATATCGTTTGTCGAAGAGGCGAATCTGCAGGTCGGGGTAGCCTCCGGAATTTTTCACCGGCAGTCCGCAATAGAAGTTAAGGCGTGCCATCTCATACACACGGTGGGTGCATCCGGCCTCCTTGAGTCGGAGCAAGGAATTTCGCAGAGCGGGCGAAAGCACTTCGTCGGCATCGATGGCCAGCACGTAGCTGTGGCTGGTGAGCGAGGTGGCATACTGGCGCTGGGCGCCATAACCGGCTAGACGTCGCTGCGAAATGCGGCATCCGTGGCGACGGCATATTTCGAGAGTGCGGTCGGTAGAGAATGAATCGACCACTATTATTTCGTCGGCAATTCCTTTGAGCGATTCAAGGCAGGAATTTATTCGTTGCTCCTCGTTAAATGTGAGTATTGTTGCGGAAAATTTTGTCATGGCCCGTATAGCATCACAATTTTTACAAATTTACATTTTTTTCCACATATATCTTTTTTCCTCTTTAAATAATGGGGTGTTATGGCGGGGGTGGGGATGTATTGGAGTGATTGGAGTGATTGGAGTGATTGGAATGATTGGAACGATTGGAGGGTATTGGAACGCAGAATGACGCGGGAATGGCAGAAGGGCGCAGAACTTTTTATTAAAATTTTTTTCTGCGTTGTTCTGCGGTTCTGCGTTGTTCTGCGTTTGAGAATCC
>VSPV01000029.1 GCA_009775605.1 Paramuribaculum sp.
CAACACCTGCTCCGCCGCAGACGCCGCCGACGTAAACATCCTCAACGAACCCGTAAAGTGGTAAAGTTCACGCCCTCCGGTATAATCCAATCCTCAGCCAAACCACCGGCACTAAAAACATCCACCGCCCGTTGATTGGCAATTCCTCATATCCCGACACACGGCCAGTCAGGAGTCCGGCTCAACAAGCCCCGCTCTTGACTGGCTTTTCAATATTCCTTTGCCCCCGGACAATAAAACACTATTTTCAACAAGCCATAAAGAATTGACACTCATCGTAAAGCAAACCCATACCACCCCCGAGATCATCATAATTATCTCTGATCCGAAACCCGCATTGACGTAAAATTCTCAGGCGAAACCGCTTGACTCTCCCAACAACAGCTCTGCGAGCTTTACACCACGAGCAAAGCCAATGTAAGCGAGCACATTAAACATATTTTCGAAGATGATGAGCTTGAAGAGGAGGCAGTTGTTCGGAAATTCCGAACAACTGCGGGTGACGGTAAGTCTTACAACGTGACATCCTACAATCTCGACATGATTTAAATGAGGCCGGATCTGTAAGCCATCAGCAGGCAATGGAAAAAGCGGAAGCAGAATATCGCAAATTTCAGGTCAGACAGCTTTCTCCGGTCGAACAGGCATACCTTGACACAATCAAGGCAATCAACGCCAGAACGAAAAAAACTTAGTAAGCTATTTATCGTTAAATTCAAGGGAATC
Organism: Paramuribaculum sp.; assembly: GCA_009775605.1. Classification (GTDB taxonomy): domain Bacteria; phylum Bacteroidota; class Bacteroidia; order Bacteroidales; family Muribaculaceae; genus Paramuribaculum. The sequence goes on from VSPV01000029.1 coordinate 727, forward strand.
GTCCCCATTACTCCCCGTCAAGAGCCTGCGCACTCACCGGCAGGTGCCCGTCAAACCATTCGATATTGCGGCGCAGGGCCGTTTTCAGGCGCTCTGCTCTCAGTGAGGCGGTCTGCTTCGGATCGTCCTTCCACCGTTCGCAATCGTGCTTCCAGGCCTCTTCAAGCGGAAGCACGGTCTCGTCAATAAAGCTGTAGATTTCCGCCAGACGTGCCGGATACACTTCCCTCCAGACCGCTTCCACCTTCCTGCAGAAGCTGTCATACTGTATGATTTCGCCAATCCAGTGCGGAATAAAGCCGTAATGAACTGTCATCCTGAAAGTACAATCCGTTTTCTCTCGGTTATAGCACACCAGATCCCACACCGGACCCGCAATCCACTTGGAACCGGGGCCGATATCCTTGTGGAGATAGAAGCTGCCGTGAAAGCCGTCGGGATTGTCCATCACCTCCTGCAGTATGAAGAACCGCGCCATACTTTCCACATCGATATACTCCTCCCACTCCGTCGAAGTCTTGTCCGATGAATAAATCGCCTGATTTATGGCCTTGAACTCGTCGGTAAGCCACCTCTTCTGCGCTCCCGACAGCTCCTCCGGCGAATGATAGCGGAGCGTCAGGCTCCATTGGCTGTTCTCGGGAATCGTAATCTGGCAGTCATCCGAATAGTTGTCCACTTCCACAAGCCATCCTCCCTTTATCAGTTCCAGGCTGGTCTCCCCGTCTTTCTGCTCATAGATATTCACCCGGTTCTCGTCTATGCGTATGGTCTCCGTGAGGAAATACAGCCCTATATAATCACCGTTCAGCACCACCTCCACCGGCCGGAAGCTCGGGCTCCAGGCCATACCCATTATCTTGCCGAGCTGCAGTCCCGCCACGGTGTTTTCCGATGGCTTCAGCAGAGCCCAGTGCTTATTGGCCGGCATACCCATTATCGGGGTCTTTTTCCCGAGTTTGATTTTGTAGGGCTTCTTGGGGCCTTTCCATGACGAATGTCCCCTGCCGCGTATCTCCATAGCCAAAGGCTCCTCCTCCGTTCCGAGAGGTTCAACACCTTCCGCGCCCATAGGGTCAAGCCTGTAGTACGCATCCAGATACTCATCTTTCGACACTACAGGCCGATGCCCTTCCGTTTCGATATACATCACAGGCAACGTGCCCGATACGGTCACCGACGAAGGATTGGATGGATCCGCCCCATCCTTTTCGTCAGAGCAGGAGATAAACGTTGCTATAAGAATCAGGCAGCAGAGTGCCCTGAGTATATTTGCCATACCGATTGTTTTAGAGATGGTCTGTTATCTATGCTTTCAGCCTTTTGGCTGACGGCGGTATTCACTGGGCGAGATACCCATGGTTGCCGTGAACACACGGCTGAAATAATACGGATCGGATATGCCCACCTTGTGGCATATCTGATTGATATGCAGCGTGGAGAAATCGAGCAGGTGACAGGCGTGGCTCATTCTTAGCTGCCTCAGATGGGTCATGGGAGAATTGCCGGTGCGAAGTGTAAAAAGGTGGCTCAGATACGTCGGCGTAACCCCAACATACTCCGCCAGGTCCGCCAGCCGCAGGTCTCGTTCCAGATTCTCCGACATATAACGGATTACAGAGTCAATCATCCCCGCATTATCCATCTCAGCCTCTGCCGTCTGCGACATACGGGCCGCGCGGTAGCTGTCGATATGCCTCAGGGTGGAAAGGAAATACGACAATGTGGTGCAGGCGAATATCAGTGAATCGCGGGAATATCCGCAGTCAAGCGTAGCCATTATCTCCTCGAAGAGATTCAGGCGGTCCGCTATGCGGCTCGACGGCCCCGGGTGCACAGCCACCGGCCCCTGCGTGGGAGGCATCATGGTTTCCGCCATTCTTCCGCGGTAATGCACCCAATAGATTGTCCATGGGTCGGAAGCATCGGCGCCGTATTCATGCGGAATCCCGGCAGGAAGCACAAAATAGCTGTTGGGCGTCACCTCATATCGCTGTCCCCCCACACTGTACCATCCCTTGCCCGCGCGGCAATAAATCAGCACCCACTGCCCTATCGGCTCCACACGCCGCCGGAAATGATTGTGAGCCACCGGATAATAGCCTATGTCGGTAAAATGGAGCAGTTCCCCCACAGGATCCTTCTCCATTTCCGCTATGCATGCCGGAGGGAGAACATACGCTTTCTCCCCGCTGAAACCGTCTTTCTGTCCTGCCATGACAAAGTTGTTGATTGGTAGACTGCAAATATAGATATTATTCGCAGATATACATAAAACCACAAAAAAATCCATCGTTTTATATCCGATATTCATTTTGCAGCAAAGCGGCCCGCTGTAATTTTGCAGCAGAAACCAACCGTAACACAAACCGTCTTACCATGAACATATTGAAACCACTCATTGCAATGGCTTTGATACTGTGCGCGTCCGCGGGAGCTCGGGCCGCACAGCCCGACACCATAAACCTTGCAGGCCTCTGGCGTTTCCAGCCCGACCAGATGGGCTTCGGCATGACTCCCGGATCCGAACTCTATCTGTCGCGCCTGTCGGAATCCATCATGCTTCCCGGCTCTACCGATACCGGAAGCAAAGGCGTCAGAAACAGCGCCTCCTACATCGACCGTCTCAGCCGCAAACACGAATACCTCGGTCAGGCATGGTATCAGCGTGAAGTGACCATCCTCGACCGGTGGAAAGACCGCAACATCACCCTCGACCTTGAGCGCTGCCACTGGATTACCACCCTCTACGTCGACGGGAAGAAAATCGGAACCGGCGAGCGGCTGAGCACTCCCCACCGCTGGGACCTTACCGACTTTCTCACTCCCGGCGTCCACGTAATCACAGTGTGCGTCGACAACCGCGCCCCCTACCCCATGGACCAGTGGGCCCACGGCATAACCGAGTACACCCAGACCAACTGGAACGGCATAACCGGAAAAATGCTCCTTACCGCCCGGCCCGAATCCCATATCACCGATATGGCTTTTTACCCCGACCCGGCCTCTCACTCGGTAAAGATAGCAACCTCCGCCGCCATCACCGCTCCCTCTCGCCTATCCATCGAAATAACCGGCCCCGACGGCAAAAAAGTCGCCGCAAAAAACATCGAGGCTTCTCCGGGCGACTCGCTACTCACAGCCGTAATCGATCTTGGCAAGAACATGCGCCTCTGGGACGAATTTGACCCCGCTCTTTACTCCGTCTCGGCCACTCTTGACAGCGACGCCGGTTCCGACACGCGCCACGGCCGTTTCGGCATGCGCGAAGTCACCCGCGGCAAACACCATATCCGCGTCAACGGCATCGACCGCCATCTAAGAGGCACGCTCGACTGCGCCGTATGGCCCCTTACCGGATATCCCTCTACCGACAAAGCCGACTGGCTCCGTCAGTTCTCCATCATCAGGGACTATGGCATGAACCACGTGCGTTTCCACAGCTGGTGTCCCCCTGAGGCCGCTTTCGACGCGGCCGACGAGCTCGGCATATACCTTCAGGTCGAGCTCCCGATGTGGATAAAAGGATAAAGGATGTGGGCCGCTATCCCGCGCGCCGCGACTGGTTCGAGCGCGAGATGTATGCCGTGCTCCGCGAATACGGCAACCATCCCTCATTCATCCTCTACTGCAACGGCAATGAAAACGAAGGCGATTTCGCCGTGCTCGAAGACCTCATCATCAAAGGCAAGGCCCATGACCCGCGCCACCTTTACTCTGCCTCAACCGCGCGCACGCATCCACCATCCGATGAATATTATACCTCCCACATCTCCTCAAAAGGCTGGATGACCGTCTATGAGGGCCGTCCGGCCACCGACTGGACCATAAATGCCGGTGCCGACATAGACGTCCCTGCCATTGCCCACGAAACAGGCCAACGCTGCATGTATCCCTATTTTCCCGAGATGGCAAAATATACCGGCGTACTCGAACCGCGCAACATGGCCGTGTTCCGCGAGCGTCTTGCCCGCAACGGCATGCTCGGCCAGGCCGACGATTTCTTCAAGGCCTCCGGCGCACACACCGTATTGCAATACAAGGCCGTGAACGAAGCCCTGCTTCGCAGCGACAGATCAGGCGGCTTCCAGCTCCTCGGTCTTCAGGATTTCCCCGGCCAGGGGAGCGCATACGTAGGCATCCTCGATGCTTTCTGGGACAGCAAGGGCCTTGTGTCGCCTGAGAAGTTCCGCGAGTCCTGTGCTCCCCAGGTAATTCTTGCCGGCCTTCCCAAGCGCGTATATTCCGCATCCGAGCCGCTGAATGCCTCCGTCCATATCTACAACTTCGGCCCTTCCGCCCTCTCCAAAGGCCCCGTAAAATGGCATCTCGACGCCGAGGACGGCACGGTTATAGCCTCCGGCACCATCGCCGGCAAGGAAATAGCCCGCTCCACCGTGGATTCCGTGGGAGTCTTAACCGCTCCCCTTCGCGCCATCACATCGCCCTCGCGACTCACCCTCCATATCTCCAAAGGCGAGCTCCACAACGCCTGGGACCTCTGGGTATATCCCGACAGCGACGAAATAGACCGGGCAAGTTACGTTACCGACGTCGACGAGGCGCTGCGCCGACTCGCTGAAGGAGAGTCCGTGCTGCTGGTGCCTTCTGATGCTCCCGGACGCCACACCCGTTTCGTCTCCCACTTCTGGAACCCGATTATGTTTAGAGGCGCACCGAGAATTGTGGGTACTCTAATTGACAACGATCATGCCGCCTTCGGCTCCTTCCCTACCGACATGTATGCCGACTGGCAGTGGACCGATATTCTTGACAATGCACGCGCTCTCGACCTCACCGGTTTCCCGGCTATCACGCCTGTGATACAGAGCATCGACACCTATGAGGAGAACCGCAGACTCGGTGTGGCCTTCGAAGCCAATGTAGGGCCCGGACGATTATTTGTGCTATGCGTCGATCCGGATAAAAACATCGACACGCGCCCTGCCTCGCGCCGCCTGCTGCGCTCTGTCGCCGATTATGTGAACGGCGACAGCTTCAGGCCCTTAGTCACTCTTGAACCGTGGCAAATCAAGGCAATCTTCAATCCCGAAACAACCAGCGGTGGCACCGATTCGTCAGCCGCCGTCAAACAGCTTCTCAACAAATAAATATGGAATCAGTAAAAACAGATTACAACCGGGGCTTCATTTATTTCATCTGCCTTATCTCGGCCATGGGCGGCCTGCTCTTCGGCTACGACTGGGTGGTTATCGGTGGCGCCAAGCCATTTTACGAAGCCTTCTTCGGTATCAGCGATAATCCCGGACAGCAGGGCCTCGCCATGAGCATTGCCCTCGCCGGATGTCTTGTAGGAGCCATGGTATGCGGCTCGCTTGCCGACCGCATAGGGCGTCGGCCCCTGCTACTCATCTCGGCCCTAATATTTCTGGTGTCGGCCTACGCCACCGGTGCTTTCAACACCTTTACACTCTTCCTCGCGGCCCGTTTTGTAGGCGGTATAGCCATAGGTCTGGCTTCGGGACTCTCGCCGATGTATATTGCCGAAGTGGCTCCCGGAAGCATACGCGGACGCCTCGTATCGCTCAACCAGCTCACAATCGTACTCGGTATTCTCGGAGCCCAGATTGTAAACTATCTCATAGCCGAGCCGATGCCTGCGGGCACCACCGTTCCGGCCCCCGACTCCTGGAATGTGCTGTGGGGCTGGAGGTGGATGTTCTGGAGCGCCGCCTTCCCCGCCGCGCTGTTCCTGCTTCTGGCGCTTTTCATTCCCGAAAGTCCGCGTTGGCTTGCCCTGCGCGGGCGCAAGGCCGCGGCTACCGCGATTCTCGCCCGGATAGGAGGCGAAGGCTATGCCCGCAGCGAGATGGCCGCTATAGCCCATACGGCAGGAAATGCCGCAAAGAGCGGCCTGCGCGCCCTTTTCACGCGTCCCTACGCCATGGTAATCACCCTTGGCATCTGCATAGCCGTATTCCAGCAGTGGTGCGGTACAAACGTGATATTCAACTATGCCCAGGAGATATTCTCCAATGCCGGATATGACCTTGGCGAGATGCTGTTCAACATCGTTCTTACCGGCATCACCAACGTGGTGTTTACCTTCGCCGCGATTTACTCCGTTGACAGGCTCGGCCGCAAGAAACTCATGCTCATCGGCGCGGGCGGTCTCGCTCTGATCTATGCCGTGCTCGGCACATGCTATTTCATGCATATCACCGGTTTCTTCATGGTGATTCTCGTGGTTGCCGCCATAGCCTGCTACGCCATGACTCTCGGCCCCGTCACCTGGGTACTCATCGCCGAGCTGTTCCCCAACCGCGTGAGGGCCGTGGCTGTGGCCGTCTGCACATTCGCGCTCTGGACGGCTTCGTTCACCCTCACATATACCTTCCCGCTGCTCAACACTGCCCTCGGAAGCTACGGCACATTCTGGATTTACGCCGGAGTATGCGTAGCCGGATTCATATTCTTCAGCCTGCGTCTCCCCGAGACCAAAGGCAAGAGCCTCGAGGAACTTGAAAAAGAACTCGTTGCCGACAACCAACCCCAAATCATATCTACTGACTTCTGATTATAGTATGGTAAAAGCCTGGAAAGAAACCGTGGTTATTCCCACCTACGAGGTCGGGAAACCCGAAAAGAACCCCATATTCCTTGAAAAGCGTGTCTACCAAGGCTCAAGCGGTGTAGTCTATCCCTACCCCGTGATAGAGTCGGTGGCCGACGAGAAGACCGACCGCGAGTGGCATGCCGTGTTCCTGGAAAATGAATATATCAAAGTGATGATTCTCCCCGAGCTGGGAGGACGCGTGCAGATGGCCTACGACAAAATCCGTCAGCGCCACTTCGTTTACTACAACCATGTCATAAAGCCCGCGCTCGTGGGACTCGCCGGCCCGTGGATTTCTGGCGGCATCGAGTTCAACTGGCCCCAGCACCACCGCCCCTCCACATATATGGAGGTTGATTCCGTTATAGAGGAAAACGCCGACGGCTCCGTGACCGTGTGGGTCAACGAGATGGAGCAGATGTTCCATCAGCGCGGCACGGCAGGCTTCACCCTCCGCCCCGGTTGCGCGTATCTGGAGATAAAGGGTGTGCTCTACAACCGCACCGACATGCCCCAGACATTCCTCTGGTGGGCCAATCCGGCCGTGCGCGTCAACGAGCATTACCGCTCAGTGTTCCCGCCCGACATCAACGCCGTGTTCGACCATGGCAAGCGTGCCGTCTCCTCGTTCCCTATCGCCACGGGCACCTACTACAAAGTGGATTACTCCGCCGGAGTAGACATTGCCAATTACAAGAACATCCCCGTTCCCACATCCTACATGGGCGTCAACTCCCGCTATGACTTCGAAGGGGGCTACGAATGCGATACCCAGGCCGGAATGCTTCATGTGGCCTCCCACCATGTGTCGCCCGGAAAGAAACAATGGACATGGGGCAACGGTGACTTCGGCCGTGCATGGGACCGCTGTCTCACCGACGACGACGGCCCTTACATCGAGCTTATGGCCGGCGTCTACACCGAAAACCAGCCCGATTTCACATGGCTCATGCCTTACGAAGAGAAGGAATTCACCCAGTATTTCCTTCCCTACCGCGAGCTCGGCGCCGTGAAGAATGCCACCCGGGATCTGCTGATGAACATAGAGCCCTCTGGCGACGGCAAGATACTGCTGCGCGTTTTCGCCACAAGCCGCCAGGAGATAGATATGACGCTGCGCACACGCGATGGCCGCGAGATTTTTTCTGAAGAAACCGTTGTATCACCCGAAGAGGTGCTCACCCGCAAAATTGATGCCGACGGTATTACTCTGGATGACCTCACATTCGAAATCACCCGCAACGGTCGCCAGGTACTCACATGGGAAAGCGAACCCGACGAAATCCGTCCCATCCCCGACGCCGCCGAGGCCGCTCTGCTCCCGGCTCAGATCAAGACCGTGGAACAGCTCTATCTCACCGGACTCCATCTTGAGCAGTATCGCCACGCCACTTACTCGCCTGTCGATTATTATGAGGAAGGCCTGCGCCGCGACCCCGACGATGTGCGCTGCAACAATGCTCTGGGCTTATGGTACATCCGCAAGGGACGTTTCGACAAAGCCGAAGGCTATCTCTCCCGCGCCGTGAAGATGCTCCAGAAACGCAACCCCAACCCCTACGAAGGCGAGCCCATCTACAATCTCGGACTTGCCCTGAAATATCAGTGCCGGGTCGATGAGGCATATGACCGTTTCTATAAAGCCACCTGGAACGGCGCATGGCAGGATGCCGCTTTCTTTGAATGCGCCAAAATCAGCTGCCGCCGCGGAGACTTCGAGGAAGCCCTCCACGAGATCGACCGCTCACTTGCCCGCAACTGGCACAGCTCAAAAGCCCGCGCACTCCGCGCCGCCATCCTTATGCGTCTCGGCCGTGATGCCGAGGCCCGGGAGTTCTGCCGTGAGACCCTCGGAGACGACCTGTTTAATTACGGTTGCATGGCTCTGCTCGGCGATACATCCCGCATGGCCTCGCTCATGCACGGCAATCCCCACAACTACGACGAAATAGCTCTTGACTTCAGCGATGCCGGTCTGACGGCCGAAGCCGAGTCCGTATGGAAAACCGCCATAGAACACGATGCCGTCACTCCCATGACATGGTATTATCTCGGATATACCCGTATGGCGGCTGGCGACGCCGCAGGAGCAGTCGAAGCATTTGCCAAGGGGGCCGCAGGAACTCCCGACATGGTTTTCCCCAACCGTCTTGAAGCAATCCTGGCCCTGCGCGCAGCCCTTGAGGTAAATCCGGAGGACGCCCGCGCCTGCCACTATCTCGGCAATCTCTTCTACGACAAACGCCAGTATGACCTCGCTCTTGAATATTGGGAACGTGCCTCACGGCTCGACCCGGCCTTCCCAACCACATGGCGCAACCTCGGCCTCATCTATTACAATAAGCTCAACGACCCCTCCCGGGCAGTCTCGGCGATGGAACGTGCATTTGAGCTTGACCGGACCGACTCGCGTGTGCTCATGGAGCTTGACCAGCTCTACAAGAAGCTGCAGCGTCCCCATCAGTGGCGTCTCGATTTCCTGCGTAAATATCCCGCGCTGATACAGCAGCGCGACGATCTCGTGCTTGAAGAAGCCACCCTGCTCAATCTCACGGGCCGTTACCGCGAGGCAATAGGCCTGATTGACTCACGTCAGTTCCACCCCTGGGAAGGTGGCGAGGGCAAGGTTCCCGCCCAGTATCAGACCGCGCGCGTGGAGCTTGCCAAGGAAGCGATGTCCTGTGGACGCTACAGCGATGCCCTGCCTCTCCTCGAGCAGTGTCTTGTCTATCCCCATAATCTCGGCGAGGGCAAGCTTATCAATGCTCAGGACAATGACTTCCATTATCTGGCAGGTATATGCCACCGCGCTCTCGGCAACGAGGAGAAAGCCCGCGACTGTTTCCTGAAAGCCACCGAAGGCCCCACCGAACCCGCTGCCGCCATGTACTACAACGACGCCAAGCCCGACAAGATATTCTATGCCGGCATGGCCTTCCGCGCCCTCGGCGACGAGGCCCGTTCCCGTTCGCGCTTCAATCGCCTGGTTGATTACGGCAAGCAGCATTTCCACGACAAGGTGGTGATGGACTACTTCGCCGTGAGCCTTCCCGACCTCCAGGTATGGGACGGAAGCCTCGACGATATGAACCGCATCCACTGCCTCTACATGCTTGCTCTCGGTTACGCCGGCCTCGGTGACACCGCCCGCAGCGCCCGCTACATGGCCCAGGCACAATCCATGGATTCCAACCATCAGGGTCTCCACGCCCTCTCCACCTTCCTCACCGAAATCAACACCCTCTAACCACCTCCAACCATATCATGAAACGACTCATTTTTTCAATGGCTGTGGCAGCTGCCATCCTTACAGGCTGCGGAAACAGCGGCCCGCTTGCAGTGCGCGGCGGAAACAGCGACCTTCAGTTCAACGCACTTGCCCGTTCGTGGGACGAGGCCATTCCTCTCGGCAACGGCGTGGTGGGCGCTCTCGTGTGGCAGCGCGACTCGGTGCTGCGGTTCTCGCTTGACCGCACCGACCTCTGGGATCTCCGACCGATGGACAGTATCGCGGGCGACAACAACCGCTTCGCGTGGGTGGTGGAGCAGGTGCGCAAAGGCGACTATCTCCCCGTCCAGAAAAAATTCGACCATCCTTACGACCAGCTTGCTGCCCCCGCCAAGATCCCAGGCGCGGCGCTGGAATTCACAGGTATTCCCGGCACGGTTGATTCTGTGCGCCTCTACCTTGCCAACGCCCTCTGCCAGGCGAATTGGAACAATGGAATCCAAATGCAGACCTTTGTCCATGCCAACGAGCCTCTCGGATGGCTTGAGTTCCGCAATCTCCCCGACTCAATCGTGCCGGCTATAATCGCTCCGAAATACAGCGAGGATACTTCTACAGCAGGCGACAACGCTCAGTCTGGGCCCTCCCTGCTGCGCCTCGGCTATCCGCAGGGCGACATTACCTCTACCGACGGCCTTGTCACCTACCATCAGCCCGGATACGACGGTTTCGCCTACGATGTGGCCGTGAGATGGGAACGCGACGGCTCGACTCTACGCGGAGTATGGAGCGTGACATCTTCGGCTTCCGACGTCAACGCCGTCGACGTGACGGCCAGCGCACTTGAGCGTGGCATTAACGCCGATTATGCCGACCACATGAAATATTGGGACAATTACTACGCGCAGTCATCCGTATCGCTGCCCGACCCGGTGCTGCAAAAGCAATACGATAACGAAATGTATAAGTTCGGCTCCGCGTCACGCCCCTACTCGTCGCCGATTTCGCTGCAGGCGGTGTGGACGGCCGACAACGGACTGCTACCACCGTGGAAAGGCGACTACCACCACGACCTCAACACACAGCTCAGCTACTGGCCCGCATACACCGGCAATCACCTCGACGAAGGCCTGGGATATCTCAACACCCTCTGGAACCAGCGCGACACCTACAAGGAATATACCCGCACCTACTTCGGCACCAACGGCATGAATGTGCCGGGCGTATGCACGCTTGACGGCAAACCTCTGGGCGGCTGGATACAGTATTCCATGTCGCCCACCGTAGGCGCATGGCTCGGACAGCACTTCTACCTGCACTGGAAATACTCGGCCGATTCGGCTTTCCTCGCCCAGCGCGCCTATCCGTTCATGAAGGACATTGCAACGTATCTGGAGCAGATCTCCGCTGTGGATGACAAGGGCGTGCGCCGCCTTCCCATAAGCTCAAGCCCGGAAGTGTTCGACAACTCCATCAACGCGTGGTTCTCCGATATGACCAATTACGACACCGCGCTGATGAAGTTTGCCTTCAACGCCGCCGGTGAGATGGCCGACTCGCTTTCTCTTGCCGACGAGGCCGCACGCTGGCGCCATGACGGCTCCCAGCTCCCGGCCCTTTCGCTCGACGCCGACAGCGCGCTGGCCATAGCCCCCGGCTTCCCCTACAACACATCCCACCGCCATTTCTCCCATGCCATGGCCATTCATCCCCTGGGACTTATCGACTGGAGCGACAGCGATGATTCGCGGCGCATAATCACCGCCACGCTCGACGCTCTCGAAAAAGCGGGTCCCGACTATTGGTGCGGCTACTCCTACAGCTGGATGGGCAACATGAGGGCGCGTGCGCTCGACGGCGAAGGAGCCGCCCGCGCACTACGCACATTCGCCGAATGTTTCTGTCTGCCCAATACATTCCATGTCAACGGCGACCAGTCCGGCACCGGCAAATCTCAGTTCACCTACCGTCCGTTCACCCTCGAAGGCAACTTCGCCTTTGCCGCTGGCATTCAGGAGATGCTCTTGCAGAGCCATACCGGAGTGATTCGCGTGTTCCCCGCCATACCCGCCTCATGGCACAACGTGGCCTTCGACAACCTCCGCGCCATGGGCGCCTTCCTCGTTTCAGCCCGCAAGACCGACGGTACTGTCAGCAACATCACAGTCCGCTCCGAAAAAGGCGGCCAGTTACGTCTGGCCATCCCCAAAGGTCACAGCGTGTCCGCAGTCAACGGCGCAGAAGTCAATCCCGCCGCCATTACCGCCGCCCCCTCTCTTCCCGAGGCCAACGGCATGCTGACCCTCCCCACAAAACCCGGCGACACCCTCACCATCACCCTCCGCGCGGACTGACCCCCTCCCCGCTAAAATCACCTCTAAAAACGTATCCCCTCTGGCAACATTTGTCGGAGGGGATACATTTTTCATGTTATTTATCCGGTGTCAGTATCCTATGGTGAAACGCTCGCGGTTAACCCTAAAATCAGCAGTTATAATTTAGTTATAATTTAGTTATCATACACTTCTCACCTCATTACCCTCAAAACGCAAAACCAGACAGCGCACTTATTATCAATATGTAGCGTGCAAATTTATCGCATTTTTCGATAAATTGCGATAAATTACGATATCACCACACCGAAGGCTCCATGAGCACTATCTCACGGAAAAACATCGTGGAATATTCGCCATATCTCACCCTTTCCCAGACCTTTCTTGACAACCTTCTGAATGTCAACGGAGGTCTGCGCATGGCCAACAGCAACAAGTTCGACACCCAGTGGGTTCCGCAATTCGGCTTCTCGTTAAATCCCGGACTCGACTGGACCGTGAAGGGCAATCTGGCCGTAGGGTACCGCAACCCCTCGTTCCGCGAACTGTATCTCTACCGCATGGCCAATCCCGACCTCCAGCCTGAGAAAATGACCAACTATGAAATTTCCGTTGGCAAGGCATTCTCACGCTATTTCTCGGCCGAAATCACAGGCTATTACAGCAATGGCCGCAATATGATTCAGACCGTCGACCAGAAGAACCAGAACACCGGCCGTTTCATAAACAAGGGCATTGAACTGGCTGCCCACAGCCATCCCGCGGACAACCTCTGGCTGTCGGCGACCTACAGCTATCTTCACACCTCGCTGACCAATCTCGTAGGCGCGCCACGCAACCAGTATTATCTCGGCGTGCAATGGAAACCCTGGGATTTTCTGCATGTCGACGCTGATCTCAAAGGAGTCGGAGGGCTCTACGTCGCCGCCGACATCAAAAATCAGAATTACGCCCTTCTCAACCTCAAACTGACATGGGACGTCTGCCGCTACCTCTCCCTCTTCACCCGCCTCGAGAACATCACCGACGCCCGCTACACCATAAACCGCGGCTACCCCATGCCCGGCTTCACCGCCCTCGCCGGCTTCAACCTCCACCTCTGACCTCCTCCCCCCATATCCCACGGAGCTCCGTAGGAGCGATTTCTTTACAACCGATGCGCGTAAGCCATCGGAAAAGCAGACTGTGATCTCTCCCTCTGCGGCGAGCCTCGGAGAGCGCGACGCCGCAGCATGCGCAAGCATAGGGTTTGCCAACCCCTTCAGTAGACATTTTTTGTTTACTTAAAAATACGATATAGTACCACTAAAAATAGGACGAAGAAGAAAAGTACTACCTCTCCAAATCCATCCATTTCTAATCCAATGCAATCGTGAAAGAACCAATAAATCAAATACATAATTAAACTTATTACGAGAAGAATACCTCCTATAGTAAAAATATTCCTCACAATCCCATGCAATCCTTTCTTTCCCGTTTCCCTCCACTCATCTTCCTCCTTGTAACTCATATTCATAAAGTTATTTGTCCATGATTTGCAATATCTCCGTCTTTAACCGCGGGATATGGTTGATTACAATCGCCCATAAAATATCGGGCTTAAGCGAATCGTATGCATGGATTACATAGTTGCGTGTATCAACAATCTTACGGGCGGATGTGATATTTATATTCGGCTGAAGCTTTAGAATCCGATTCATAGCCTCTCCTAAAATTTCAATATTCCGTTCGGTAAATTTCCGGAAAACCACATCATTTTCGAAAATATCATACTGACGGCCAAATCTTGACTCGGCCATTTCTATTTCGGATATCGCCTGAAGCATATCCTCAAAATATTTCTTTATCGACTCATCCATATATCAACTGCTTCGTTCTGTCGAGTTCCTCCCGGAAAAATTTATTTTTCACCGCATCATCACACACCAGATCAATCCGGCGTCCGAAGAGATTTTCCAGCTCGTGCATAAAGTCGAAAAAAACATCAGCCCAGTCAAGACCTTCCTTTTTAATGGTTTCCGCATCGAAATTGACTGAGAAATCCACATCACTGTCGTCATTGAAACGAGGAGTCAGGATGGAACCGAAAACCCATAGCTTCGCCACCCTGTATTTCTTACACAAGGCAATAATCTTATCTATATGCATTTCTATGAGTTTCATAGCCTCAAATTTAATCATTTATAATTATAAAACAAAAGCCGCACCTTGAGAGTTACAAGTTTTTCCACGGATCCTATCCCCCACGGAGCTCCGGAGGAGCGATTTCTTTACAACCGATGTGCGTAAGCCATCGGAAAAGCCACCTACCCCTCTCCCACCTGCGGCAAGCCTCGGAGAGCGCGACGCCGTATTCCCCATAACCACTCCGGATGGCGAGGGGGCTGTCAGAACGGTTCAGATGGTAGGAGCTGGCGGGTGAGGCTGACGGGAGTTGACTAAAGTCAATGACCGAAGTCGAACCCGCAAGCGACGACCCAGATGGACCGTTATCACAGCCCCCTCACCTCAGTTCTTCACCGTCGACATCACAAACACGCTCGTCACCGTCTCCAGAATATCGAGATTGCCGAGGCGCTCGGTGATGAAAGCACGGTAAGCCTGCATGTCGGGCACCGTCACTTTCAGCATATAGTCATAGTTACCGCTCACGTTATAGCATTCCGTCACTTCCTCCATAAGCGCCATCTCGCGGGCAAACGTCTCATGGATGCCCGCATTTATGCGCCGCAGCTTCACATTGCAGAACACAGTGAATCCGCGTCCAAGCTTCTCATCGTCGATTTTCACAGTGTAGCCGCGGATTATACCGTCATCCTCCAGCCGACGCAGACGCTCGAAAACCGCCGTGGGTGAGCGGTGTACGGTTTCCGAAAGGCGCCGCACCGAAAGACGGCTGTCGGCCTTCAGCGCCTCAAGTATGGTATTGTCTGTTGCGTCAAGTTCCCTTTTCATTATCATTCGTTCGGTTTCACACGGCAAAATTAGAACAATTTAGAACATATGCTATAAATTACGCCACAATTTAATCACACATTCTATAATTTACGATATTATTGGAACAAATGCAGTACAACCCCTACCTTTGCAGAAGAAAAATTCACCAACGATTATGAAAAAGAGCAACCTCCGTTTCGAAACACTTCAGGTACATGCCGGCCAGGAAAACCCCGACAGCGCCACGGGCGCGCGTGCGGTGCCCATTTATCAGACCTCAGCCTACGTGTTCAGCGACTCGGCCCATGCCGCCGACCGCTTCGCACTCCGTGAGCCCGGCAACATCTACAGCCGCCTTACCAATCCCACTCAGGAAGTGCTCGAGGAGCGCATGGCCGTTCTCGAAGGAGGCACGGGTGCGCTGGCAGTGGCTTCCGGAGCGGCGGCCGTAACCTATGCCCTTGAAAACGTGCTTCAGCCCGGCGACCACATTGTGGCCGGCGACAATCTTTACGGCGGTTCCTACAATCTCATAGTCAACAACCTTTCGCAGCGCGGAATCACCCATACAATAGTCAATCTCAACGACCCCGAGGTCCTCGAAGCCGCTTTCCGCCCCGAAACGAAGGTGGTCTACGGCGAGACCTTCGGCAACCCGAATTCCGACGTCACCAACCTTGAGGCCGTTGCCGACGCCGCCCATCGCCACGGCGCCCTGTTCATAGTCGACAACACTTTCGGCACGCCATACCTCATCCGCCCCATAGAGCACGGTGCCGACGTTGTGGTGCACAGCGCCACCAAATTCATAGGAGGTCACGGTGCGGCCCTCGGTGGTATTATCGTTGACGGCGGCACCTTTGACTACAGCAAATATCCCGGACGATTCCCCACCCTCACAGAGCCCGATCCCAACTATCACGGAGCGGTGTTCTGCCAGACGTCTCCGGACGCGCCGTTCGCCACCCGCGCACGCGCCGTGGTGCTCCGCGACGAAGGCGCTGCCATCTCCCCCTTCAACGCCTTCCTCCTCCTGCAGGGCCTCGAAACCCTCTCGCTGCGCGTCGAGCGCCATGTGGAGAATGCCCTGAAGGTTGTAGAGTTCCTTGCGTCACACCCCAAAATCAAGAGCGTGAGCCATCCGGCGCTGCCCACTCATCCCGACCACGAGCTTTACAACCGTTATTTCCCGAAGGGCGCCGGAAGCATCTTCACCCTTGAAATCAAAGGGGGCAAAGAAGAAGCATGGCGTTTCATCGATAATCTGAAAATATTCTCCCTGCTGGCCAACGTGGCCGACGCCAAGAGTCTGGTAATCCATCCCGCCTCCACCACCCATTCGCAGATGAACGAGGCCGAACTCGCCGAAGCCCACATCACCCCGGCCACCATCCGCCTGAGCATAGGCATAGAGCATGCCGACGATCTTATTGCCGACCTCTCCCAGGCGCTCGAAAAAGTTTAATCAACCATCATATCCACCCGGCACTCTCGCCACATCCACGTCCCCCTGATTATGGAAAGCGTAGCATCATTTTTGGCATCGGAACACCCCACGGCATTCTCGTTCGAAATCCTGCCTCCCCTGCGCGGGCGAAGCATCGACAGCACCTACTCCGACATAGAGCGCCTGATGGAGTTCAATCCCGCATACATCAACATCACCACCCACCGCACCGAAGTGAGCTACCGCCATCTCGGCGGAGACACCTACAAGGTTGTCACCTCCACAAAGCGGCCGGGAACCGTGGCGATTGCGGCCGTGATCCGCGAACGATTCGGAGTGAGACCCGTGCCCCATCTGATATGCGGCGAATATTCGCGCGGCGAAATCGAGGACCAGCTTATCGACCTGTCCTATCTCGGCATAACCGACCTTCTGGTGCTCCGCGGCGACCGTGAGCGCAACGCCCCCACCTTCACCACCAGTCCCGACGGTCACGAACACGCCATCACTCTCGCCGCCCAGGTGGAGGACTTCAACCGCGGAATCCTCGCCGACGGCACCCATACAGCCCCCATAGCTCCACCCTTCTCATTCGGCGTTGCCGGCTACCCCGAGAAACACGAGGAAGCCATGAACCTCACCTCCGACATCCGCAATCTCAAGGCCAAAGTAGATGCCGGTGCGAGCTATGTGGTAACACAGATGTTTTTCGACAACCGCCGCTTCTTCAGCTTCGTGGAGGCTGCACGCGCCCAGGGTATCACCGTGCCTATTGTCCCGGGGCTGAAACCGCTCACCTCCCTCAGGCAGATATCCATGCTTCCCCGCGTATTCCACATAGATTTCCCCGAGGAGCTGTCCGACATGCTTCTTGCCTGCACCACCGACGAGGATGTGCGCCGCGTGGGAATCGAATGGGCCATCCGGCAGGGTGCCGAGCTGCGCGACGCCGGAGTGCCGAGTATCCACTTCTACTCCATGCATGCCGTCAATTCAGTGGCAGCCGTGGCACGCGAAATCTATTGAGTCTCTGATATTATCCGTATCGTTGACTGCGTTTTAGATTCTTTCGCTCGGCAATGCTCAAATAATATCCGTATCTTTGGAAAAAATCTTTCCTGCCAATGACACATTGCCCTACTGACTCCGCCGGAAGGCGGCGGGAACTTCTTCGCGCTATCGCGAGCCGCGTGCTGACGCTCGACGGCTCCACCGGTGTGATGTTTCAGCGCATGAAACTCGACGAGGCCACCGTGCGCGGACGCCGTTTCCTCACCCATACGCGACCTCTTGCCGCAAACTTCGACATTCTGTGCCTCTCGCGCCCCGACCTTGTGGCGGCCGTGCACAGAGCCTATCTCGAAGCGGGAGCCGACATAATAGAGACCGACACCTTCAATTCCAACGCCCTCTCGCAGCGCGAATACGCCACCTCTCATCTGGTGCGCGACATCAACCGTGCCGGAGCGGCTATCGCACGCCGCGAGGCCGACGCTTTCTCCACTCCTGAGAAGCCGCGTTTCGTGGCCGGAGCCATGGGCCCTACTGCCCTTTCCGCTTCCCTGCCTGTGGATGTGGATGATCCTTCGGCGCGCGCGGTGAGCTTCGGCACGCTCGCTGATGCTTACTGCGAGCAGGCGCTCGGCCTGATAGAGGGAGGCGCCGACCTGCTGCTGATAGAGACCGCTTTCGACCTTCTCAACGCCAAGGCTGCCGCCATGGGCGCGCGCCGCGCCATGGCCGAAAGCCACACGGACATTCCCATTATATTCTCCTTCACTCTCTCCGACGCCTCCGGGCGAATACTCAGCGGCCATACTCCCGCCGCGATACTCGCCGCCGTGGCTCCATTCGCCCCTCTCGCGGTAGGCTACAACTGTTCCGCCGGGCCTGAAGGACTTGCCGAGGCTGTAAGGGAACTGGCCTCCGTGTCACCCTTCCCGGTGATATTCTATCCCAATGCCGGCCTGCCCGACCGCATGGGAGGTTATTCCGTCACCCCCGCAGACTTCGCCGCCGCTATGAGGCCCCTTCTTGCCGAAGGCATAGTGAATATTGCCGGAGGGTGCTGCGGCACCACTCCCCGGCATATAGCGGCCCTGGCCCGAGAAGTGGAGCTACACAACAGGCCTCACCGGCCCGATTCCGGCGCTGAGGCTCCCTGGCTTGCGGGACTCGAGGCGTTCAGCGACGGACGCGGATTCATCAACGTGGGCGAGCGGTGCAATGTGGCCGGAAGCCGCAAATTCCTGCGCCTGATCAAAGAAAACGCCATTGACGAGGCCGTGGCCATAGCCCGGCGGCAGGTTGCCGACGGCGCCATGATTCTCGACATAAACATGGACGACGGCATGCTCGACTCGCGCGCCGAGATGTCGCGCTTCCTGCGCGCCCTCGGTTCCGACCCGGCCACGGCATCGGTGCCCTGGATGATTGACTCATCCGACTTCGCCACCATAGAGGAAGCGCTGAAAAATACCGGAGGGCGCGCCATTGTCAACTCCATATCGCTCAAGCACGGCGAGGACGAGTTCCGCCGCCAGGCCCGCGTCATCCGCTCCTACGGCGCCGCCGTGGTGGTGATGCTCTTCGACGAGCGCGGCCAGGCCGACACCTACGAGAGAAAAATCGAGATAGCCGCCCGCGCATGCCGCATTCTAATGGACGAATGCGGCTTCGAGGCCCGCGACATAGTCATAGACCCCAATGTGCTCACCATAGCCACCGGAATGCCGGAGCACGATGCCTACGCCCTCAATTTCATCCGTGCCGTGGAGTGGATCCACACCAATCTGCCCGGAGTGAAAACCAGCGGCGGTGTGAGCAATCTTTCTTTTGCCTTCCGCGGCAACAACTACCTGCGCCAGGCCATGCATGCCGTGTTCCTGTTCCATGCCGTGAAAGCGGGACTGAGCATGGCTATAGTCGACCCCGGCACCAAGGTGCAGTATGCCGACATCGCTCCCGACCATCTCGAGCTTATAGAGGATGCCATACTGTGCCGCCGTCCGGATGCTGCCGAAAGGCTTTCAGCTGCCGCGGCCGATATCACAGGCGAGACTGCCCCTGCCTCCGGCAGCGAGGTGAAGGAGGAGGCTTCAGCCCCTTCCACACCCGAAGAACGCCTCATCCGCGCCCTGCAGCGCGGCGACGACACCTCGCTTGACGCCGACCTGCGACTGGCCGTGGAGCGCGCCGGGAGCGCCAATGCGGTGGTGGAACAGACCCTGATGAAGGGCATGGAGCTGGTGGGTTCGCTGTTCGAAAGCGGCAAAATGTTCCTGCCGCAGGTGGTGAAAAGCGCCCGCACCATGCACCGTGCCGTAGACATATTGCGGCCGTTCCTTGAAAACGGCGCCGTGAAAGGGTCCTCCAAAGGCTGCGCCGTCCTCGCCACGGTAAAAGGCGACGTCCACGACATCGGGAAGAACATAGCCGCCGTGGTGCTCCAGTGCAACAATTTCGAGGTAATAGACCTCGGGGTGCAGGTGGAAGCCGCAGCCATCATCAGGGCCGTGAAGGATCACAATCCCGTTTTCGTGGGTCTGAGCGGACTCATAGCCCCCTCGCTCGAGGAAATGGCGCGCACGCTTTCGGCCATGAGGCGCGAAGGCATCACGGTGCCTGTGCTCGTGGGAGGTGCCGCTACATCAAAACTCCACACCGCGCTCATGCTCGCTCCCGCCTACGGACCGGAGGGAACGGTGATACGCGTGGCCGACGCATCGCAGGATCCCGTGGTGGCCTCGCGACTGCTCCGCGACCCTGAGGGCGAGAAAAGAGCCGTGAAAGAACAGCAGCAGGCCTTAGCCGAGGAATACAACAACAGCCGGAATGACGGCGCCGCGGAAGAAGCCTCCCCGGTGAAGGCCTGGGACATCGCTTCAATCGTCAAGCCAACATTCACCGACATCCGGACCCTCCCGCCGGTAAGCGTGGCTACCGTAAGGCCATACATCAACTTCACATATTTCCTGAACGCATGGAAAGTGGTGCGCGACACACCCGAAGCAGCATCGCTTCTTGACGAAGCTGAGCGCATGCTCGACCGTCTTGAATCACTCGGAGCCACCATGCTCTGCCAGACAGCTTTCTATCCCGCCAAAGGCTCCGACAACGCCATCACAACGCCTGTAGCCGCCATACCCACCCCCCGGCAGAAAGCGGCCGAGGGACGCGAGGAAAGGCTTGCCCTGTGCGATTTCGTGGCGCCTGAAGGCGACTATATCGGCTGCTTTGCCGTTACCATCGGCCCGGAAATAAGGCATGAGCTGGAAACCGAGACTGACTCCTACCGCCGCCTGCTGCTCCAGACTATCGCCGACCGACTCACCGAGGCCACGAGCGAATGGCTTCACCGCCGCGTGCGCACCGACCTCTGGGGATACGCGCCCGACGAGCCGGAGGACTTTCAGGCCATACGTCAGGGACGCTACCGGGGCATACGTCCCGCAGTGGGCTATCCCTCGCTCCCCGACCAGCGGCTGATGCACACACTCATGGCCCACCTCGCTCCCGGAGAAATAGATGTGACCGTAACCGAAAACGGAGCGCTCAGTCCCTCATCGTCGGTTGCAGGTTTCTATCTCGCTTCACCTATGGCGAGATATTTCACGGTGTAATCAGAAAAAACGTAAGAGCCGGTCTCACGGCTCATAAATCATGGCCACCTCCCCAATCTTGAGCTTGCCGCTGAACACGAGCGGCAGACGGCTCTGCTGCTCTACCTCGCAACTGACGGTGTAACCCGAAGGGCGCCCGTTGAAATAATACTCAAACTGCGTCTGATAGGTGGGATACTCCACGCCGTTGATTTTATATCTCGACACGCCTACATAACGGAACAGCAGATGCTGCCTCTCCCCGTTTGAGCCGGTGATCGACACAAGATATTCGCGTCCCGGCAGAATCCGGTCAAAGTTGATTTTGCGGTAGGAATAAAACATGGCGAGCATATCGGTGGTGATGCTCACGGCCTCCATCGTCTCCTCCGATGCGTCGAGCAACCCCATTCCGTCGGTATTCTTATAGAGTTTCGGATTATTGAACACATACATTCCGTCGGCAGCCTGGGCAGCTGTGGGCTTGCTGTACCATCCTATTTTGAACACCACCTCCTCACGCACCGTCAGGTGCCCGTTGGTATGAAACATCCGGGCCACGAGAGTGTCGCTCACCGTATAATATCTCCCGCCCCACTCTATGCTGTGGCCGTTGAGGGTTCCTGTGAAATTCTCGCCGTCTATTCTTATACTCACATCGGCATGGGCGGCTGTCTTTTTCAACCCCATGAAATCATACTCTATCTTATAACGGTAATTATTGGTCTGGGCATACAACTCACCGCCGAATGTCATACAGCACAGGGTAACGATGCCGACGGTCAGAGCCAGAATTCTTATATAATTACCCGTTGGTTGAATTAAAAGGTGGATTCAAGTTATAAATGCAACACCTATGTTTTCGTTTAATTTTTGAGCGA
>VSPV01000003.1 GCA_009775605.1 Paramuribaculum sp.
ATTGGAGCTATCGGGGTAATTGGAATTATTGGGAATAATGGGAGGGATGGGATGGGCGCCCCCGAAGGCGCCCGACGGGAGCAATGGCTCCGATGATTCCAATAGCTCCAATAGCTCCAATAATTCCGATAGCTACCATAGCTACCATAGCTGCCATAGCTCCCCTTTTTGCCGAAAAGTATTATATTTGCGTATTAAAATGATGAATGCCATGAAAAAATCCACGTTTTTGCCCGCAGTTGCGGCGCTGCCGGCGCTCTGCGCGGCAGGGAATCCGGCTGCCGCCGACTCAGCAGCCGTTGCAGCCCAGGACCGCCCCGATATCATACTGTTTATGGTGGATGATATGGGCTGGCAGGACACTTCGGTGCCTTTCTGGAAAGAAAAGACCCCCTACAACCGCGCATACCACACTCCGAATATGGAGCGCCTCGCCGCCTCGGGCATGAAGTTCACCCAGGCCTACGCCTGCCCCGTGAGCTCGCCCACGCGCTGTAGCCTCATAACCGGCGCCAACGCAGCGCGCCACCGCGTGACCAACTGGACCATGGCCCGCGACCAGTCCACCGACATACAGTGCGACAGCCTGACTATGCCCGAGTGGAACGTGAACGGCGTGCAGCAGACACCCGGCATCCCGCGCAGCTACGTGGGCCGCTCGTTTGTTGACGACCTCCGCGACGCCGGTTACCACACCATCCATTGCGGCAAAGCCCACTTCGGAGCCATGGACACCCCCGGCGAGGATCCCCACCACTGGGGATTCGAGGTGAACATAGCCGGACACGCCGCCGGTGGCCTCGCCACCTATCTGAGCGAAAAAAACTACGGCCACAACCCCGACGGCACCCCCTATGCCTTCAACGCAGTGCCCGGTCTGGAAAAATACTGGGGCTCGGGAACGTTCGTCACCGAAGCCCTCACCCAGGAAGCCCTCAAAGCCCTGGACAAAGCGGCGAAGTACGCCCAGCCATATTTTCTCTACATGGCCCACTATGCCATACACATTCCCATAGACCGCGACCCGCGTTACTATCAGAAATACCTCGACGAGGGCCTGAGCGAGAAAGAAGCCGCCTATGCCTCGCTGATAGAGGGCATGGACAAGAGTCTGGGCGATATCATGGACTGGGTGGAGCGCAACGGCCGCGCCGACCGCACCATAATAATATTCATGAGCGACAACGGCGGTCTGGCCACCGACCCGGGCTGGCGCGACGGCCGCCTTTACTGGCAGAACGCCCCGCTGCAGAGCGGCAAGGGGTCGATGATGGAGGGCGGCATACGCGAGCCGCTGCTCGTGCGCTGGCCTGGCGTTACCAAGCCCGGCTCGGAGACCGACGGCTATCTGATGATAGAGGATTTCTATCCCACCATACTCGAGATGGCCGGGGCCGAGCATAAGTCAGACCCCATGAAGCCCCTTGACGGTTTCAGCTTCGTTCCGCTGATCAAAGGCGGCGAGCAGC
This sequence comes from Paramuribaculum sp., assembly GCA_009775605.1. GTDB lineage: Bacteria > Bacteroidota > Bacteroidia > Bacteroidales > Muribaculaceae > Paramuribaculum. The sequence continues at coordinate 1,470 of VSPV01000003.1, forward strand.
CCGGCGGTCCGGAGCGTGAGATTGTGTGGAACTTCCCCAACATCTGGGGCAACGAAGGCCCGGGCATTAACCTGAACTGCGCCCTGCGCCGCGGCCCCTGGAAACTCATCTACAACTACGCCACGGGCAAGAAACAGCTCTACAACATACCCGACGACATAAGCGAACTCCACAATCTGGCCAAGGAGCGGCCCGAAGTGACACGCATGATGTCGGAGCGGCTGGGCACGCTCCTGCGCGAGCGCGGCGCCCAGCGTCCCACAGTAACCGCCACAGGCCGTCCGTGTCCGTGGCCCGATGAAATATGATTATGAGACAGACAGCTATACTGGCCGCCGCGCTTCTGATGGCGGCGACCGCAACCGCACAGGTGACCGTGCCCGAAATGGTCACCATTCCCGCCGGAAGCTTCACCATGGGCAGCGACGACGGGGGAGTGTTTGCCGACGAGGCTCCGCGTCACCGCGTGACCTTCACCAGGCCCTTCGGCATGAGCGTAGGGGAGATAACCAACGCCCAGTATGAACAGTTCTTCCCGCGTCACCGCGCTCTCCGCGGCCTCGACGCCGGAATATCCACGGCCGACGACGACGCGGTGGTGAACGTGACCTACGACCAGGCTTTGGCCTACTGCCGCGCCCTGAGCGCAGTGACCGGGCGCCGGTTCCGCCTCCCCACCGAGGCCGAATGGGAATATGCCTGCCGCGCCGGATCGTCTACCCCTTACTGGACGGGCGACACGCTCCCCGCCTCGGAGCAGCGCCATCAGACCATAGCCCGCGACTATGCCCCGACCGACCTCCGTGCCGAAGGTTTCGCCCCCAATCCGTGGGGACTGCGCGGCATGCACGGCGGCGTGGAGGAATGGTGCATGGACTGGTATGGAGGCTATACCGACAGCCCGGCCACGAACCCCGGCGGTCCGCAGGAGGGCCTTTACCGCGTGACCCGCGGTGGCTCGCACCACACGCCGGTGAAATATCTCGCGTCTTCGCGCCGCATGGCCATGATACCCGCCGACAGCCACTCGCTCACCGGTTTCCGCATAGTGGAGACCGACGTGGAGCCGGTGCCGTCGGGCGTCAGTGCCGTTCCGCGCCCCGACTCCACGGTGGTGAAGGCGCGGATGGTGTGGCACAATTCCGCGGAACCGTTCTTCGCCGAGCCGATACCGTTTGTGCGACAGCCGGAGAAGGGGAGCGGCACGCCTTTCTACGGCCATAACCATCAGCCGGCCGTGACGTGGTGTGAGAACGGCGACCTGCTGGCCATCTGGTTTACCGCCGAGGCCGAAAACGGCCGCGAGATGGCCGTGCTGCAGAGCCGTCTGCATCCCGGAGCGTCGGAATGGACCCCCGCGCGCCTCTTCTTCCAGGTGCCCGGCCGCAACATGACCGGCAGCTCGCTGCTCACCGACCGCGCCGGCAACCTCTGGCACTTCAACGGCGTGGAAGCCGCCGGCGACTGGCAGAATCTCGCGCTCGCCCTCCGCGTATCGCCCGACAATGGCGCCACCTGGAGCGCGCCGCGCCTCATAGAACCGCGCCACACGCGCCGCCATCAGGCCATCGCAGGCCCGATCGTGCTCCGTGACGGCACGATGGTGCAGCTGTGCGACGCAGGGCCCGGAAGCCACGACGGCACCTCGATACATCTCTCGGCCGACGGCGGCCAGACGTGGAACGACCCCTGGGACGGCGCCCCGCTGCCCCGGTTCGGCCGCGATACAACCGGAACCACCATTGCGGGCATCCACGCCGGAATTGTGGAACTTGCCGACGGCACCCTCATGGCCATGGGACGCGGCAACAGCATAAAAGATGCTCAAGGACGCAAGCGCATGCCCATGAGCACCAGCAGCGACCGCGGCAAGACATGGCATTACGCCGCATCTGAATTTCCGCCGATAGACGGCGGCCAGCGTCTGGTGCTGATGCGTCTGCGCGAAGGACCGATTCTGCTCGTGGCCTTCACCGACCATCCCGACCGCACCCCCGAGGTCGAGAGGGGCATGACATTCACCCGCGCCGACGGTTCGACCTTCACCGGCCGCGGCATGTATGCGGCGCTGTCGTATGACGACGGACGCACATGGCCCGTGAGGAAACTGCTCACCGACGGGCGCACGCGCCGCCTTAGCGGCGGAGCCTGGACGGGCGAATTCACCATGGACGAGACCCACGCCGAGCCCCTCGGCTATCTCGCCGCCACCCAGACCCCCGACGGCACCATCCACCTGCTCAGCTCCGGCCTCCACTACCGCTTCAATCTCCCCTGGCTGGAGAGGAAGGGATTGGAGTGATTGGAATAATGGGAATTATTTCACTGTTGATAATAATTTGTGAGGGTATTTGGTGGAATTGGAAATAATTTTTAACTTTGCGGAGTGAGGAGGTTGCAAATCGTAAGTTCTGCGCCTCTCATCCCAAAAAAACAACAGTCACCTGATGATGAAATCCAAGTCAATGATCTCGCAGCTTTCTCAGCTTTGTCAGCTACGTTCTATTTGCGGTATGCGAATGGAATGGATGGGCATGCACGGCATTATGGAGGACAGACGGACGATTTCGCAGGCACGGTGACACGCACAGATGCCTGAAACAATAAAAACATAGAAGTCCGGTTTCCTCTCCCCACAGAAGCCGGACTCTTCATTTTTTATGATTTTGTGAGCCATGAGACATTATTACACGTTCCCCGAACCGTTTGAGCTTGAACTCGGCGGCAAAATCCAGAATCTGACCATAGCCTACGACACCTACGGCACTCTGGCCGAGGGAGGCGGCAACGCCGTGTGGGTGTGCCACGCCCTGACAGCCAACAGCGATGTGGCCGACTGGTGGCCCCACACGGTGGAGAAGGGGGCGTTTCTCGACCCGGAGAAGTGTTTCACGGTGTGTGCCAACATAATCGGCTCATGCTACGGCTCCACGGGGCCGCTCAGCGTGAATCCGGCCACAGGCAAGCCTTATTACGGTGATTTTCCCCGGCTGACCATCCGCGACATGGCCCGCGCGCACTCGCTGCTTGCCGACCATCTGGGGCTGCGGCGCATTCATGCGCTTGTGGGGAGTTCGGTGGGCGGATTTCAGGCCGTGGAGTGGATTGCCGCGGAGCCGCGGCGGTTCGGACGCCTGGTGCTGATAGCCACCGACGTGAAAGCGTCGCCCTGGAGCATCGCCATAGACGAGACGCAGCGCATGGCAATCCGCGCCGACGCCACCTGGGGCGAACCCCGCGCCGACGCCGGGGCTGCCGGACTGGCTGCCGCGCGCGCCATAGGCCTGCTGAGCTACCGCGGAGGGGAGGGCTACAACCTCACCCAGCAGGACCCCGAAAGCGACACGCTGCCTGACGACCACCGCGCGTGCACCTATCAGCGTCATCAGGGCGACAAGCTTGTGAAGCGGTTCAACGCCTATTCCTACATGACGATACTCGACGCTTTCGACACCCACGATGTGGGGCGCGGGCGCGGAGGCGTGGACGCCGCACTGAGGCGCATCTGCTGTCCTACGATGGTGGTTGGCCTCACAACCGACATAATTTTCACCCCCGCCGAACAGCGCGAGATAGCGCGGCGCATTCCCGGCGCGGTGTACCGCGAGATATCCTCGCCGCTGGGCCACGACGGATTCCTGGTGGAACACGGGCAGCTCAACGCCATTCTAAACGATTTTTTGTAAAACACAACATAATGACACAAGACCCGACTAAGGACATAAAGATAGGTCTCTTCGGACTCGGCACCGTGGGGTGCGGCCTATGGACCATACTTCAGAACACAAGAAACGCCCACGCCACGCTTCACCGCATCTGTGTGCGCGACATCGACAAACCGCGCCCCGTAGACGTAGACCGCCGTCTGCTCACCGACCGCCCCGAGGATATACTGGATGATCCGGAAACGGATCTGATAGTGGAGGTTATTGACGATGCCGAGGCAAGCTACCGGATAGTGAGCGAAGCCCTGCGCAAGGGTATCCCGGCAGTGACCGGCAACAAGGCCATGCTCGCCCGCCATCTGCCCGAGCTCATAGAGCTGCAGCGCTCTACAGGCGCGGCGCTCCTCTACGACGCCTCATCATGCGGTTCGATTCCGGTGATACGCAATCTCGAGGAGTATTACGACAACGACCTTCTGCTTGAGGTGAAAGGCATACTCAACGGATCGTCGAACTACATATTGTCGCGCGTGTTCGACCATTCGGAACCGTATGCCGACGCCCTGGCCCGCGCGCAGGCTCTGGGATTCGCCGAAAGCGACCCGTCGTTTGACATTGAGGGCTACGACTCGCTGTTCAAGCTCGTGATAATCACCGTCCACGCCATGGGCGTATATGTGGCTCCGGAGCGCATTTTCACCTACGGAATCCAGAATATCTCCGACGCCGACATAAGGTTTGCCCGTGAGAAGAGGGTGAAGATAAAGCTCGTGGCTCAGGTGGCCAAGCTGTCGGACGGCGAGTTCACCATGTTTGTGATGCCTGAGCTGGTGAGCCCCTCGCGATATATCTACAGCGTTGACAATGAGTATAACGGCGTGGTGATACGCGGAGAGTGCTATGACCGCCAGTTTATGTTCGGCAAGGGTGCCGGAGGTCTTCCCACGGCATCGTCGATTCTGAGCGACGTAACCGCGCGCCGCCACGGCTACCGCTACGAATATAAGAAGATGGGTTATGTGGATCTTCCGGTCTATTCCACCGACCTGACTCTGCGTGTGTACATACGCTACGGAAACACGGATATCCCGGCGCTGCTGGCGACGGAGCGCATCCGTGAGCGGTTTGCGTCGGAGGATTTCAATTATGTGATAGCCGATGTGAAGCTCAGCGAGCTGATAGCGAAGCGGGAGCTGCTGGCTGCCGGGGATGTGTTTCTGGCGAATATACCTCAGCTGTTCAAAGACCTCGACGAGTAATTTCGGGTGCTGTGATAACGGTCCATCTGGGGCGTCGCCCGCGGGTTCGGTCTCGGTCATTGACGTAAGTCAACTCCCTCGGCCTCACCCCCGAGCTCCTACCATCTGAACCGTTCTGACAGCACCCTGGCCATCCGGCTGGATGGATTTGGATGGGTCAGTAGGCTTTGGGGTCGCCGCGGAGGATGGAGAGGGCGGTGCGGGCGATTATGCGCAGGTCGAGGGAGAAGGAGCGGTTGCGGATATACCAGATGTCGAGGTTGAAGCGCTGCTGCATGCGCTGCGGGGTGTCGGCAAGACCCCGGCAGCCGTTTATCTGCGCCCAGCCGGTGATGCCGGGCTTCACGGCGTGGCGCGTCATATAGCGCGAGAGCATGCGGCGGTATTGTTCCGTCTGGCTGAGCATGTGGGGCCGTGGGCCCACCACCGACATGTCGCCGCGCAACACGTTGAAAAACTGGGGAAACTCGTCGAATGATGTATGGCGCAGTAGCCGTCCGACGGAAGTGACGCGCGAGTCGCCCGGGGAGGCCGCCACCGTGTCGGCCTGACTGTTGACCCTCATGGTGCGGAACTTATACATGGTGAATTCCGTGCCCCGATAGCCGGTGCGTTTCTGGCAGAAAAACACCGGGCCTGGCGAGGTGAGCCTTATGGCCACCGCTATTACTATGAGCAGGGGGAAAAACAGCGTGATAGCCAGCAGTGCGAATACAAAATCGAAAGCCCCCTTCAGCGCGAGGCTGAGGCGGCTATCGTTTTGTTCGGTGAAGTCAATGCCGGCAGTGTTTCCCGACATATAATCAGATACGTGAGTCGATAAGCTCGATTTTCTTTTCGAGGTCGGCTATATCGTCCTTCAGGTGCTGGATTTTGCCCTGAAGCTCGCGCAGCATGGAGTTGCCGCTCTTTGATTTGGCGTTGAAGAAGCCGAGATTGTTCTCGTAGGTGGCGAGTTCGTTCTTGCGGCTTTCGTAGGCGCGGAGCAGGCGCTCACGTTCGCGCGAGAGCTTGTTCTGGTCGGTGGTTTCGTTGATTGCGGCCTCGAATCTTGCGGCGCGGCCGCGGTTGTCGTGGACGTCGAGCTTAGCGTAGAGCTGACGCACGATTTCGCGGTAGGCGTCGTGCAGCTTGTCTTTCTCGCGGAAGGGTACATGGCCGGTCGACTGCCAGAGCTGACGCTGCTCCTGAAGTATGTTAAGGGCTTCGTCGCGGGGAGTGGTGTCGGCGGGGTCGTTGAGCGCCGTCAGACGGGCTATGATTTCGCGTTTGACGTGGAGGTTGGCCTGCTCGGTGCGGCGTGTGTCGGAAGTTGAGCGTTTCTTGAGGTCGAAGAAAGCGTCGCAGGCGGCGAGGAAGCGCTGCCACAGGGCGTCGCTGTGTTTCTTGGGCACGGCACCAATGGTTTTCCATTCCTTCTGCAGCTCTATGAGACGGTCGGAAGTCGCTTTCCAGTCGGTGGAATCCTTGAGGGATTCGGCCTCTTCGCAGAGAGCTGTCTTGTGACGGAGATTTTTTGCAAGCTCTTCCTTCATATAATTGAAGAATACGGCTTTAGCGTCAAAGAAAGCGTCGCATGCAGCACGGAAACGGGTGAAGAGGGCGTTGTTGGTCTTCCGGGAAGCGAATCCGAGTTTCTTCCATTCTTCCTGAGCCTTGATTATGCGGGCCGACGCCTGATTCCATGCAGAATAGGTCTTGAGTTCGGCCGTATTGATTGACTCTATGTCCTCGCACAGGGCAGTCTTGGCGTTTTCGTTGTCGAGTTCGCGTTTTTTTCTTTCCTCGAAGAAAGCCTGATGGCGTTTGTTGACCTCAGAAGATGCTTCGCGGAAACGGTTCCACATCTCGTCGCGCACGTCCTTGGCCACGGGGCCTGTCTCGCGCCATTTCTCGTGGAGGGCCTTGAGCTTCTGGAATGCGAGAATCACGTCTTCTTCGGCTGCGAGAGCCTCGGCGTCGGCGATGATCTGCTGTTTGTCGGCGAGGTTTTTCTTGAAATCGTAGTCGCGGAGTTCCTTGTTGACCTTCCATTGGTCATAGAACTTCTCGACGGCTGCCTGCTGGCGTTTCCATATATCGGTCGTGGAGGTTTCGGGAACCTCTCCTATCGTCTTGAATTCGGCCACCAGTTCCTTTACGCGAGAGTAGAGGCGTCCTACGTTGTCGGTGTCGGCAGCAATCTCTTCAATTTCGGTAATGATGGCTTCCTTGCGCTCGAGGTTGCGGAGCATTTCGGCTTCGAGTAGTGAGCGGTAGGCAGCTTTTTTCTCGCGCACGGTGTTGAGCGTGGTCTTGAACTCCTCTTCGTCGGGGTCGACGGGTGGCACAAATTGTGTGGCATCGCCCCCTTCCTCAATAAAGCTTGTACGGAGAGTGTGTAGCCAGTCGTTGTGCAGGGAATAGAACTGCTGTTTGAGGCGGTTGACCTCGTCGGAGTTTATTTCCGAGTCGGGCATGCCTGCAATTTCCTTGATGCGGGCCAGTACCTCGGCTTTGGTAAGCTGCTGGGCCTGTGCGGAGACTGTGGAATTGTCGGATGCAGATTCGGGCATGTCGCCGTCGGAGGGAGTAGAGGCAACTTCCGTGACAGGTTCTGCTGAAACTTCGATATCCGTAGTTTCAACTTCAGCGGCAGTGGGTTCCGTCGATGTGGTTGTTTGATTCAAGGCGTTTTCGCCGGCGTCCATGATGGACTCTGCCGACTTGTTGGACAATTCCATAGGTACAAAAATAAATCTGTTGTTTTCAAGGGTCGCTCCGCGCCGGGCGTGGAGAGGGTAATTCAAAGTTAAAGATGTGGCCTGACGCTTACATCCACGCGTGTGGATGCTGACGAAAGACAAATCGGGTCAAAAATAGGCATAATTTTTCAGAAAACAACTAAAATTTGACAGAAAACGGTTCGCCGAAGAAAGAAAATGTATGAAAATGTGAGTGTGGACTCAATCATTACGGGCATAAGAATTGTTGAAACAATAGCAATTTAACATTCAGAATTATGACACAGAACAGAATTCATCCTATCAATGAGGTAATGATCGAGATTTATGAAGAAGGCAAGAAGGTCGACACCTACGAAGGCTCGGGTTTCCATACGGTAGAGGAGGCGGTGCGCAACGCTTATGAAGGCAGCGACCGCACCAACAATCCTATCGAGGATTACGTGTTCCGCGTGAGCGATCTGGCCACCGGAACCTCGGCCCGTTACCGGGTGAATGCCGGAGGGAATCTCAAGATTCTTCCCGAGGAGAAGTGACGGGGTGGCAATAATTGGCATCCTGTGGCGCCGCCGGGGCCATGGGATGTTTTTTTGTGACTTATGTGACTTATGTGTCTTATAAATCTTATAATGTGGGGATGGCGGTTTAAAAGAAAAAGCGGTTGTCTCGCGACAACCGATTATTCTTTAACCTTAAATCTAATACCATGAAAAAACACAGTGCAAATAGTAATTATATCCTTCTAACATGGGTTGCTGTAAAAAGGTTCGGAGGATGTTACGGTTTAACGTATTTTAACTAATATTGTCGCTTTGCTGTTGTAACTTTGAACGTCTATAAAATCAGACAACGTTTTATGCACCTATGCAATACCATGGCATTTTTTAGATAATGAAATGTAAATCAGTGTTACTATGAGAATAAAGATATTAGTGATTGATGACGAGGAAGCCCTGTGCGAGATTCTGAAATTCAATCTTGAAAAAGAAGGCTACGAGGTTGACTGCGCCTACAGTGCGGAGGAAGCCTTGGAGATGGATCTGTCGGGTTACTCACTTTTTATTGTGGATATAATGATGGAGCGTCTGAGTGGATTTGACTTTGCCAAACGAATCAGAAATCAGGTTTCCACAGAGAACACCCCCATAATATTCTGCTCGGCACTCAACGGCGAGGATGATACCGTGATGGGCCTCAACATCGGTGCGGACGATTATATAACCAAACCGTTTGTGATAAGCGAGGTGCTTGCCCGCGTAAGGGCGGTGTTGCGCCGCAGCCAGGCAACGAAACAGTGGGAATACAACGTGTCGAAGAGCATCTATGAGCCCGACATCACCTTCAAAACACTCCGGATAGACCGTAACGAAAAGCTGTGCTATCTCGACGGCAAGGAGATAAACCTTACGCGCACGGAATTCGACATACTGCTGTTTATCCTCACACACCGCAACCGCATTTACTCACGCGAGGAGATAATACGTAATGTCTGGGACGACGTGGTTGTTGTCACCAGCCGGACAATCGACACAAACATAGCCCGTCTACGTAAGAAAATCGGAGTTTACGGAAACAATATCGTGACACGACTTGGTTTCGGCTATGGCTTTAAGGAGACAGTTTAGCTTCAGGTGGAGGCTTTTTATTCCGCTCTCACTCCTCATGTGGGTGGTAATAGGCACATTCGCCGTTTACACCTACCGGCATGAAACGCGGTATCGCGAGCGCACCGTCAACAACCAGCTTAACCGCATAGGGTCGAAAGTGCTTCAGGCCTACGACAACGATATGGACCTGACTCCTTTCATGAACTTCGTGCGCTATTACAACGCGCAGTCGCTTTACTCCGACCTGCGCGTGAGCGTCTACGACCGCAACGGCGACCTGATCTATTCCATAGGCAAGCCGACAGTGAGCGATTTCAGCAGCGTGGATGATCTTGACAAGCTAATCACAACCGACACCGGAGTGATGAGCAAAGACAACACCCTTTTCGGGGAGAAGTTTTTCTATGTCTCGGCCGTGAAGAGCAACGACGGCCAGGTTTTCGTACATACCGTGCTTCCTAACAGCGAGAAAGTGCAGGACAGGCTTTCGCTCGGCCCTGAATTCTGGATTCTTGTTGCCACGGTGTTTGTGGTAGCGACGGTTCTGGTCTATTTCCTGTCGGGCTATCTCACGCGCAATGTTAAGCTTCTGCGGGAGTTCGCCGACAAGGCCGCCTCGAATATCGACACCGGAGATGACGAGCTCTTTGACGAGAGCATCTTTCCCCACGATGAGCTCGGCGACATTTCGCGAAGGCTTGTGGAGCTTTACCATGACCGCATCGATGCGTTGCGCCGTGCAGGCACCGAACATAAGATAGCCATCAACGCCGTTGAGGAAAAGTCGCGTATGAAGCGACAGCTCACCAACAACATCAACCATGAGCTTAAGACTCCTGTGGGAGTTGTCAGAGGCTATCTTGAGACAGTTCTGTCGTCGCCTGACATGGACGACACCATGCGCACGCATTTTCTTCAGCGTGCCCAGGACAATGTGAACCGCCTCTGTGCGCTTCTGGGCGATGTCTCCACCATGACCCGTCTGGAAGAAGGCGCGGGCAATATCCCTACGGAAGAAATCGATTTTCACGACCTTGTGTTTGCGGTGGCCAACGACCTCGAGAGCGGTGGCGTGCTCCGCAATATGAAGTTCACGTTCGACATTCCGTTCAATTGCGCAGTCAAGGGCAATGCCGGACTGCTTACAGGCGTGGTGACAAATCTTGCCAAGAATGCGGCACTGTACAGCCACGGAACCAAGATGTGCCTGAACATCACGGCCGAGAGCGACAGATATTACACATTCAATTTCTTTGATGACGGCCGGGGCGTAGACGAGGAGCATCTGGCCCACCTTTTCGAGCGGTTCTACCGTATAGATTCCGGCCGCGCCAGAAAGACCGGAGGCACGGGACTCGGGCTGCCGATTGTCAAGAATACCATAGAGGCGCTCGGAGGAACGATTTCGGTAAATAACCGTCCGGGAGGGGGCCTCGGCTTTATGTTTACCCTTGAAAAATGGGGAAACAATGTTAAAAAAGTCTAAATAGGAGGGCTGCTTCCTATTTGTTGCAGCATTGTAATATCTATGACACGAGAATGTGAATTGTTTGCTCTACTTTTGTCGGCGTAAGGAATTTGTATTCATTCTCGTTTAGATAATAAGCCAAGATATATACAGAGTCTATACCACAACTTTGCAAAATAGTAATTAAGAGACCATTTAAGAATTATGATACACGGACTGTCGGAGAGACAGTCCGTGCGTTATTTTAAACACTCCGGCGCCAGAAGCCTGATCCGCGGCAAAGGTGGGTCAGTGTATTCTGCACTTTGCCGATTTGCCGGGCTTAACGGTGACCTTCTGCGTCCATTCGGTAAAACGGTTGTCGCCTAACGGCTTGGCTGTCTGGGAGGCGTTTTCCGCAAAAATGGTAACCGTGGCCTCATGCTCAGTAGGATTGAAGAGCGTCATTTCGTAGCCGGATTTTATCTTCTTCAGGTCAGTGACCTTCACATGGTCGAACACGAAATAGCGGCCGGTGTCAGTGTTGATATATATTCCGGGAATCTCGGTGGCCATCATGGCGCCGTTTGTCTCGTTCCAGCCGGTCTTGCCTCCGTCGCCGCGCGAACCGCGGCTGTCGGCGTCACAGTAGGTGAGGCGTTCGGTAATCTTGCCGTTGGGCTGTATGCCTTCGGCATGGGCGTGGATTATGTCGCGAAGAAGGTCGGCATAGAGCTCATTGCCAGTGGTGCGGTACAGCTTGAAAAGGGCGTCGCCCGACTGGGTGCAGAATCCCGGGGCGCCATGCTTGTTCTGGGTGCTTGCCCATACGGCGCCGGTAAGGTCGGCTCCGAGGCGAGCCAGAGGAGTATTTTCAGGGAGGATGTAGGGATATGACACTGTCCATGTGGAGCAGAGGGCGGCCAGGGCTTCTGCCTGGGGAATATAGCTGTTGTCACCGGTGATTTCGGCAAGTGTGACCAAAGATGTGAGCAGTCCCACCGCTGTCTCTGAATCGGCGTTCTGCAGAATGTCGCCGCATCCGCCTGAGGTGAATCCCTTGACGGCAAATTCGTCGTAGAGAGCCTTGGCTCCCTCACGCGCCACTGCAAGATACTCAGGATTGTTGAAATATACTGATGCAAGGGCAAGTCCGGCAGGAGCCATCGCGCCGCCGGAGGTGTTGAATATCGCTACGTCGCCGGTAGCCACGTTCAGGTAATTTCCCCAGGTGCCATGTTTTTTCCAGGTGTTGACAAAGGCATCGGCCAGACGGCGTATGCGGCTTTCCCATTCGGGCTTTATCTCTTTGCCGTGGCCCTGCTTCTTCATCAGCATGAGCTGCTTCACGGTCCAGTAGAGCATGTCGGCGTTTTTGCGCGTAAGGCCGATGTCAGGGATATTCTCGGCGGCAGCCGCATCGCGTGGGAACACATTGCCGTCGGCGCCCACGGTGTCGTAGAAATATCCGCTTTTGCCTTCACCGTGACTTAGGCCGAAGTCGAAGGTGTTTATGACGCGGCGCAGATGCTCGGCATCGCCCAGCGCGAGAGCGGGGTAGGTGTTCATCAGGCCGCCTATCCAGCCATACGACATCCAGTCGGCGTTCTCAGGGCAATAATACTGCGTGGTGTCGCGGTCGAGATAGCGGTCGTCGATATCGGCCATCATCAGTTCCATCACCCGGCTCATAGGTATGAGATTCCTTACCTCAGAGGGTGCGGTGCCGGGTATGTTCTTGCGTTCGGCCATGAAGCGGCCCAACAGCGAGGGTACGTCGGGGCAGTCAAAGCGTATTTCGTTTACGGATACCGTGAGCGTGTCGCCTTTGCTTACTTTTATGCCGCGGTCGGGGCTGGGGCTGAATCCTATGAATTCGGGCTTAAGTTCTCTGACGCCGGGAGCGCTGATTACAAATGATGCCATACTTCTGTCAGGGGTCTCTTCAACAATCAGACCGAAATCCTTCACTTCATTTCCCTGGGGCAGACCCTGTGCGGTAATATAGATGGTTCCGGTTCCGTTGCGGCGGTCAAGTACAGCCATGGCGGGAGTAGCCACATTGCAGGATAGAAGTTCGAGCCTTGACTTGGCTCCGAATTCGGGCGAAAGCTGCGGTATGGGGTTGGAGGTGAGGGCAAGATCCTTGCGGTAATAGTCGGTGCGATCAAGTCCGGTGGCATACGCACGCGAGACTATGCGCTGGCGGTTGCCGCCGTACACAGCCGAGGGGAGCATCACATAATTGTCGCTCGACCATCCGGCGCGGTCAAACGCCACGGCCACGCCGCAGCTGTCCATATCCTTGAGGGCCACAAAGCGGTATACACGTGAGGTGGTTCCGCTGCCGTTATCGGTCACGGACGGAATCACTTTCCACCGTCCGCCGGAAGTCACCTCGTCACACTCTGTGAGCAGCGGGCCGCTGTAACTGCAGTCAAGCAGCCTGATACCGTCCTTTACCACCGGTTTTTCGGGAAGCCAGGACGCTCTTTCGGCTCCTGCTTCCATACATACGGCCATTGCGGCCAGAGTAATTGCAAATCTGTAGATTCGTTTCATCGGGATATGGATTTAAGAGTTTTTACCTTTGAGTTCGATAGTGCGCACGGGTTTGCCTCCCTCCATCTGGTGCAGATGCCATGTGAGGGGAGTGTCTCCGGCTTCAAGACGCCAGCTCAGAGCGGGATTTTGGAGCAGTTTCTTCACATGGCTCGGGAAGGCATCGGCGCTGCGTGCCTCCTCCCATGTGCGGATAACATTGAATATGGCATATTTCTGCGGGCAGCTCTCCACATCCAGCTGTCCCAGCTGCAGACCGTAGGTGGCGCCGTAGCCCACTGCGGTGGCCTCTATGTGTTCGTAGTCCTCCACGGTGGAAGTGGCCGTGATGGGGAAGTTGGCGCCGAACGACGAGGGGAAGAAGTTGGCATAGGTCACGTCGCGCAGGTCTTTGCCCTGGCTTGTGGCACCGCCCCACTGGCGTTTCTTGACATCGTAGATGTTGAGGCCGCCTCCAACGTTCCAGATGCTCTGGTAGTGCCACGAGCCTTCTGAAAGTGTGGCGCCGGTGAAACGTATGTCGGCGGGAACGTTAAGCTCCTTGGCGCGGGCGAACATATTGCGGAAGAACCGCTTCACCGAGTAGGAGCCGAAGCCGCTGTGGAACAGGAATTCCTGGCCGTCGAAGTCGTAGTATCCCAGACCGCTGTGGCCGCACACGTCGCCGTAATGACGCGCAATTTCGTCCTGGAGTTCCAGATTGGGAACCAGGCCTTCGTAAGCCCACATCACCGTCACCTGAGGCTTGTCGACATTATCGCCCGAGGTGTGAGGAGTGGCGGTGGTACCCCAGTAACCGCGCCTGACGTTGAGCAGACGATAGGGAGCGGTGTCGCTCACACCCATGTAGTGGATGAGTTCCTTTCCGATCTTGACCATGTTGAGTTCCTTGCAGTGACCTTCCCAGCAGGCGATTTCGTTCATATACTTCGGGTCGTCGATCTCAATGACGGTATCGGTGGCCGAGATGGATTTCATGAGCTTGCGGCGGTGCTGCACGCAAACGCTGTCAGTGGGCACCGGACCGCCGTCGGCAGTGTTGGGGGCGAGTGAGTTGGTTATGCAGGTGCGTCCGAGCACAATTCCGTCTTTGGCGAGTTCGGTGGCATATTCACGGTGCGAGAGGTTGCGGTCGGAGAAATGATATGGTTTGCGCTCCTCGTTCTTGCCGTCGATATATCCGCCGTTGGCGCGGTCGGCATGCAGGAAGGGATGGTCGTAGGCAAGGATGGCTTTGAGTCCCATCTGGCGCGCGTAGGAGGCAATGCTGTCGTAAAGATTGCCGTGAGTGATGATGTCGGGACGGAACGCCGTGGGATCCTTCACCCATTTACCCTGAAATGTGGGGTAGGGCAGACCTTCTTCTTTCACTATGTTCTGAATCACATCCATGAGGGCGATGCTGTCGGGGCTTCCCCACATGGCTATCGACGAGCCAATATAATCCACTCCGGGCACAGCCTGGCGCATGAGATGATTCGGCTCGTTGTTGGACTGGATCGGCACTCCCTCGGGAGAATAAATCAGGTTTTCCTTGCGGCGGTCGCGCGAATGATAGCGGATGTTTATACGTCCGTTTTCGTCCACGCCGGCGGCGCTTCCGTAGAGCATACGGAAATAAGGTTCGCGGCGGTTGTAGAAGGCCACGTCGCTTATGCCGTCGCCTCCCAGGGTGAACTGCTGGCCTTCGCGCAGAGATGCCGGCAGAGGATGTTTTACGGGGTCGGGAGTATGGACGATATAGCCGCCGGCACCTGTTTCAGAGGTGAAATGCGATTCGCCTCCTATGGTATTGTCGTCGAGGGCGAGGACGCCTATGGCGAAATGCACCTTCTCGGTGGTGTCGCGGGCCACGCCTATAATCTCCCCGAGAAGATTGGTTATATTGGTATTGTATTTTCCCCATTGCACACCCCCTATATTGTCGCGGTTTGTAAGGTCTTCAAGCGTGAAACGGAGATATTTGTTCTTTTCATCTATTTTTACGGTTGCCACCGAGCCGTTTTCATATTCAAGACGGATTTTGCCGCCAGAGATATCGGCTTTCACAGGGTAATAGTAGCGGCGCAGCGATTCGTCGTAAAGCGACAGCAGCGGCGACGGCTTGTCGGCCGGACTGAAATTGCGGTTATCCTTGGTGCGGTCGTACATTCCGGTAATGTACCCCTTGGGATTGACCTCGACTCCGAAGTAGTCGGTCTTTAACAGATGCTTATTTTCATTTGTGCATGCACTGAAACACAACATGCTTGCGACTGCTGCCGACAGCCAGAATTTTCTCATGATCTAAGGTGAAATTTAAGTTGATGAATGACAACGCAAAAATAATAATTCCCCGGCTTGTCATCACAGGACAATCCGGGGAATCGGATGGATTATATTATTATAATTGTTAAATTATTTGCCGCCTTTCTGGTGAAGGTCTTTGTCTTTTTCGTCGGCGAGGCCGCGGTTGCGCAGGAGGGCATCGACGCTGGGCTCATGGCCGCGGAACTTCACGTAAAGTTCCATGGGGTCTTCGCTGCCGCCCTTTTCAAGAACGAGCGATTTGAATTTGGCAGCGGTCTCGGGATCGAAGATGCCTTTTTCCTTGAAGAGCTCGAAGCCGTCGGTGTCGAGCACCTCGGCCCAGAGATAGGTATAGTAGCCTGAGGCATATCCGTCGCTTCCGAAGATATGGCGGAAGTAGGGGCTGCGGTAGCGGAACTGCACTTCCTTTGGCATGCCGAGTTTCTCGGCCACCGATTTCTCGAAGCCGGCCACGTCGATATCGCCGTCGGTGTTGAGTTTGCCATACTGGAGGTCAAGCAGGGCGGCGCCCACGAGTTCGGTGGTGGTGAAGCCCTGATTGTGGGTGGAGGCAGCCTGGAGTTTTGCCACGAGGCTGTCGGGAATCACCTCGCCGGTCTTGTAATGATGGGCGTAGGTTTTGAGGAGCTCGGGCTCGAGTGCCCAGTGCTCATGGATCTGCGAGGGAAGCTCCACGAAGTCGCGGTCAACGTTTGTACCGGCCTGGCTGCGGAGCTTGGCACGTGTGAGCATGCCGTGGAGACCGTGGCCGAATTCGTGGAACATAGTCTCTACCTCATCGAGGGTGAGCAGCGAGGGAGTGTCGCCCGAGGGCTTGGAGAAGTTGCCTACGTTGTAGACGATGGGACGCTGCGAAGTGCCGTCCTCGTCCTCGAACGCGCCCTGGAATTCGCTCATCCAGGCACCCTGACGCTTGGAGGCGCGGGGGAAATAGTCGGTCATGAACACTGCCACGTGCTCGCCTTTCTTGTCCTTAACCTCATAGACCTTTACTTCGGGATAATATTTGGGGGCATCGGGAAGTTCGGTGAATGTCACGCCGTAGAGACGTTCGGCCATAGTGAAGATCCCTTTGCGCACGTTCTCGAGCGGGAAGTAGGCGCGCACCTGATCCTCGTCAAGGTCATATTTGTCTTTACGCACCTTCTCGGCGTAATAGTAGTAGTCCCAAGGCTCGATGGTGATTCCGGCACCCTGACGGTCGGCCAGAGCCTGCATTTCGGCCACTTCCTCATGAACGCGTTTCACGGCCGGTTTCCATATCTTCAGGAGAAGGTTCTCGGCGTTGTCGGGGGTCTTGGCCATTACGTTGGCGGTCATGTAGCTTGCGAAGTCCTTATAGCCGAGGAGACGGGCCTTGGCGGTGCGCACTTTCAGAATCTCGTTGATAACGGGGAGATTGTTGTGCTCGCCTTTGGAGGCGAGGGAGATGTAGCCCACATACATGTCGTGGCGCAGCTGGCGGTCGTCGGCATATTGCAGCAGGGGCAGACGGCTGGGGGCGTGGAGGGTGAAGAGCCACTTGCCTTCGGCGCCGCGTGCCTTGGCCTCTTCGGCGGCGTTAGCCACATTGCTTGCGGGGATGCCGCTGAGACGGCTTGCGTCGTCAACCCACAGCTCGAAGCCGTTGGTGTCGTCAAGAAGGTTCTTGTTGAACTTCAGGAAGAGGTCGGTCATCTTCGAGTTGAGTTTTTTCAGCTCTTCCTTCTTTTCGGGAGAGAGAAGGGCGCCTTCGCGCACGAATGATTTGTAGGTTTCTTCCACGGCACGTTTCTTGTCGCCGGTGAGTCCCATCTTCTCGCGGTTGTCGTAGACGTATTTCACCTTCTTGAAAAGTCCGTCGTTCATCATCACCTCGTCGGAAGCCTCGGAGGTCATGGGATAGATGATTTCGGAGAGTTTCACCATCTCGGGCGAGGAGTTGGTCTCGTCAAGCGAAGAGAATACGAGCATCACCTTCTGGAGGAGCTGGCCTGATTTCTCAAGGGCGAGGATGGTGTTGTCGAAATCGGGAGTGGCGCGGTTCTTTACAATCGCGTCGATTTCCTGCTTGCGCTCGGCTATACCCTGCTTTACGGCGGGGAGATAATCGTCGTAAGTGATTTTTTCGAATGGGGGGATGTTGAACTGCGTTCCGTAAGGCTGCAGGAACGGATTGGTGTGTTCAGCTGCCATGACGTCTGTCTGGATTGAGGCCAGCGGCAAGAGAACCGCTGCACCCAGGGTTAATAATTGTTTTAACATGCTTGGTGATATTTGATTGGTTGTTGATTGCTGTGATGGAATCCACGGGCGTAAGCCGGAAGTAGGCAAGCAGCGGATAATGGTCGCTGGAGTTTGCCGAGCCGGTCCAGGTGCGGAGGGCGTCCACGCCGTCGCCGTAGACAAAATGGTCTATGCGGAAATAAAAACGGTTCACGTGATAGGTGATGGCGGGGCCGAGACCCGAGGTGCGGTAAGCGTCGCGGAGATTCGGGCCCATGATTTCGCGCAGGGCATAGCATCCGGTAACGTCGTTGAAATCGCCTCCGAGAATCACCGGCCCCTCTCCGGCTTTTTCAATCTCTGCCCTGACCTGAGCTGCCTGGGAAGCGCGCAGGCGCATCGCTTCCTTGAGTTTGCCCAGAAGGTCGCGGCGTATCTTGCCTACCTCGCCTTTGGCCTCGCCCTCGGTTATGCGGCGGTAAAGTTGCTTGTCGTCGTCAGTGAGACCGATTGACTGCAGATGGATGTTGAAAAAATGAACGGTGCGTCCGCCGATTTCCACATCGTAGCGTGCGGCGGCAAACGAAGGGGAGCTGTCTATATCCGTGCGCACGTTCTCTACCGGAAACTTCGACAGAAGGCAAAGTCCGGTGCCGTCGGTCACAATATAGGGGTAACGGGCCTTGAGGGCGTTGATTTCGTCGGAGGATACGTTTCCGCCGGAATGCAGTGATGCAAATGCTTCCTGAAGCAGGTTGACGTCGGCATCCTGCTCGAGAATGTAGGCCACGGTGCGGTTTCCCTGCGCGGACGCTCCGGGGGCTATGTCGGTGAAGTTATACACGTTGAATGTCATCACCTTTATGGCGGTGTCGCCCATGCTTTCGATTGCCGCCATTGAGGGGCGGTTGAAATTGAGGGGACATAGCGACAGAAGGGGGCCCGTGCAGATGGCCAGAGCTGCGATATCGAGCAGGGCGACACGCCTGAACCAGCAGAGGTTAACGAGCAGAAGCATAATCACCGCAACGGCACAGAGGGGAAACGTCATGGCTGCGATACCTCCCCAGGCATTTGTGAGGGGGTTGACGCGTCCACCGAACGCCGAGGCTATAAGAGCCCCGCACGCAAGGAGGTTGACGGCCATGACGAGGAATCGGATGACGCGCGCCGGGAGAGATGTGTTATTTCTGCTTTTAGTCATTTTTGGTCTTAATGAACAGGGTGTTTCGCTCGTGTTCGTCGAGAGAAGAGAATCCTGAGCGTTTCACTTTTTCAAGCACGGCGGTGAGGTCGGCCGTATCAAGGCAGCTGTGGCGGCGATGCCGAAGAACGGCCGCGCAGGCACAGCCGGAGCCGAATCCGGCCAGATGGCAGAAATGGGCCGCTACATTACCGGAAAATATGCCGAGAAGGTCGAGAAGCACAAGTGAACATATAATCCAGACGGCACGCGGAGACCCGAATTTGCCCAACGGGAACCGCAGCGAGGGGCGGAGCACAAGCACTGCGCCCATCATGGCCATGACTGATGCCGAGCTGCCCACAAGCACCCCTGAGGCGGCGTCCAAGACTCCCAGGAGGAGGTAGAGGATGGCCGCCGCAACTCCTCCCCCCAGATAAACCGTGAGCGCGAACGAACGTCCGGCCACGCGGTCGGCAATCATGGCGAAGAGGTAGAGCACAATCATGTTGCCGGCAAGGTGCCACCAGGAAAACTGGGTGAACATATAGGTGATGGCGGTCCAGGGCCGGTGGAGCCAGGCGGTGAAGGAGGAGGGGAGAGCCAGGGCGTCGACAATGGCGTCGGCGGCCGACGGTGCTCCCGAAGCGATTAATGAGGAATCGTGATCGAATGTCCAGGCCATAAACAGCAGCACGTACACGGCTACATTGACCGTGACAAGTGTCGCGGGCAGGAGGCTGCACTTATGAGTCCTGTCAAAAACCTCCATGAATCACATTCTTTTTCTTCCAGTAGAGGATTATGAAGAAGCCGAACAGCATGCCCCCGAGGTGGGCGAAGTGGGCCACACCGTCGTTGGCCTCGCTCATACCTATGAGCAGCTCGAGCACACCGTAGCCAATCACCATCCATTTGGCCTTTATAGGCACGGGTATGAACATGATGTAGGTGGGAAGATTCGGGAACAGCATACCGAATGCCAGAAGCACTCCGAATATTGCGCCCGAGGCACCTATGGTGACGAAGGAGTTGAGGGCACCGGATATCTGTTCGGGGGAAGAATGGGCCAGAATCTGCTGGAAAGTGAAGGAGTCCACATGCATCATCTTGGCAAAAATGCCTTCCCAGGTCATCGCCCATACGGCTTCCTGAACAAGTGCGGCTCCGATTCCACAGCTTATGTAGTAGAAAAGGAAACGCTTGGCGCCCAGAGTGCGTTCGAGCAGGATTCCGAACATGAACAGCGTGAACATGTTGAAGAGGATATGCGCGAAATTGGCCGTGGAGTGCATGAACATGTAGGTGAAAATCTGAAGCACATTGAAGTCCGAAGCCTCGAAATAATGCAGTCCGCCGAAATCAAGGATGGTGCTGTCGGCACGGCGCCCGGCCACCATCATGGCAAGCCATACCACCAGATTAATCAGAATCAGGTTTTTGGTGACAGGGGGTATGTTGTCGAAAGCTCTTCTGAAATTTCCCATATTATTTATAGAGTATAATTAAGATACAAATATACAAAAATTTCGTGAGCGGTATATGGTGTTAAAACCGGGAAGGGTCCAAATGCGAAACTTTTTGGGCACAATCGGGCGATCAGGACCGCTTTTTTTCAAAATAATTGTTGGAAGATAAAAGTTTTAGGTATATATTTGCGTGTCTGTACTTAACCAACTGGAAGAGCATACTATTTTATCACTTATCAAATATATTTATACCCATGAACAAAACAGAGCTTACCTACGCTATCGCTGAAAAAGCCAATCTTACCAAAGCCCAGGCCAAAGCCGCCCTTGAAGCGACACTTATGACCATTACCGAGCAGCTTGCCGAGGGCAACAAAGTGGCACTTATCGGATTCGGAACCTTCGATGTAACCGAGAAAGCCGCCCGTAAAGGCATCAACCCCCAGACGAAGCAGGTGATTGAGATCGCTGCCCGCAAGGTGGTTAAGTTCAAGGCCGGTGCCGAACTGAACGACGTTGTGAAATAACGTTCTCCCGCGAATTTTTTATTAAAAAACAAGCTGCGCCATGACGATCTCCGTTGTGGCGCAGCTTTTTGTTGTTTTATACAACCATGAAAAAACTCTCTTGGAGTCTGGAATTGTGTAGTATGGGTTAGCGTACGATGATTTCATCGGTGAAGAGCACACCGTGCTCGGCCAGGGCGCGATAGCGGATGTAACGGGCGCGCGCGGAGCCTTCCCATGAGAAGGTCTTGAAGCTGAGGCCGGTGTCGCGGACCACGTCGTGGTCTATCTCGGCAAGGTCGGTGTAAGTCTTGCCGTCTTCCGACGCTGAGATTATCACCTTGCAGGGCATCCATACGTCGGGACCGCAGAGCTGCATGAACTCAGCTCCCACATAGTTGACGGGCTGGATTTTGCCGAGGTCAATCGTGACGTCGACGCGGTCGGTGGTGTTGGAGAGGAAGCCCTGCCAGCGTCCGTCGCTGTATGTCCATCCTCCGCGCAGGCCGTCGGTGAGGGTGGCGGCGTAGTTGGCGTTGTAGTTTGTCCACCAGGGCACATTGTAGGTCACGGGACAATTAAGAGCGAGATGTTTCACGGGCGTGAGGGCTTCCTTGCGGTTTCCAACCTCGCGGCTGAGGTCGAACACGTTGTAGCCCTGCGCGGCAAGATGGCGGTTGTAGGCCTCGGCGCGCGGACGGAATTCAGTGTAGTCGCGGCGCTCCTGAGGAGTCCATGCCACTTCCGCCAGAGCTATCATGCGGGGATAGAGCATGTATTCGGCGTGCTCGTCGGTGGGAATGTATTCGGTGAACATTGTGGCCTCGAGACCCATGATGTTGGCGCGTGCTGCGGCGTCAAGCGAGTCGGGAGCCGGATTGAAGGAATAGACTTTTTCAAGGGGAAGGTAGCCTCCGATAGCCTCGGGCTGGGTCTGGGGAGCGTCCTGATAGCCGTCGAAGTAGCAGAATGCGCCAGGAGCCATCACGGCTTTGTGGCCCTGACGGGCAGCCTCGGCGCCACCCTGAACACCACGCCATGACACCACGGCTGCGTTAGGGGCGAGTCCGCCTTCCATAATCTCGTCCCAGCCTATGAGGTCGCGTCCCTTGGAGTTGAGATATTTCTCTATGCGGTGAATGAGGTAGCTCTGCAGCTGCTCGACGTTCTCGAGGCCTTCAGCTTCCATGCGGGCCTTGCAGTCGGGACATTTGCGCCAGGCTGCCTTTCCGGCCTCGTCGCCACCGATATTGATATATTTCGATGGGAAAAGCTCAATCACTTCGTCGAGCACGTTCTGGAGGAATTCGAACGTGGCTTCCTTGCCGGGGCAGAAGTCGCTTGAGGTGTAGGGCTTTCCCTCGCAGCTGAGCTCAGGATAGGCGGCGAGCACTTCCTCGCTGTGGCCGGGCATCTCAATCTCGGGAATCACGGTTATGTAGCGGTCGGCGGCATAATCGAGAATCTCGCGTATATCGTCCTTGGTATAGTAACCTCCGCGGGCTTCGGGGTCGGTGCGGTCAAGGTATTTTGAGCCTTGTTCGGTCCAGTCTTTCCACGTCTGGCCTTTACGCCAGGCGGCGAAATCGGTAAGACGCGGGTAGCGGTCTATCTGCAGACGCCAGCCTGCGCCGTCGGTGAGGTGGAACTGCATTTTATTCAGCTTCAGTGCTGCCATGGCGTCGAGCTGCTTCTTGATGAACTCTTTGTCGCGGAAATTGCGGCTTACGTCAATCATCACTCCGCGATAGGAGAAGCGGGGCTGGTCGGTGAGGGTGACGGGAGAGAGGGGCTGTCCGCTTTCCATGAGCTGTATGAGCGACTGGAGTCCGTAGAAAAGTCCGGCTCCGGATGTGGCTTCCACCAGAATGCCATCGGGTTTGATGTCGAGACGGTAGCCTTCGGGGCTGTCGATGCCGGGAACCGAGGAGACTGTGCGGAGTTTAATCTGTCCCGAAGCTCGGCCTATATCGGTGATTTCGAGCTGTGGCATTTTCTGGGCGAGATAGCCCGAGAGATGGGCCACGTCGGTTGCGGGCGCGTCGATTTTCACAGTCTTGAACTGAGAGGGCGAGAAATTTCCGCACGCTCGCTGAACCACATCGGCCGAGGGGCGCGGAGTGATTACACTGTGAGCCTGCGGGAACGCCGGGAGAGAGAGCGCTAAAAGGGCTGAGGCAAGTAGTAATTTCATGCTTTTTTTATTTCAAGGTTTGATAATATTTTTTCTGATGCTCCGTGTGGGTCGAGCCAGGTGACGGAGGTGTCGCGGCTGAGCCATGTGAGCTGCTTCTTGGCGTAGACGCGGGTGTTCTTGGCCATCCGCGCCACGGCTGTCTCGCGGTCCATAGTTCCGTCGAACCAGGCGAACATCTCTTTGAATCCGACCGTATTCAGGGCGTTGAGATGCCGCAGGGGGTAAACTCTGCGGGCCTCCTCTTCGAAGCCTGCCTCCATCATGGCGTCGACGCGGCGGTTGATGCGATCCATCATCTCGTGGCGGGGACGGTCTATGGCATATTTCAGCACTCTGAAATGGCGCTCTGCGGGCGTTCCGGTACACAGCGAAGAGTATTTGCGGCCGGACTGAAGGCAGATCTCCAGGGCGTGAATTACACGGCGCGGATTCCGGAGGTCAATTCTCGAGCAGCTTTCCGGGTCAAGGGAACGGAGCCGCGAACAGACACCTTCGAGGCCCTCGGCGGTGTAAAGCGCGAGAACGCGGGCGCGGATTTCGTCGCTGATGGTGGGCAGAGGGTCGATTCCGTTGACCACCGCGTCAACATACATCATGGAACCGCCGCACATCACTGCAACATCGGGCCCTTCTTTCCAAAGCGCGTTCAGGCGCTGAATGGCCTGCTCCTCGAAAAGTGCAGCGCTGTAATAGCTGTCAAGCTCCAGCTCCTCCACAAAATGGTGACGCACGAGCGCGCGCTCCGCGGCCGTCGGAGCGGCCGTGCCTATGGGAATTCCTTTGTAGATCTGACGCGAATCGGCCGAAATGATGTCGCACCCGATGGCACGCGCAACCTCGATAGCGAGTGAAGTCTTTCCGGAGCCTGTGGGGCCGGTGATGACAATAAGCGTGGGCACGGATGCGGCAGGCATTCGGAGCGGGGGGTTACTGTTTTGCTACAAGGCGCGCAATTTCAACTATGACCTGAGTGGCCTTTTCCATTGAAGGTACGGGCACGAACTCATAACGTCCGTGGAAGTTGAGGCCGCCGGCAAAGATGTTGGGGCAGGGAAGCCCTTTGAAAGAGAGTTGCGCGCCGTCTGTGCCGCCGCGGATGGGAACAACCTTAGGCTCAACGCCGGCATCCTTCATGGCCTGAAGAGCGATGTCGATGATGTGCATCACCGGCTCGATTTTCTCGCGCATGTTGTAATACTGGTCCTTGATCTCGAGGGTGGCCACGCCGGGGAACTCGTGGTTGATTTTGCGGGTGAGGTGCTCGAGCTCCTTTTTGCGGCGCTCGAAGCGGTCGCGGTCGTGGTCACGGATTATGTAGGTGAGGGTGGTTTTCTCTACTGTGCCCTCTATGGATACGAGATGATAGAAGCCTTCGTAGCCTTCGGTGTGCTCAGGTGTCTCCCAGCGGGGAAGCATTATGGCGAACTGGGTGGCGATGCGGAGCGAGTTGATCATCTTGTGCTTGGCATAGCCGGGGTGCACGTTGCGGCCGCAGATGGTAACCGTTGCCACGGCGGCGTTGAAGTTCTCGTATTCGAGTTCGCCGATTTCGCCGCCGTCCATGGTGTAGGCCCAGTCGGCGCCGAAGCGCTCCACGTCGAACTTGTGGGCACCCTGGCCAATCTCCTCGTCGGGGTTGAAGGCAATGCGGATGTCGCCGTGCTCGATTTCGGGATGAGCCTTGAGGTAAGCCACAGCGGTGATGATTTCAGCTATGCCGGCTTTGTCGTCGGCACCCAGAAGGGTGTTGCCGTCGGTGACAATGAGCGGCTGGCCTATGTAGTTTTTGAGCTCGGGAAATTCCGAAGGTGAGAGGACAATGCCTTTTTCAGCGTTGAGGGTGATATCGCCTCCGTCGTAGTTCTCCACTATGCGGGGTGAAACGTGGCGTCCGCTCATGTCGGGCGATGTGTCGAGATGGGCTATGAATCCTACCGTAGGGACATCCTTGCGGGCGGTGTTGCCCGGGAGTGTGGCCATAAGGTAGCCGTTGTCATCGAGCGAAATGTCGCTCAGACCCATTTCGCGAAGCTCTTTTTCGAGGTGCTGCGCGAAAATCATCTGTCCCGGAGTGGAGGGGGTCATGTTGGTGAGTTCGTCGCTCTGAGTGTCGAACTTCACATATTGGAGGAAGCGGTCAACTACTGTCATGTCTTATTTCTGTAATTTAAGGTATTGTGACACAAAGGTAATAATTAAGAGGGAAACGAAGGCGGCCGCGTGGGGCGGCTTTGTCCGATTTATGATTTTTTATAAGGAGTTGAGCAACGCCATGCTTATCGACATGTAGATGAGCATGCCGATGATGTCGTTGGTGATGGATATGAAGGGGCCGGTGGCAAGCGCGGGGTCTACTTTGAAGCGCTCGAGGGTGAGAGGAACGAAGGTGCCGAAAACCGAAGCGAACAGCACCACGCAAAGCAGAGAAAGCGACACCGCCACGGTGGTGACATTCTGGACACCTCCGAATTTTATAAAGTTGTAGATGAACACGAGCAGGGAGATGATGCAGCCGTTGATAAGGCCCACGCCGAGTTCTTTCAGCAGCTGCCGCGCCGAGTTCTTTATGTCCATCGAACCGTTTGCCAGACCCTGCACCACGATGGCCGATGACTGGGTGCCGACGTTACCGCCGGTACCTCCGATAAGGGGGATGAAGAGGGCCAGTGTGGGGTCGGCGGCAAAGCCCGATTCGTAGTTTCCGAGAATAAGGGAGTTGCCGAGGCCTCCCACCATTCCGATTAGGAGCCAGGGCAGACGGGCTTTGGTCTGGGTGAAAAGAGTGTCGTCGCCCTCCACATCGCTCGACAGACCGGATGCCAGCTGATAGTCACGCTCGGTCGACTCGCGCACCTGGTCCATTACGTCGTCGAAGGTGATGCGTCCCAGCAGGCGCCCTATGGAGTCGACCACGGGCATGGCCACGAGGTCGTATTTCTCAAAGTCGTGGGCCACTTCGTCAATCGGGGTGTCGGCTTTTACCGAAGGGGGCTCTTCCTCCATCACATGCTTTATCTTGGATACGGAAGGATGTGTGATGAGTGTCTTGAGCGGGAGAACGCCGCGCAGGCGGTAATCATTGTCGACCACATAGACGTAATAGATTTCGTCCATATCCTCGGCCTGCATCCTCATTTCCTTGATGCACTCGGGCATGCTCCAGTTCTCGTTCACCACTATCATCTCGGTGCCCATGAGGCCGCCGGCGGTGTCCTCGCCGTATTTCAGAAGGTCGATGATGTCGCCGGCCTGCTCCACGTCGTCGATGTGGCTGATGATTTCGTCGCGGTCCTCCTCGTCGAGTTCCTGAATCACGTCCACGGCGTCGTCGGTGTCGAGGTAGTCGAGCTGCTTGGCTATCTGCTCTGGCTCCATGCCGCTCAGGAGCTTGCGGCGGTCGTCCTCGTCGAGTTCCATCAGCACATCGGCCGCTGTCTCCTCGTCCAGAAGTTTATACAGGAATTCCGCTTCCTCAAGGTCGAGATCGCGGTAAAGCTCCGCAATGTCGGCAGGGTGGAGGTCGGCGAGCTCGCGCCGTGCGGCCTCGTCGTCGCGTTCGGCTATAATGCGGCGGATGTTTTCCAGATAGTCCGGAGTGAATTCTTTCATTGCCGTGAGAGGTTAATCAGGTTGGTAAGCTGGACAAACTGCTCCACGCTCAGTTGCTCGGGGCGCATGGCCAGCAAAGGTGAATCGGGCACGGGCGCTCCGGGAGGGAGAAGGCTCTTCACAGAGTTGCGTATGGTTTTGCGCCGCTGCCCGAAAGTGGTCTTTACCACGGTCTTGAAAAGGCGTTCGTCGCATCCCAGGTCGGTGACGCCGTTGCGTGTCATCTTTATTACGCCGCTTTTTACTTTCGGCGGGGGATTGAACACATTTTCGCCGACGGTGAAAAGATACTCCACATCATACCATGCCTGTAGCAGCACGCTCAGAATTCCGCGGGCCTTGGTGCCCGGCGCGGCGGCCAGACGCTCGGCAACCTCGCGTTGAAGCATGCCGGAGCAGCAGACCACGAGGTCCTTGTAGTCGAGCACATGGAAGAAAATCTGCGAAGATATATTGTAAGGGTAGTTTCCGATCACGCAGATGCGGTCGCTGCCGGGAAATACTGCCGCGAGGTCGGTCTTGAGGAAGTCGCAGTCAAGAATGCGGTTTTGGGCGGCGAGATCGGGAAAATGCTCATGGAGATAGCGGATGCTCTCGCCGTCAATCTCGGCCACTTTCACATCGTGGCCGTCACTGACGAGAAACTGTGTGAGAACCCCCATTCCGGGGCCGACTTCAACGACGGGGATGCCTTTGCAGCCGTCGAGGGTGGAGGCGATACGCCTGGCTATCGAGAGGTCAGTAAGGAAGTGCTGGCCGAGAGCCTTTTTGGGTTTGACTTTATCCATGCCGGGCAACGATGATGAGTGAAACATTGTCAGCGACAAAAGTAACTCTTTTCCTTCAAACGACCAACATCAAATAAGACACCGGCCAAAGCTTCCTTGACGGTTGCCGGGGCCGGTGTCCTCCCTTTCTTACTAATGTTTTTCCGGTAAGAGAATGAAGCGGTGCAGTTGTATACTGCTTTGTGCCGCTTCGGCAGATAGACTATAGTGTGTTTATTCAGGCATTGTTGTGTTTCAGTGATTGGTATTAGTGAGAGAGGGATAAATAAGACTGGTTTATTCAAACAATCATATCATATATGTAGATTTCAGGCCTTATCTCTTATCAAGCCACAGGCTGCTGCGGTATGACGCGCTTGGCGCCTATGAAGTTACGGCTGTAGTAGCCGCCGTCAGGGAATTTCTGGAGATTCACGCCTTTGCCGCTCGAGGAGTGGATGAAGGTGCATGTGCCGTCGGCTTCGTTGACATCCACCACCATCGCCACGTGGCCTACCCGGCCTTTGCCGCTGCGGGGGCTGCTGAAAAACATCAGGTCACCTGCCTTGAGTTCGTTGCGGTTCACCTTCTCTCCCACGCGATACTGCATGCGCGAGGTGCGCGGAAGCTCGATGCCTTCGTTGCGGAACACATAGCTCGTGAAGCCGGAGCAGTCGAAGGATTTGGGGCCGATGGAGCCCCATACATAGCGTCGCCCGAGAAATTTAGAGGCAAAATCCTTGAGACGGTCCACAAGAGCCAGATTGGACTCTTCGATATTCTGTTCGAGGGCTTCGGACGCGAGCTGGGCCAGACCGGAAGCGGGCGTCTGTGCCACGGAGGTCTCTATGGTTTCCTCGGCTATTGATTTCTGTGAAGGGGAAAAGAAAAATACGGATAAAATTATGGTGAAAGCGGAAGCTGTTACAGCTGCTATTTTCTTCATTTGTTTTATAGTAATTTGCTTTAATTTCAGATTGTGATACAGACAGGGCTTTTCAATAATGTATCCGACTGGTTATGGGAGGGATTGGTGTGTGGCCCTGATTAGCTTTACAGATGCAAGCGTGTGCAGAGGGAGATTTTCCCGGCTTGCGGTGCAAAATTACAACATTTTGAAGGCGAAGTCAATAGCGGGGAATTATGCGGTTTTCGGGTTAAGTTAATTTAAGCAAATAACAGTGCCGGTTAAAAAGAAATCGCGGCTTTGCTGCTCCCGAAGAAGTAAAAGAAAAAGAAGTGAGGGGTGTCGGGAACCTGCGAAGAGTAGGGCTGCTCCATGGAGCAGCCGCGGGCAACGGATTGGAAATCAGTAAAGATGCGGGTAAGTATGGTGATAATCGGCGGATGCACGAGCGTGCATCCCTACAATTTGGGGTGGTGATTATGGCTGTGTTTTGCCGCTTCCGGAAGAAGAAAAAGTAAATGGAGTGTCAAAGTACTCGGATTCTGACACTCCAAAAGCTATTGATAGGCCCAAAGACGGTATTTGGCAAATATGCGCTGTGTTAACGCTATTGCAGGTTAGGGGCTTATTTATTTTACAATATTAACGATGGGTTTAACTATTTTTATGCAGGGTTCTTAAGGCTTCTCCCACGAGGAACACGGGGGAGGTGAGGCCTACAATCCAGAGCCAGTCGGAGAACGAGAGGGGTACAACGTTGAAGAATGCGCCGCCAACTGTCACTATCAGAATCTGGCCTACGAACACCACAGCGGCTATAATCAGGAATTCCCCGCAGTGACGCAGGAACAGTGCAGAGCGTCCGGAGGCGAAAGCGCGCGCGTTGAAAAGGTTCCAGAACTGGAGCATGACGAAAATAGTGAAGAAAAGGCTGAGCTCCGTTGGCGAAAGCCCGGCGTAGGCACGGGATATGGTGGAGTGCCACAGGTCTGTCATGGAATCGATGTGACTGTGCTCGAAAATGTAGAGCAATCCGATCATCGCAGCGCCGAACAGAAGGCCTACGCTCACTATGAAGCGGGTCATGGCGGGGGTGATTATGAAAGCGCGGCGCGGACGCGGTTTATCATCGAGCACTTTGCGGCTCGGGGGCAGCGAGGCGAGAGCCATGGCGGCGAAAGTATCCATCACAAGGTTGACCCACAGCATCTGTGTGACGGTAAGCGGCGCGTCGGTACCCATAAACGAGCCCACGAGCACCGTGAGGCATGCGGCCACGTTGACGGTGAGCTGGAACAGGATGAAGCGCTGTATGTTGCGGTAGAGGGAGCGCCCCCAGACAACGGCGTTGGTTATTCCGGAGAACGAGTTGTTGAGAATTGTGATGTCGCTGGCTTCCTTTGCCACTGAAGTGCCGTCGCCCATCGACAGTCCTACCTGAGCGGCTTTCAGCGCTGGAGCGTCGTTGGTGCCGTCGCCGGTCACGGCCACCACTTCTCCGTGGCTCTGGAGGGCTTCCACCAGGCGCTTTTTGTCCAGCGGACGGGCGCGTGAGATAATCTTTATGTGCTGCACGCGGCCGCGCAGTTCGTCGTCGGTCATGGCGGCGATTTCGGGGCCTGTAGCTTCGGCGGTGGAATCGTCGGCAGAGGTCCAGAGGCCTATCTGGCGGCCCATTTCGCGGGCTGTGGCCGGAGTGTCGCCTGTCACTATCTTCACTTTGATGCCGGCATGGAGACACTGACGCACCGCATCGGGCACGTCTTCCCTCACGGGGTCGCTGATGGCGGCGATGCCGTCGAAAGTCATGCCGGATACGGACACGCGGCCGTCGGCAATCGGCTTCTCATCCTCTTTGAGCGGACGTGAGGCGAAGGCCAGGGTGCGCATTCCTCGGTTCTGGTAGCCTTCGAGAAGCGAGCGCAGGTCGGACGGCATATCCTCGCCGGGGTGACAGAGCGAATAGACTATCTCGGGCGCGCCTTTTACATAGAGCATTTTCGAGCCTCCGGGTGTGCGGACCACCGAGGCCATGTATTTGAGCTCGGTGCTGAAGGGGAGTTCCTCTTCCTTGACCGCGGCCTGACGCAGAGTGCGATAATCGCCTCCCGAGGCGTTGATCCACATAATGAGGGCTCCCTCCGTGGGATTACCTACGGGTACGGGACGGGAGGGGTCGGAGAGGTCGAGTTCGGCGGTTGAATTTATGGCCATGGCTGTCATCAGCGCCATGCGTCTTTCCTTGTCATCGGATATGCGGCCGTCAGAACCGAGGATGGTTACTTCCTCCACGGTCATGCGGTTGGCGGTGAGAGTGCCGGTTTTGTCGGTGCAGATGGTGGTGACGGCGCCCATGGTCTCGCAGGCATGGAGCTTGCGCACGAGGTTGCCGGTGCGCAGCATGCGCCGCATGCTGTAGGCAAGGCTGAGGGTTACGGCCATAGGGAGACCTTCGGGAACGGCGACCACAATGAGAGTCACAGCCATCATCACTGACTGAAGCAGATAGGCGAGGAAGCCGATCCAGTCCGTCACGGTCCAGCCGGAGTTAATAAGATACATCAGAACGCGTCCTGCTATTACCAAAGCGCCTATCACATAGCTCGCCACAGCCACGAGGTGCCCCAGACGGTCGAGCTGCTCGTTGAGAGGTGTCTTGGTGGAGGAGTCGATTGTGGACGCCTCATAGACCTTTCCGGCCTCGGTAGCGTCGCCCACGGCTGTGACGACAGCCACGGCGTGGCCTTCCATAGTCTTGGTGCCGCGGAGCACCATGTCGGAGGGGAAGGTGGCTTCGGGGTCGAAGTGCGCCGGGTCGGTGGTCTTTGCGCAGAGTGGCTCGCCGGTGAGGGTGGATTCATCGACGTTCAGACGAACCGATTCCAGAAGCCGGGCGTCGGCCGGCACTTCCTGACCTGCGGAGAGGTGAATCACGTCGCCCACAACCACATCGCGCCGCGGAATCTCGCGCACCGTGCCGTCGCGGAGCACCTGCACGGGCTCGTCGTCGTTGATGCGGTTGAGCACGGCAAATTCCTTCTCGGCCTTGTATTCAAAAACGAATGCAAGCCCCGTGGCGAGAAAAATGGCCATGATGATACCCACCGGCTCGAAGAAGACTTCGGCGCTTTTTCCGAGGCTGAAATACTCATAGAAGGATATTCCTACGGATACCACGCATGCCAGAATAAGTATCTGGATGAGGGGATCGCGGAATTTGGCGAGAAAAAGGGCGAAAAGCGATTTGCGGGGAGGGGGAGTGAGCACGTTGGCTCCGTGACGCGCACGGCTTTCGGCAGCTTGCGCCGTGGTAAGTCCCTTGAATTCCGGTGTATGGTCAGTGGATGACATGTCTGTTTTTTTGGTTATGTGGATAAAAACTCTGCAAAAGTACTATATAATGGCCACCCGATGGGGCGTGAAATGAAAATTTCACAAAAATATTACAAAATCTTGTCTGCACCGTTGCGGTAGAGTAATTAGGCTCCGGAAAAATATGTGCTGCTAACCCACAAAAAGTAGGGCTGCTCCATGGAGCAGCCTATAATGGTTTTAATGTCAATGTATTGGCGGTCAGCGGATGCACGAGCGTGCATCCCTACAGAGAGAGCGGGAATTTTGCAACTCTCTCTCTTGTCGGGAGGGTGTATCCGAATTATCCGGCGAAGGATTTGAGCACTTCGGTGAGGAATTCAGAACGGTGCTCGGCTGTTCCGGAAGAGATGTGGTCGCAGTTGAACCATGTTACTTCGTTCATTCCCACTGTCTCGAGGACGAGGGGCTTGAAGTAGCCGTCGATAAAAGGCTCGATGATGGCGGAATCTTCCTCAGAGGTGGTGATTACCGTGGTGCGGTGTATGTCGAGGCATGGCATCAGCGCGCCCTCGGGAGTGGTGTCGTAGATAATGCCTTTGAGGAAAGTGCGGTCGAAGAAGCCTTTGAGCATGGCAGGCATCATTCCCCACCATATGGGGAAGATGAAGACAATCTCGGATGTGCGCTGCAGCATTTCGTCGTAATGTTTCACCTGTTCGTCCAGAGTTTTTCCCTGCGAGTAGACCGCAAGGTCGTTGACTCCGAGCACGGGGTCGAAGTGCTCGTCGTAGAGGTTTATCACCTGGTAATCGCGGCCGTTGTCGGTGAGTTCCTTCGTGACGGCGTTGAGAATGGCATGGTTGAAGCTCTTGTCGTAAGGATGGCAGTAAACGATGGTAATCATGACGGACTAATTTTTGCAGTGTGAGTATTAAGGCCTGTATAAGGCTGTAACAAACGAGGGCCGGAAAAAGTTCCGGTCCTCGTGAAAAATAGTATGAAAAAGTTGTTACCTATTGCTGCTGTGTTGGTTCCGGGGCGTCAGCCGCGCGGTTCTTGCGTGCTTTCCAGTGCTCTACAACACTGTCCATGCTTATACCGAGCATATCCATTTCGGAAAAGAGATGGTCAAGAGTCTCGGAGAAGAACTGTTCGCGGCGTATGCGGTCAACCTGCGATTCGGCGTCGTCGGCCAGAAAGAACCCCATTCCTCTTTTGGGGTAAATCACTCCGGCATCCTGCAGGAAATCGAAGGCTTTTATCACCGTGTGGGTGTTGACCGCCATCTGCAGAGCCATTTCCCTGACGGACGGAACCTTCTCGCCCGGCAGCCACTTGCGCGTGAGAATGCAGGCGAAGCAATAGTCGACAATCTGTCGGTATATTGGTTTGTCGGTCTTGAAGTCCATTTACTACTGGTTAATACTGATTTCTGCGGATAGCGCGGGCTGTGAGCCAGCAGAAGATAATGTCGATAATTAGTCCGATGACTGAAATTGAAATGGTCAGCGGCCGTAAGACGTCGATGAATTCGGTTTTGAAGGCATCTTTGTCCATCCCCGAGGCGATGTCGGTAAGTGCAAACCATATTCCGAACACTATGCCTGCTATGGCCGGAACCATTATGGACACAATGGTCCAGATGATGGAATAGAGCACACGGCGCTTGCGGAAGAAAAATACACAGAATGTGCAGACAGCCACCGGCATCAGGGTGGAGCACAGCGAGATGGCCTGCATGAAAAAGGTGTTGTCGGCAAGGAGGTCGCGAAGCACTTCCTGGGCTTCCTGGTCGTCGGCCAGGGTCATGGCATAGTCGGGGAAGAAGATATAAGTGACTATGAACTTAGGGAAGAGAATCAGGAAGGGCATTACCACGAGATTGTAGAGAAGCACGAATGTAGTCTTCTCGGAAGTGCGTGCTGGAATCATGGTCTCTATCTCCTGATTTGACTTCATGGCGAAGACCAGAGGCCCGAAGTTAAGCAGAAGCGACATCGGCATCGAGAGAAAACCGGTGAGGATGAGCGCCCAGCCGGCATGGCCTTTGCAAAGGGTGATGAGTATGCCTGCCACAAGTGAAATGGCCGGATAGAGGATTACCTGCATTCTTACGGTGGGCCAGTAATAGCGGGCCACCATCGCGAGTCGGCCGAAGGAAAAACGGTCGGCGGGATATGTTGTGATTGAGTTCATGATCATTCGGCGTTAAGGATTGAAAGAATGCTTTCGCTGCTCGGCGAATGGAGGGCCGAGTAGAGCAGGAGGAAGTCGAGGTCGGTGGGGTTTTCGGGATCGGCCGGAAGAATGGCGTGGAAGAGACCCTGAAGCTGGGTGGAGTAGAGTGCGTTCTCCACCGGCAGACGGTCGGTGACGAATGCCAGACGGCGGGTGATGTCCCAGGTGGACATGGCCGTAAGCATCTTTCCCCGGTTTATCACCATCACGCCTTCTATGAGGTTCATGAAGTCCCACACCACATGAGTGGAGATGATCACGGTCTGTTCCGGGAGGATGAAACGTCCCAGAAGTTCAAGAAGAATCTGACGGGAGGATATGTCGAGTCCGTTGGCCGGCTCGTCGAGAAGCAGAATGTCGGTCTGCAGGGCGAGCACATAGGCAAGCTGCGCTTTTTTGCGGTTGCCGAGCGACATGTGGGCCAGCTTTTCATAGCCCGTCATGCCGAAAGCGTCGAGACACTGGCGCAGCACGTCGGGAGAAAAGCGAGGGTAGAAGTCGGAGCAGCGCCGGGCCATCTCGTTGATTGACGATGCGGGAAACATGGTGTCGTCGGCCATGATGCACACCTTTGAAAGGGTGGCGGGGGAGCGGAGAGAAGTGTCGACGCCGTCTACAAGGCATTCTCCGGACTCGGGGAACCTCAGGCCCGCTATGATGTGAAGCAGGGTTGTTTTTCCGGCTCCGTTCTCTCCCAGGAGGAGATGCAGACCGGTAGGAACAGTCACGTTGATGCTGTCGAGAGCTTTTTCGCCCTTGCGGTAGCTGTAGGAAACGTTGTTGAGCTGAAGCATTATATTATCTCGTATAATGGTTTATATCGTTACTGGGTGATGGAACTCTCGGCCGGTTCCACAGTGTAGCCTTTGGAGCGCAGCAGATTGATGATTCCGCTGGGGCCCGGGAGATGTCCGGCGCCTACGGCTATGAACATGGGAGCGGTGGTGAGGGCTCCTATCAGAAAGTTTACCCATGCCTGGTTGCGGCTGGTGATTAGGGTTTCGGCCTCTTCAGGAGTCATGCCTGTCTCGGGATCGTTCATCAGGGCGTGCAGACGCTCGAGATCTCCGGCGGTATATGCCCGGGTGAGTTCGCGGGTGAAAAGGCGCAGTTTACCGTCGAGCCTCACGGATTTCATAAGGTCGGCGGCCTGGCGTGCTACCGGCGAGCCATAGAGCAGTTTGATCTGGAAGGCGATTGTCTCGAGACCGTCTACTTTTTTGCCAAGCTCGGTAGCCTTGGTCTGAATCAGCGCGTCGAGCTGCCGCGCGGGGTTGAATCCCGGAAATACGGCGAGAGAGCGGAGCGCTTCGAGCTGAGTGGAGATCATTGCAGGCTTGAAAGCTGAGAACATCGCGGGGTTCACGGGGGTGCCGGCGTAAGAGGTGAGGAGTGTGCCGATGGAGTCGAGCTGGGCGGTGGTGAGAATGTCGGTAAGGGTAGAGTCGGCAGGAGCCTGCAGCGCTGCCATCACTTCGTTTTGGGCCGAAGCCATGTCGGAGAGCAGAACCTCGCCGTATACGCAGTCTACCGCCTGGAGCGCGGCGTCGATCGAGGGATGAGCGGAGAGGATGGAATCGGAGGGCGCGAGGTGATGGGTTCCGAAGATGTACGACGGACGTTCTATGCCGTTGCCCGACACTTTCCAGAGAAGTTGTGCCTGAACCTGAACAGAAAGGATGGTCACCAAGGCAATGAGCAATGTTTTTTTCATAACGGATGACAATGATTTGTTGTGGTTATATGGTGTTGTAGTGAAGTACAACACTGCAAAGGTATGGAAGAATTTTGTATCTCCAAATTTTTTTCGAAAAAAATTTTAAAGAATCCCAATTTTTTTTGCCTCGCAATAATAAAAGAGGTATTTTTTTATTCACAAGGAGAGTGGTTATTCCGTTGGGATTGCGTAATTTATCCGGAGTCACAGGAGAATTATATAGACTACTATATGGCCAAGAATTTGTATGTATTGGAGGTCAATACATACAATCAGGCTGAGCCTGAAGGCCGTCGCTCTCATCAACAAGGTAGCCATGTGGCTCTTGTTCCGCAGGGCGTCGCTTATCCAGATACAGATTACAATACAACGGATGAGGAGTGGTTCTGGCAGGCGCCTGAATGATGTTTTTTGGGGAAAGTTATGGATAATCGCTGTGGTTCAAACGGAGAGTGACAGTCTAAAGCAAGTCGAAGAAGAGCATACGTGTGCGAAGTTCTTCGTCGGCGGCAATCC